>DAOTZM010000097.1:0-10428 GCA_034434035.1 Anaerolineales bacterium
GTGCGCAAGATTTCTCCCCGCTGCGCGGCTCGAAATGACAAGAATAAGATATGAATTACAGTTTAGATTGTTTTGTCCGGTAGAGAAAACTCAAGTTACTGGTTAATGGGCTGGAATTGATCATCGTACAGAAGGTACGGGCGAAATCCTGTACCCAAACAGTTTCGTCGCCAATCACACGGTTACGCCTTGATTCACCTGGCCGAGGTTGGACGAACGCGCTGGAAAATCGAAAACGAAAAGAACAATACGCTGAAAACCAAGGGCTGTCACCTCGAACATAATTTTGGGCATGGATAACACGATTTGGCCAATGTTCTGGCCTCCCTCAATATCCTGGCTTTTCTAACAGACTTTATTGGTAATGGGTCAACGCCATTTTTGGGACGCGGACAAGAGCCGACTACGCGGAGAAAAATCTTAAAATCCGCTCTTGTCCGTTCTCGTCCGCGTCCAAGTTTTTATTGCCAATACTGTCTACTCCATACGATTCAGGAGTGGATTGAACCAGCTTCTCCGCGTTTACGACAAGCATTGCGCGCTCGAAAAACCTTCTTCCATGACCTGCGCGCTTTAACTCGCTCCATGGTCTTTGACCCATGGGATGATTTATTCTCCTTCCTGGAAAATGGCTTGGAAATTGTTCATGCGCCGCCATAACTCAGCTTTGAATTTGGAATTGCTGATTTAGCATAAGACCCTATTGACATATTTCACATGGCTGGTAGAATACCGCCCAATATGCAACGCCTTCTCGCCCGTGAACCCAAGTCCAAGCGCAAGCCCACAACCGCACCATTCGGTTGGCGGGTTTGTGGGCGCGTTCGTTGGGTGAGAAGCAAGGTGAGATAAGCGGTTTCCTGCCGTCCTGTCTGCTTACGCACATCCAGCGCGCTCTCCGCCAACCGGAGGGCGCGTTTTTTTGTTTTCGGAGTCCAAAATCTCCCGATTTTGGAAAACCCAACGACAGGAGTCGTTGGACTCCCGGAGGAGTTCTTATGCTCGAAATTCTAGACACCACCCTGCGCGAGGGCGAACAGACGCCCTGCGTCAATTTCACTCTCGACGAAAAAATCGAAATCGCCCGCCTGCTCGACCAGGTCGGGGTCGAGATGATCGAGGCTGGCGACCCGTCGGTTTCGCCGAATGTCGCCAAAGCCCTCCAGCGGATTGCCGGACTGGGGCTGAAGGCCGAGATTGTAGCCCACTCCATCGCCGCGCGTTCGGGAATCGACAAAGCCAAAGCCTGCGGCGCGGGCCGGGTGGCGGTTTTCTACGCCACTTCCAAAATCCACCTGGACGCCAAACTGCACAAGACCCAGGAGCAGGCCCTCGACATCATCCGTGAACATATCGCTTATGCGCGGGGACTCGGTCTGAAAGTGCGCTACACGCCCGAGGACGCCACCCGCACCGAATTCGAGTTCCTGGTGACGGTTTGCAACGCGGCCATTGAGGCCGGGGCCGACCGCATCAGTTTTGCCGATACGCTCGGAATCATGCAGCCGCACGCGATGGCCGAGCGCGTCTCGGCGCTGCGGGAGCGGCTGCTGCCCTGCCAGATTGACCTGCACTGTCACAACGACTACGGCCTGGCGCTGGCCAACGGCATGGCGGGCATCCGCGCCGGGGCAGACTGCATCCATACCACCGTCAATGGGCTGGGCGAGCGGACGGGCATCCCCGATTTGGCCGAGACGATCCTCGCTTTTCACAATCTCGAAGGCGCGCAGAAATACAACCTGGCCCCGCTGGTGGAACTTTCGGCTTATCTGGAGCGGGTTTCAGGCTTTTTCCTGGCCCCGAATAAACCCATCACCGGACTGAACGCCTTTACCCACAAGAGCGGCGTGCACACCAACGGAATCCTGAAAGACCCGCGCACTTACGAGCCGTTCGACCCGTCGCTGCTCGGTCGGGAGCGGAAAATCGTCATCGACAAGTACACCGGCAAAAGCGCGGTGGCGGCCCGCTTGGACGAGTACGGCATCCAGGTCAGTGACGCGGAATTGGAGGTCATCGTCAACCGGATTAAAAGCGTCGGCGACGAGCGCAAGCAACTGTTCGACAGCGACATCCTGCAAATCGCCGAGCAGGTCACGGGGCGTGAACTCGACATCATCCCGCACAGCATCCAGGCGATGGTCATGCTGGAAGTTGAGTCGCACGTTTACACCTCGTCGGTGGTGCGGCGGCTGCGCGGCTTTACCAGCGTCAAAAACGTGTACGAAATCACCGGCGACTTCGACGTGAGCGCGTTCGTGGACGCGGAGAATATGATGGCGCTGAACAACCTGATTGAAGAAATCCGCACCGTGCCGGGCGTCAAACGGACCGAGACGCGGATGGTGTTGAAGAAATATAACGGGGTTCGATAAGCGATACTGGATATTCGGTAACTCGATATTCGTTATTCGAGTATCGAGTTACCGAATAACGAATATCGAATAACGACAAGGAGACTTTATGGGCACACTTATCGAAGAAATTTTCTCCCGCAAAGCCGGGAGAACCGTCCAGGCCGGAGAAATCGTCCTGCTGGACGTGGACTACATCATGAGCCACGACAACACCACCCCGCTGGCAATCAAGGCCTTTCGGGAAATTGGCAAGCCGATTCACGATAAGAACCGCATCGTGCTGCACCTCGACCACGCTTACCCGGCCCCGAATGTGGTGGCCGCCGAGAATCATCGCAAAATTTTGGACTTTGTGAAGGAACAGGAACTGCCGCACCTGTTCATGCAGGGCGTCTGCCACCAGGTCATGCTGGAGGAGGGCTTCATCACCCCCGGCGCAATCGTCATCGGCGCGGATTCGCACTCGAACACCTACGGCGTGATGGGCGCGTTCGGCGCGGGCCTGGGTTCGACCGAGATTGCGGTGGCCTGGGTCACTGGAAAGTGCTGGTTCAAAGTGCCGGAGACCATCCGCATCGAACTGCGCGGCCAAACCCAGCCGGGAGTCTATGCCAAAGACGGGATGATAGCCATCGCCGGGCTGCTCGGCATGGACGGCGCAACCTATCGCTCGGTCGAATTCGGCGGCGAGTACATCGAGTCCCTGCCCATGCACGAGCGCATCATCTTCCCGAACATGTCCACCGAAATTGGGGCAAAGTGCGGGCTGATTGCCGCCGACCAGGTGACGATGGACTACCTGATGAATGAAACGCCGCTGGGGCCTTCACCCTCCGCCCTCTCCCAGGGGGAGAGGGAACTTGACTCCCCTCTCCCAGGGGGAGAGGGGCTGGGGGTGAGGGAATTCGAGCAAATCCAGCCGGTCAACCCGCGCTACGAGCGCGTTCTCGAACTCGATGTTTCGACTCTCACCCCGCAGGTTGCCTGCCACCCGGACGTGGACAACGTGAAGCCGTTGGAGCAGGTCGAGGGGCTGGAAGTGCACGAGGTCTACATCGGCACCTGTACCAACGCCCGCTACGAGGATTTGGAAATCGTGGCGAACATGCTCAAGGGCAAACGAGTCAACCCGCTGGTGCGCGTCATCGTTACTCCGGCCAGCCAGCGCATCCACAAGAAGGCCATGCAAAACGGGCTGATTGAAATCCTGATGGACGCCGGCTGCACCGTGACGGGAACCGGCTGCGGGGCCTGCATCGGGCGGCATGGCGGCATTTTGGCGGCGGGTGAACGCGCCCTGACGACGATGAACCGCAACTTCGTCGGGCGCATGGGCAGCCCGCTGGCCGAAATCTACCTCGCCAGCCCGGCCACCGCCGCGGCGACGGCGCTGACGGGCAAAATCACTGATCCACGCACTTATCTGCAAAATCTTTAACCACGACGGCGACAAAGGAACACGAAGGAAACCGAAAAACATAAGAACTTCCGTCGTGCCCCGTCGTTATCGTTGTGGTGAAAAAAGGAAAAATTATGGGAAAAGCCTGGACTTTCGGAGAAAACATGAACACCGACGAAATCATCCCCGGTCGGTTCAATATCACCATCGACCCGCTCGAACTCGCCAAGAACGTCTTTTGCGAGGTCAAGCCGGAGTATGCCAAAAACGTGCGCCCCGGCGACATCATCGTCGGCGGGCAGAACTTTGGCTGCGGCTCCTCGCGCGAGCACGCGCCCATCGCCATCAAAGGCTCGCAGGCCAGGTGCGTCATCGCGCCCTCGTTTGCGCGCATCTTCTTCCGCAACGCCATCAACATTGGCCTGCCGATTCTCGAATGCCCCGAAGCGGTGGCAGGCATCACCGAAGGCGACGAGGTGGATGTTGACCTGGCGACCGGCCAAATCCGCAACCTGACGACTGGCGCGAACTTCCAGGCCCGGCCCCTGCCCGATTTCGTACTCAAAATCGCCGAAGCCGGCGGGATTGTGAACTTCCTGAAAGAACATGACATTCAAGAATTGATGGCGTAACCATCGGGCAACGAAACACGGAACACTGCATAAATGGCAAGTGTTGCGTATTTCGTAAGGTAAAAAATATATGTGTTATCGAATTTGTCTCCTCCCCGGCGACGGCATCGGCCCCGAAGTCATCGCCGCCGCTGAAACGGTTCTCCGCGCCCTGCCGCTGAATTTTGAATTTACCCGCGCTGAAATCGGGTTCGGCGCATATCAGCGGCTCGGCGCGCCGCTGCCTGATTCCACGCTCGACGCCATCCGCGCCGCCGACGCCGCGCTGTTTGGGGCCGTAACCACGCCGCCCAATCTCCCCGGCTATTTCTCGCCCGTTGTGCGCATGCGTCAACGCCTGGACTTATACGCCAACCTGCGTCCTACGCGCTCGATACCGCATCCCGCCTCGCGCCCAAACATTGACCTTATCCTCGTCCGCGAGAACACCGAGGGGCTGTATTCCGGCATCGAGCGGCTCGAAGACGACGGCAATCGCGCCATCACCGAGCGCGTCATCACCCGGCGCGGTTCGGAGCGCATCCTCCGCAAGGCTTTCGATTTAGCCCGCCAGACCAGGCGGACGAAAGTCCACGTCGTCCACAAAGCCAACGTCCTGCGCCAGACCTGCGGATTGTTCCGCCAGGTCGCGCTCGAAGTCGCGCCCGATTATCCCGACATCGAAATGCTCGAAATGCTGGTCGATACCTGCGCGATGGAATTGGTGCGCGCGCCGGAGCAGTTCCAGGTCATCGTCACCACCAACCTGTTCGGCGACATCCTGAGCGACGAGGCCTGCATGTTCGTTGGCGGGCTGGGCGTGGCCGCCTCGGCCAACATCGGCGCGGACGCGGCGGTCTTTGAACCCGTGCATGGCTCGGCCCCGCCGCTGGTTGGCACGGGCAAAGCCAACCCCACTGCAACCTTCTTCGCCGCCGCGATGATGTTGGAGCATCTCGGCGAAGCGGAATCCGCTATCCGCTTAAGAACCGCCGTCGAAACCTGCATTGCCGCAGGCCAGGTCACGCCCGATTTGGGCGGGGGGCTGACGACGAGCGGAATGACTCAGGCAGTAAGAGCGAAAATTCGATAATTCGATATTCGATATTCGATATTCGTTATTCGATATTCGTTATTCGATACTCGATTACCGAGTAACGAATATCGAATACCACAATCATCAGGAGAACTTATGATTAAAATCGGCTTCCTCTACACCCGCCTGCGCGTGGAAGAAAAATATCTGATTGAAGAACTGGAAAAGCGCCCCAATGTCGAGGTCGCGCGAATCAATGACGGGGAACGCTTTTTCGATATAGCCAAACCGCCTGCAAAAGTGGATGTGCTCTTCGAAC
Organism: Anaerolineales bacterium; assembly: GCA_034434035.1. Lineage (GTDB taxonomy): Bacteria > Chloroflexota > Anaerolineae > Anaerolineales > Villigracilaceae > UBA5195. The sequence continues at coordinate 5,726 of DAOTZM010000097.1, forward strand.
GCTCCATTTCGTATTCGCGCGGGGTTTACATCTCGAAAATTTTCCAGGCCAACGGCGTGAAGGTTGTGAACACCCCCGAAGTGGCCGAACGCTGCGGCGACAAATACGTCACCAGCCAGATTCTCTCCAGCGCCGGAATCCCGACCCCGAAGGTTTACATGGCCTTCGACGAAGAATCGGCCCTTGCAGCGGTCGAGGCAATGGGCTATCCGTGCGTGCTGAAGCCGGTCGTCGGCTCGTGGGGACGCCTGCTCGCCAAAGTGGACAACCGCTCGATGGCCGAATCGCTCATCGAGCATAAAGCCAGCCTGGGCGTCCACCACCAGGTTTTTTACATCCAGGAATACATCCACAAACCGGGCCGCGACATCCGCGCCTTTGTGATTGGCGAAGAGCCGATTGCGGCGATTTATCGCAGTTCCGACAACTGGATTACCAACACCGCGCGCGGCGGACAGGCAAGCAACTGCCCCCTGACCCCCGAACTGAGCGGCATCTGCCGCAAAACCGCGCAAGCGATGGGCGGCGGCCTGCTGGCGATAGATGTGTTCGAAACGGAGAGCGGCTTCAGCGTGAACGAGGTCAATCATACGATGGAGTTCCGTAACAGCATCGCCACCACCGGGGTCAATATCCCGGCCCTGATGGTGGATTATGTCATTCGCAGCGCGTAATCCGTAATTCGCAAGGAGGTTCTTTCATGAATTTAGCATAAGAGTTCAGGTACGGGACGGGTGTTTGCGGGTTTTGGCTGGTAAAATTTTTTCCAGAAAGGAGCAAGAATGAAACCCTGGCAAAGAATTTTACTGGTCGGACTGGTTTTTGCGCTTGCATTAAGTCTCCCCGTACCGGCGCACGCTTTGGATGTAGACGATTCTCCCCCGCCGCTGCCCGGCTGGCTGCAATGGCTTTTTGAATTGGTCGGACTGGCAGCCCCGACTCCGACCCCTGCGCCAACCCCGGCCTTTACACCGACTCCCGCCGTGACTGAGTATCGGATTGGGTCGCTGGAAGAATTGGAGGGCCTGCCGGCCCTGCTCCAGCCCGGAAACCGGGTGCGGGTCTATGCCACCTCCGCCGACCTCGACGCGATGACGGTTATCTACCTGGGCAGCCCCGAATCGCAAGCCGATGGGCTGCGGGAGGGCAAAATCACCCTCCTGGATGGCGTGTTGAAGGTCGAAGGGACGGTTTCGCGCTCGGTCATCGAGGAACAGGGCATTCCGTTGTTCCTGGTCGGCGACCTGATTCAGGTGGCGGGCGAGGGCAGCCTGGCGGCGGTGGATTGCCGCCTGGTCGTCAGCCTGAAAACCGCGCAGGTGAACGGGATTCCGCTCCCGGCGGTTTCGCTGCTCGACCAGATGGTCAACGAGGCCCTGGGCAAGGAATGGCCTTCGGAAGTCTGCATTGAAAGCGTGACGATTACGTCACATCAAATTGTGGCGCAAGGGTATCGCCGGTAACGGGATTCTTTTTGACCATTGACATATTTCGCATGGCTGGTAGAATACCGCCCAATATGTTGATAACAAAGTCGTTCCCGCGTTCCCGTCGTCCGTACCCGCTTCTCAACGAGAAGGCTGGGTGTTGTTGTTTTTGGATGACGCAATCAACGCGCAGGTGACGCGCAAGTCTACCCAAACAGCCCTCCTTCTCGGAGGGCTGTTTTTATTTTATTTTGCCCTCATCAGTCCCCTCTCCCTTTGGGAGATGGTTAGGGTGAGGGAAAGAGTCAACAGGAGAACCCATGCCCAAACCAAAACCGTCCGTCCAGAAAGTGGTCCTCGCCTACTCCGGTGGGCTGGACACGTCCGTGATTGTGCCGTGGCTGAAGGAAAACTACGGCTGCGAAGTGGTCTGCTTCTGCGCCAATGTCGGCCAGGGCGACGAAGACCTGACCAAACTGGAGCAGAAAGCCCTTGCCAGCGGCGCGAGCCAGTTGATTTTCCACGATATGCGCGAGGAATTCGCCGCCGACTACCTGTTCCCGATGCTCAAATCGGGGGCGGTGTACGAGCATAAGTATTTGCTGGGCACATCGGTTGCCCGGCCGCTGATTGCCAAGCACCTGGTCGATGTGGCCCACGAAGTTGGCGCGGATGCGATTGCGCACGGCGCGACCGGCAAGGGCAACGACCAGGTGCGCTTCGAGCTGACCGTGATGGCGCTCGACCCGCGCCTGAAGATTATCGCCCCCTGGCGCGAGTGGGACATCCGTTCGCGCGAGGATGCGATTGCCTACGCCGCCAGGCACAACGTCCCGGTCACGGCCACCGTCAAATCGATTTACAGCCGCGACTCGAACCTGTGGCACCTTTCGCACGAGGGCGGCCTGCTCGAAGACCCCTGGAACGAACCCGAAGAGAGCATGTACCAGATTTCCACCTCGCCCGAAAACGCGCCGGACGAACCCGCTTATGTCGAAATCGAGTTCGCCAGCGGCGAACCGGTGGCGGTCAACGGCGAAACACTCTCGCCCGCCAAAATCGTCGAGAGGTTGAACGCCATCGGCGGGGCGCATGGCATTGGGCGCGTCGATTTGGTCGAGAACCGCCTGGTTGGGATGAAATCGCACGGCGTCTACGAGACCCCCGGCGGCGCCATCCTGCTCTATGCCCACCGCGAACTCGAGTCGCTGGTGCTCGACCATGAAACGCTGGCCTTCAAACAGATGACCGCCATTAAATACGCCGACCTGACCTATAACGGTCTGTGGTTTACGCCCCTGCGCGAGGCCCTGGATGCCTTCGTCAACGCCACGCAAGGCCCGGTCACCGGCGCGGTGCGGCTCAAACTGTACAAGGGCAACATCATCAGCGCCGGGCGCAAGAGCAAGTTCAGCCTGTACCGCGAGGACTTCGCCACCTTTGGGCAGGAAGACGTGTATGACCAGAGTCACGCCGAGGGTTTCATCCGGCTGTATGGCCTGTCGCTCAAAGTCCGCGCCCTGAACGGGCTGCCCGTCGCCGGGATGAATTTGCCCAAGCCGGATTATTCGAAGTTCAAACGGGATTGATTGGGTGATTTCGTGATTGAGTGATTTGATGATTGGTTTTCAATCGTCAAATCACCAAATCGAAAAATCACCCAATAAGGAGCCTTTATGACCCTTTGGGGCGGACGTTTTTCCACCAAACTGGACGAGCAAGCCTGGATTTTGAACACGTCCCTGCCGTTCGACCGGCGGCTGGCGGCGCAGGATGTGCGCGGCAGCATTGCCTGGGCAGGCGGGCTGTTCAAGGCGGGCGTGCTTTCCGAAACGGAACACGCTGCCATCGTGCAAGGTTTGAATACCATCGCCGAGGAATTTTCCCAAAATACCTTCACGTTTCACGAATCGGACGAGGACATCCACACCGCGGTCGAGCGGCGGCTGGGAGAACTCATCGGCGCGGCGGCGGGCAAGCTGCACACCGGGCGCAGCCGCAACGACCAGGCGGCAACGGATTTTCGCTTGTGGATGTTGGATTCGCTGCCGCTGTTGGTGGAGGCCGTGACTGGGCTTCAGTCTACGCTGATAACGGTCGCCGAGCGGAATCAATCCACGCTGATGCCGGGTTACACCCACCTGCAGCGCGCCCAACCTGTGACGCTCGCCCACTGGCTGCTCAGTCACTTCTGGCCGCTGGAACGAGACCGTGACCGATTGGCCGACCTGCGCGACCGTGCCGCCGTACTGCCCCTTGGCTGCGGCGCCCTGGCGGGAACCGCTTTCGACATCGACCGCGAAGCCCTGACAATTTCACTTGGCTTCGACAACCCCGCCCAAAACAGCCTGGACGCCGTCTCGGACCGCGATTTCGCCGCCGAGTTCCTGTTCTGCGCCGCGATGATGGGCGTCCACCTGGGCAAGTTGAGCGAGCAGATGGTCTTGTTCACGACCGCCGAATTTGGCTTTTTTGAACTGTCGGATGCCTTTTCAACCGGTTCGAGTCTGATGCCGCAAAAGAAAAACCCCGACCTGTTCGAACTCGCGCGCGGCAAATCGGGCGCGCTCATCGGCCTGCTGACCGGGATGCTGGCGACGCTCAAGGGGCTGCCTTCCACCTACGACAAGGATTTGCAGGAGGATAAAGTCCCCGTGTTTCAGGCCTTCGACACGCTGGCGATGATTTTGCCCGTCCTGGCGGGCGCACTGGAGACGATGACCGTCCGGCCTGAAAAGATGCTGGCAGCGATTGATTCGGCCATGCTGGCGACCGATTTGGCGGATTATCTCGTCCGCAAGGGAATCCCTTTCCGGGAGGCTCATGCCGCGGCGGGCCGGGCGGTGCGGGCAGCGGCAGAGAAAGGAATCAGCCTGGAGGAACTTTCATTAAACGAGATGCAGGCTTTTGGGTCGTTTGAATCCGACCTGTCCCGCGATGACCTTTGGCGGGACGTGTATCAGGTTTTCGACCCGCTGGAATCAGTCAAACGGCGGAATGCGACGGGGGGCGCCAGTCCCCAATCTGTAGAAAAACAAATTGCGAAGGCAAAAGAAACCCTCACCCCCGCCCTCTCCCACAGGGAGAGGGGGAAATCATAAGGAGAAAAATCATGAATACCGTTATTTGTCCCGAATGCGAAGCCGAAATTACACTCGAAGCCAATGTGGAAGTGGGCGAAATCATCGTCTGCCCCGATTGCGGCGTGGATTTGGAAGTGACCGCGCTCAACCCCGCGGCGGTGGAACTGGCGCCGATGGAGCAGGAGGATTGGGG
>DAOTZM010000098.1:0-17244 GCA_034434035.1 Anaerolineales bacterium
CTCACCTGCACTTGTCGCGCAGGCGCAAGTGTCGGGACGTTTCCCCATTTTTTTGATTGGAAACGCGAGAACTTATGCGCGCCGGGTCAGGTATCCGGCGTTCCGGCCGGTTTCACGTCTTTGAGATTCATCTGTAAGCTTTCCCGCCCGTTGAACTCATTTTTCTCGAACGTGTACATCACATCCACGTTCGCGCCGACCGGCAGTTCGGGCAGCAGCGGGCCGAGGCGGAAGCCGATGGCGTCGATGGCGTACCGTCCGTCGGTGAGGGTCATTTTCAGGTGTTTGCTGTCTGCGCCGACGGTGCGCGCGCTTTTGACGGTCAGGTTTCGGCTGACGAAAACTGCATCGGGGTTGCCGTAACCGGTCGGTTGCAGGGCGTCGAGGTATTTCAGTACATCACTGTTCATTTTGGCAAGCGGCACTTCCATATCGGCAGAGAGCGCGGGGCGCAGGTCGAGATGGGCAAGTTCGCGGCAGGCAATTTCCTTCAGGCGTTCTTTCAGGGCCGGAAGTTTGCTATTTTCGACGGTGAATCCGGCGGCGGCAGCGTGACCACCGTGCCGCACGAGGATGTCTTTGCACTCGTCGAGCGCTGCGGTAATGTGAAATTCGGGGATGGAACGGCACGAGCAGCGGGTGGTCTCCTCGCCGACCTGGCCGACGGCGGCGGGGCGGTAAAACGTCTCCACCAGGCGTGAAGCGGCCAGCCCGACCACGCCGGGGTTGAAATCAGGATGAACGGCGAACATCAGGTGGGCGGTTGGGTCGTCATCCATTGCCATTTGCTCGGCCTGCTCCTGGATTTTGCGGGTCAGGGCCTGGCGCTCGCGGTTTTGCACATCCAATTTTTGGGCAAGTTGCCCGGCGATGAAAACATCTTCGGTCGTAAGCAGGTCGAAGGCGGCCAGGGCCGAATCAAGCCTTCCGGCGGCGTTCAGGCGCGGCCCGAGCAGGAAGCCGATATCGACGGCGGTGGTTTTGGGCAGGGACAGGTTGGCTGCATTTGCCAGCGAGTAGAGACCCTGGCGGGATGTGGCTCGGATTTTCAGCAGTCCCTTGCGCACCAGCATCCGGTTTTCACCGGTCAGGGGCGCCAGGTCGGCGACGGTGCCGAGGGCGACCAGGTCGAATAACGTTTCAAGTTGAAGGCTGGAAGGTTGAAGGGTGCGGTGCAGGGCTTCTGCAATTTTATATGCCACGCCTACCCCGGCCAGGTCTTTGTCTGGGTATGGGTCGCCGTCGCGCTTGGGGTTGATAACGGCCAGGGCTTCCGGCAGGTCGGCGTCAGGATGGTGGTGGTCGGAAATGATGAGGTCGAGGCCGATGGTTTTGGCGTGCAGGGCTTCGGCGGGGGAGCGAATGCCGCAATCCACGCTGATAACGAGTCCCACTCCCTCAGCCTTGAGCGTGTCGAAAGCATCCGGGTTCAGCCCGTAGCCTTCCTCGAAGCGGTTGGGGATGTAGCCCTTGACGTTCCCGCCCAGGGAGCGCAGGGTCTGGACGAGCAGGGCGGTGGCGGTTACGCCGTCTACGTCGTAATCGCCATAAATGGCAATCAATTCGCCGTCCTGGAGGGCGCGGCAGATGCGGGCGACAGCGGTTTCCATGCCCAGCAGTTGCAGGGGGTTGGTATCAGAGTTGACTTCGGCGCGCAGGAAGGCGCGAGCCGCGGCGGCAGTGGCATGGCCGCGATTGAACAAGAGTTGTCCCAGGGTTTCCAATGCGTTTTTAAGGCTGGCTTTCTGCGCTTCAGTTGGCGCGCCAAGCCTGGCGGTTTCTTTTGCCAAAACATCATCGAAATAGGGTTGGAGCTCGGCGCGAGCGGCCTGGCTGATGGGCGGGGAGATTATCCAGCGTTTGCTATATGACATGCGGCCTGCCTGCTTTCTGTGGGGGTGCGGCGAGTATAAACGGGGAACGGGTTCGGGGCAAGGCTTCAGGGCCAGGGAATTTCTGTGAATTTCGTGTATCCATGTTTCTCGGCGGCGGTGATGCGTCCGTGCGAGCTTGCAGCGCAGCCAGTTTCATCGATTACGTTGACAATCGTCTCATAGGAGCCAATTGATTCGATGATGAGTTGCCCATTCCGGCAAACCCAGACTTGCAGGACGTAGGGCGTCTGGAGCGAGTCGTCGCCGGCGCGCAGGATGAGCGGGCTCCACGAGATGGTGACCTGGCTTCCGTTGCGTTTGGCTGTAACATTGGTCAATGGGCCATAAAACGGGGATTTTGGCAGATTGTAGTCGTCGGGATGGATAACCGGGGCAGTGAGCGGGTCGCCGTTGAGGTCCATCAGGTCGGCTTTGACCCAGCAGGACTTGTTGTCGCCTCGCGCCTGCGTGAGCAGCCAGGAGCCGTTATCGTTGCGCCCAATGATGTCCTGGTTGGCGCCTTTGACCAGGCCGTAGAGATACAGGTACATGGCGCCCGGCCCATAGCGGCAACTCACCTTGTCGACGTTGACTTTTCCGCGCAGGGGGGCGTAGGTTGGGGTGATGGCAGGTATCTCGGTTTCGGTGGGGGTGGCGGTGGGCGTGCCAGTAATGGTTGGCTGCGGGGTGTAGGTCGGCGTTTCAGTGGGGGAAGGCGGTTCGGTGTTGGTGGGCGATGAGGTGACGGCAGCCGGTGGCAGCGGGGTGGCTGTATCGGGCAGGGGTGTAGAGTTGGTGAAGGCTTCCGGGGCTGTGGCGGGTCGACATCCTGCCGCAAGCGTGATAAGCAGCAGGCAGTGTGCGGTAATCAGGAGTGGTTTCATCAGAATTTCCTTCTGGAAAATGGGCTTGATTTTTTGTACAATGATAATGACTTTTTCATGAAATTCATCCCGTTTTTTGTGATAATACAGGCCAGACAGGAGATTGTATGAAAAAAATTAAAATTAAAAAGAATAATGATTTTCCTGAATTTACCGGCGACATCGACGTCACTTTCGATGATACGCAGTTCGATGGCGTGCCGGAGCATTTCCCTCCAGGGTTGGCCGATAAGTTATACAAAGGCAAGCCGGTGCGCTGGGTGGCGAATTTTGTCCTGAAGAAAAAGCCAAATGCTGCAAGGAGGGGAGTTAAAGTAAAGTACACCATTCAGCTAGACAAGCAGCCTGGTGAATTGGTGTACTTCGATGGCAAAGATGTCCTTTTGCTGCCGTATCGCGAGCTGGGAAATAATCGGGTCGAAGCCGGCCTGGATGAACTGGACCCGCCAGTCGGTTGGACAGGTTAAGCATTTTTGTCTTTCCAGGCTGACACAATCATGTGATTTTCGTCAGTATCCAGGAATCTTTGGCGGTTGGTTTCATCTGGAATCTGGTTGGCGCGCGCTTGCAGCAGGGTATAAGCATTTTCTAACATGCTGCGGGCGCGCGCATCGTTTGCCTGCGCCAGCACCTGGTAGCAGGTGAAATATACGCGCAGCGGCTCGTCCGTGCTATCCAGGTTTCCGGTTTGGTCGAGGATGGACAGGATTTCATCGACAATCTGCCGGGCGCGTTGGGTCTCTCCCTGGTTTATTGCGAGGCGGGCCAGGCCTGCCAGGGGTTCAGTGGCAAGCACTGGTTGGTTGAGTTCGCGGCGGATTCGCAAGGCGTTTTGGTAGGCTTCTTCGGCTTCTGCGCGTTTCCCGCTGGAAAACAAATTGTGGCCCAGGTAGGTGTAAGCCCAGGCTGCCGCGGATTGTTCGCCAATTTGGCGGGCAATTTTCAGGCCGTCGTGGGCAGACCGGATGGCCGCCTCTGTTTTTCCAAGCGCGCCATATTGGGCGCTCAAATTGATGAGGCCGATGGCTTCCTGGTACTGGTGGCCGATTTCGCGGGCGATGCGCAGGCTGGCCTCGCTGTAGTTACTTGCCCGGGAATAATCTCCCAGGCTGCCGGCGATAAATCCCAGGTTGAGCAGAATCACGGTTTCGCCACTGCGCGCGCCGATTTGACGCGCCAGGGCGAGTGATTGTTCACTATACCCATAGGCTGCCAGAAAATCGCCATGCTGAATGGCGGCCATGCCCAGGTTGGCGAGCGGGCGGGCTTGCAGGCGCAGGTCGCCAGCCTGGCGGGCCAGTTCCAGGCTTTGATGAAAATTTTGCGTTGCGAGGAACAGGTTGCGCTGTTCGGTATTGACCATGCCTGCTGTATTCAAGAGTCTGCTTTCCGTTCGCTGGTCGCCCAGGGCGCGCGCCAGTGCCAGGCCTTTCTCGATAAAACCCTGAGCCTGGTCATACCTTCCCAGGCGCAGTGCCGCGTTGCCAAGCATGTTGTAGATTGTGACCAGTCTCTCCTGCTGATGCAGGGATTTTGCCATCTCCAACGCCGTAAGCCCCAGGTTGAGGGTCTGCGCCGCTTCGCTTGCTTCGAATGTGATTTCGGTCTTTCGGATAAGAACTTCCAGGATGCGCTCTGTATTGCCATGGCTTTGCGCCAGGTCATCGAGTTGTTGCAGGTCGCGCTGGCATTCTTCGAGACGACCCTGGGTCTGATAGATTTCGAGGCGTGCCATCAACAGGTCGTATTGTCCAATTAAGTCATTGGCAGGGGTCAGGTGCAGGGCGCGGGTGTAGTAATCGTCGGCCTGGCTGTTCTGGTAGGCGCTTTTGGCCGTAGCGGCGGCTTTGAACAGGTAAGCGCGGGCTTTTTCGGTCAGCAGGGCGCGTTCAGAATGATAGGCCAGTTCCCCGTAATGGCTTGGCAGGTTGTCGGTATACAGGTTTTCCAGCGCATCGACCACAACGGCGTGTAAAGCCTGCCGCCGGGCGTGCAGTTGCATGTTGTAGGCAGCATCCCACATCAAGGCATGGCGGAATATATAGCGGATGTTGCTCAGGGCGGCCCAAATGGCTTCCTGCTCGGCGATGCCCAGCGCGCCGGTCAAATCTCCCGGTCGAAGGTCCTGGAGTTCGAGCAGGCGGGCCAGAACGCGGACTTCAAACTCTCGTCCCAGGATGGCGGCGCTCTGCACGGTCTCCTTGACATCCTGAACCAGTTGGTCGAGACGGGCAATCAGGAGTGCATTTACATCAACCGGCAGGGTGGGAATGTTGTCTCCCTGAACGAAGCTCCAGAGCCCATTGCGATCAGTCAACAGGTTTTCTTCTCTCGCATAGAGCAGGATTTGTTCGGCAAAGAAGGGATTTCCCTCAGCGCGCGCTTCGATGACATTCAGCAGGGTTTCACTGGCCGGGCTGCCCAGGTGGGACAGGGCCAGTGCTGCCAGCGAAACCCGGTCGAGACGTTCCAGGTCGATTTTGCGGTGTGGGAGCGATTCGATGGGGAGTCGCCTCCCCTCGTAACGGGAGGTCGCAATCAGCGCGATGGGATATTGAGTGTTTTCGTCGGCGGTGAGCGCGCGCAGCAAACGGGGAATGTAATCGGCTGTATCATCATCCAGCCATTGGGTGTCTTCGATGAACAGGATGACCGGTTGGCGCAGGCTCTCGGCCTGGAGCAGGGCTGTCAACCCGATGAGTGTGTTCTGGTAGCGGGCTTCGGCGTCGAGTTTTTCGTATAGCGAATCTGGCCAGCGCAACCCGAGGAGCGCGCCCAGGCAGGAGCGAGTGCGTTCCAATACTTCGGTCAGTTCTGTTCCTGGGACGGAGGCAATTAAATCATCCAGTTTGCTTTTGAAATTGCGCTTGTTGCGCTCTTCCTCGGCCTGGTCCGAGATGCCAAAGTAATGTCGCAGCCAGTAGCGGAAGGGGTTGAGCGATTCGCGCAAGAGTTGGTCGGTTTGGGCCAGGAACCAGGCTGCGCGTTCGGCGGGGATTTGGTCAAGAAATTCATAGACGAGCCGGCTTTTTCCCATGCCAGGTTCGCCAAAGACCAACATCAGCCCGGCGAACCGCCCTCCGTAAATGGATTGGACAAATTCATCCAGTTGATGGATTTCCGATTCGCGCCCGACCATTTGGCCGGTGTATTCGATTTCTCGGGCTGGTTTGCGCCCCAGAAAGGTGAACACTTTTTGCGGCTGGCTGAAACCTTTGAAGTCGCGCGCTTCGACATATTCGAAGTCGAAATTGGCCCGCGCGCGCCTGGCGACAAACTCATCGACCCAGATTTCGCCTGCCGGGGCGGAGGTCATGAAGCGGGCCGCCAGGTTGATTCCGCGTCCGAAAGTGGCATACTCCTCCGAGAGTGTGCTGCCAATACAGCCAGCGTGCGCGATGCGATAGGTGATTCCGGCATGGCTGGGTGTTTTGGCGCGGGTTTGCAGGTCAAGGATAAAACTGAGGGCGCGTTCCACGTCGTTTTCATAGGCTAACGGCGCACCCCAGATGGCCAGGATGTGCGGGCCTTTGTCTCCAAAGTAGAGTTTGACCAGCCCGCCGTACTGGTTTTGCAGTTCGAACACTGCTTGCATGACGCGCTCTAATTCAGCCTCCTGCTCGACCTCGGGCAGGCCGACGAACAGGCCAACCACCTGGCGGAATTCGCCTGCAAATCGCTGGGTGAGCAAATCCTTTGGGAAGAAGCGGCTGGCGAGTTCCAGGTCGAAGGCGGGAAGTTCAACGTTTACCGGCTTGACCTGTTCGCCAGTGTATTCGAGCAACCGGTAGTGGTCTTCTGTGGTTTCGACGCGGACGAATTCCCGGGCTGTTTCGTAAAACGAGGGCGACAGGATGACCTGTTCGCGCCCGGCAAAGCGTTCGGCGCGCGCGCTATTATCGATGGCGGAACCCTTGAAGTAACAGACCGCTTGTTTGCCGTCACCTGATTCGAGGATGCCCCAGGCGACCTGACCGAGACTCAGGCCGATTTTGACCGCGATTTGGAATTCTCCATAAGGCGTAATCGGGCGCGATTGGGACTGGATATGTTGTTGGATTTCGACGGCTGCCGTCAGGGCTTTTTGGGCTGCTTCTTGCGGGTTCCCGTTGACGGGGAAGAGCGCGGTAAAGGCATCCCCGGCCTGGGTGGCAATAAACCCGCCCTGTTCGTATACGCTTTGAATCATCGGGCCGAAGGCTTTGCGCAGCACAACGGCCAGCACTTCCGCGCCGTGCTGGCCGTGCGTCATCAGTTCATCGGTCATGGCCGAAAAGCCCGACATATCGGCGAACATGCCTGCGGATGCAAATTCCCCGCTCAAATTACCCGATGCGTAGTTTTGGAGAATTGGGTGCGGAATCAGACGATGCATATATCTTTGCCTGGAAACAGGTGTGAAATAATGTGTAACTATTCTAGCATATCCATCAACTCGTATAAAATCCCGCCATACGGCGGGATTTTTGTTCAGCGTTTTTTCTGGGTGAATCGCGGATAGGGGTGGGCAGAATGCGGCTGGGGCGGCGCGCGGTGCTGGCCGGGGCGTGGCCCGCGCGTTGCGGGCTGGTTTTGCTGTGGCGGGGCCGGCAGCGTGTAATCGAAACATTCCAGGCTTTCACGCGGTAGTTTTTGCCCGATGATTTTTTCGAGTTCGCGCACCATTTCGTCGTCGTCGGGCGTGACCAGCGTGAAGGCGTCGCCGTTGCGCTTGGCGCGCCCGGTGCGCCCGATGCGGTGGATGTAGGCGTCGGGGGTGTCGGGCATGTCGAAGTTGATGACGTGCGAGATGCTGTCCACGTCCAGGCCGCGCGCGGCAATGTCGGTGGCGACCATAATCTGGAAGTGGCCGCTGCGGAAGCCGTTGAGCGCGTTTTGGCGTTGGCTTTGCGTCCGGTCGGAGTGCAGGCTGGTGACGCGGTAGCCGTTTTGGCCGAGTTTTTTGGCGAGTGCGTGGGCGCGGTGACGGGTGCGGGCGAAAATCAGCACCGAATTGGTATCGGTGCGCTTGAGAATCTCGAAAGTCAGCGCAGTTTTGAGATGCTTGGGGACGGGGTATAGGGCGTGCGCAACGGTATGGGCGGGCCGGGTCAGGCCGACGGCAATCCGTTGAGGGTTGGTCAATGCTTCGGCGGCCAGTTTTTCCACTTCCGGCGGGAAGGTGGCCGAGAACAACATCGTCTGGCGTTTACCAGGCAACAACTTGATAATACGGCGCACGTCGGGCAGGAAGCCCATGTCGAACATGCGGTCGGCTTCGTCCAAGACTAAAATTTCAATGGTTTCGAGTTTGGCATAGCGCTGGGCTGCCAGGTCCAGCAGGCGGCCCGGGCAGGCGACCAGGATTTCGACCCCACTTTTGAGGGCTTTGACCTGAGGCGCGGCGCTGACGCCGCCGTAGATGGTGGCCGAGCGCAGCCCGGTCCCGGCGCTGAGGGTGCGGATGTTGTCGTTGATTTGTTCTGCAAGTTCACGGGTGGGGGTGACAATCAGGGCGCGGGCCAGGCTTCGCTGCGAGCGCTCAGCCGAGCAGTTGCGCGGGCCGTTGAGCAGTTTTTGCAGGATGGGCAGGACGAATGTGGCGGTTTTACCGGTTCCGGTCTGGGCGGTGCCGATTAAATCACGGCCTTCGAGCGCGGCGGGGATGGCGGCAGCCTGGATGGGGGTGGCTTCGCTATACCCGGCGCGGTTGATTCCGGCCATCAGGCGGGAATCCAATTTGAATTGGTTGAAATTCACGTACTTTCCTTGTCTCTACGTTGCTCGACAACCATGTCTTCAGCAATCGGGGGATATGGATGGACTTACTGATAATAGGCCGATTGTATCAGGGATTGTGGGATTTTTTTGCATGAGAAAAGACTAATCTGTTTGGGCGGGTTTCATGTGTAAAATCGGCGCATGAAACGGAAACTCTTGCTGGGCCTGGCTGCGGCGGGGATTTTCCTGGCCGCGTCTATTTTTTTCTACTATCGTGGGCGTCCCGCGCCGGTGGAGATGCGCGAGGAAATCTACCCGTGCGTGGTGTATTATCGAAGAACGCATGTGTTGCCGCGCGCGATGATTGCGCATATCGTCACCGTCGATTTGACCTGCAAAAATATCAAGATGCTGGTCACACCGCCCGAAAAAGGAGATAGGGATACCCCGCTGCGGGCGCGCACCACGAAACAGTTTGCCAATGAATTTGGGGTGCAGATTGCCATCAACGGCGATGGGTTTACGCCCTGGTGGTCGAATACCCTGCTCGACTACTATCCTCACCCCGGCGACCCGGTGCGCCCGTTGGGACTGGCTGCGTCCAACGGGCGGCAGTATGGCACATACACGCCAAAATCTCCCATTTTGTACATCAATGAGCGCAAGGAAGCCTCGTTTGGGACATCGATTCGGAAGGTGCATAATGCCATTTCAGGGATGAGTTGGCTGGTGCGCGACCGGCAGGTGGTGGAAGACCTGAACGATACCCGCGCTGCGCCGCGCACGGCGGTTGGTCTCGATGGCCCCGGCACGCGCCTGATTTTGATTGTGGTCGATGGCCGCCAGCCTTTTTACAGTGAGGGCGCGACGATTGCCGAACTGGCCGAACTGATGCTGTTCTATGGCGGCGACAATGCCATTATGCTCGACGGGGGAGGCTCCTCTACGATGGTTATTCATTGGCCGGGAAAGGGCTTGCAGGTCATGAATTCGCCCATCGACCTGGGCATTCCGGGCCGCGAGCGGGCGGTGGGCAACCACCTGGGGATTTTTGCGGTGCCGTAAGGCGAAATTTCTTCCGCCTTATCCAACCGGCAAGAACCAGCCGATTCCAAAACTGACCAAGTTCATGCCCAGGCCGAGAAAAATCGCCTCGCCCCACGCCAGGCGATTCGCGGGGACGAGACGCAGGATGGCCGCTTCCATCAGCCAGATGATGGCCTCGGACAGGAACAGTGTTGGCAGGTAGGCGCGATAAAAGGCGGTCAGGGCCAGCCAGAGCAGGGGTTGGGTCAGCAGGTTGGCCAGGCTGGCAGTCAGCAGGATGCTTACCAACGGTTTGCGCCGCCAGCGGGCATAGGCCGCAGCGACAAGTCCTTCCATCAGCAGCGTGGGCAACAGGGTCGAAATCACCCGTATTTTGTGCGCCGAACAACGATAATGATGAACATGGTGATAATCAGCAGCGCAAGCAGGCAGCCTCCGCAAAAGATAAGCCAGGTTGTGCCAGAGAAAAGGTCGAGAGTGAAACGCGCTTGTACGAGCAGGTCACTTTCACGGATAGTGACATCATATTTTCCGTTGAAGGTGCTGGTCTCGAAAATGTTGCTGCGGCGGGTCACACCATCTGAAAACTCGATTTCGAGATAGTGGTAGTCACTGAAGCCGTATGCCGCTGCATGGCAGCTCTTGCCATCGTAACAATACAGACCTGAAACAGCCACTTTCTCCAGCGGGCGGGCGTCGCTGCAATCGGGCAGGCCGCACTCGTACAACTCCCCGTCCACGATAGTCAGCGGTTCCCCGGCGGCCTCTTGCGCGAAGGTAAACTCCATCGAGGGCTTTGGCCCCATATCCGCCGATGCGCTGCGGAAGGGAATCAATACAGCAAAAAACGCCAGCGCAAGTACCAGTAATTTTCCTTTTGAAACCATGCTGTCTCCCGAAGTTGTTTTATGTAGGAGAAATTTTTCAAACCTTTAAATCCGCCGGGCGGATGGGGATGCGGCGCACCCGCGCGCCGGTCGCCGCGAAAACGGCATTTGCCACTGCCGGGGCAATCGGCGGTACGCCCATCTCGCCGATGCCGGTGGCTTTTTCCTCGCTTTCAACAATGTATACCTCGACCAGCGGCATCTCATCCATGCGCAGGATGGGGTAATCGTGGAAATTGGACTGCTGGATGCGCCCATTTTCGAGAGTGGCTTCGGCCTTGAGCGCCGCAGTCAGCCCGAACGCAATGCCGCCCTCCATTTGGGCCTTGATATTGCCGGGGTTGACCACCCTGCCGCAATCGACGGCGCAGACTACGCGCCTGACTCGCACGTTTCCACGCGAATCCACTTCCACTTCGGCCACCTGGCAGACATGCGTCACCCCGAAGGTGGCGTGGTAGGCCATGCCGCGCCCCTGCCTGGCGGGCAGCGCCGTCCCCCAGCCCGATTTTTCGGCAGCCAGGTTGATGACGCCCAGGGCGCGCGAGTCGTTTGCGTAGAGCTCACGCCGCAGGTCGAGCGGGTCGCGCACCAGCCGGTGGGCCAGTTCATCTGTGAAGCATTCCTTGGGATAGGCTGCGGTGAATTCCCCCACCGAGCGCCAATCCCCGGTTGGGACGCCCTGCCCATACTCGCGCGTGACGGTTGGCAGGCCTGGTTTGTCGAGCGGAGCATACGCATATTGGACAGAAAGCGGATGATAAAAATCGTGCCGCATGTCGTCATCGCGCGTCCACAATACCTGCACCGGGACGCCCGCGGCCTTCGCCACCTGCGCCGCTTCGACCGCGTAATCGACCTGCAAGCGTCGGCCAAACCCACCGCCGATGAGCGGTGTGTACACTGTGACCTTGTTCTCAGGCAAGCCGCTGACCTGCGCGACTGCTTTCTGAACCGACTGCGGGCTTTGGGTGGGCGACCAAACTTCGCATACGTCATCGTGAAAATGAACCGTACAATTCATTGGTTCCATCGTGGCATGGGCTTCGTAAGGCATCTCATAGACGGCCTCCAGCAGGCTTCCCGGTTCTTCTGATTTGACCAGACGCCCGGCGGCCTCGGACATGATTTGCTGGCTGTCTAAACCAGCGTTGCTGCCCTCATCCCAAGTGATTTTCAGGGCATCGCGTCCACGAATGGCCGCCCACGAGTTTTCAGCCAGGACCGCCACCCGGTCATCCAGTTTCACCACCTGCTTCACGCCGGGGATGGCTTTGGCTGTGGAATCATCCATGCTGGAATAGGTCCCGCCAAAGACCGGGCAGCGCGCGATGGCGGCGAACAGCATCCCTGGAACGCGCACATCCATGCCAAAGACGGCTTTCCCGCTGACGATTTGGGGCGCATCCCAGTGGCCGAGGTCGGTTCCCAGGATTTTGAAGTCCTTTTCTTTGGTTTTGACCGTCAGCGGCGGGTTGAGTTTGGCGGCATCCTCCACCAGGTCTCCGTAGGCCAGTTTTTCCACGCCTTTGGGGTGGATAACGAAGCCCGGTTCGGTGCTGCAATCCCCGGCTTTTACGCCCCACCTGCGCGCGGCAGCCTGGAGGAGCATCTGGCGCGCGGAAGCGCCGGCGTTGCGCAAGGCGGTGTAATATTTGGTTACGCTGACGCTGCCGCCAGTGTGCTGGCTGCCGAAGCGGCTGTCGGCAGGAGTCTGCTCGATGCGCACCTTCTCCCAGGCGATATCCAGCTCCTCGGCGACGAGCATTGCCAGCGCAGTGCGGATTCCCTGTCCCATCTCGGAACGAAAGGCGGTCACGGTCAGGATTCCCTCTTTATCCACTTTGACATAGATGCTTGGCGTGACTGCGCCCGGCTCGGAAGCCGGGTCTTTGGCGGAAAGGAGCGGCAGTTCCGGGGGGAGTTTGTCGCAGGCATCCAGGTACAGGGCCAGCACCAGTCCGCCGCCGGTGACCGATACCAGTTTGATGAAATCGCGCCGGTTTATCTTTTTTGTGGTCATTTCAGGCCTCCTGCGCCGCGCGGTGAATGGCCTTGCGGATGCGCTGGTAGGTTCCACAGCGGCACAAGGCGCCAGACATGGCTTTGTCGATGTCTGCATCGGAAGGGGTTGGGTTTTTCTCCAGCAGGGCGGCGGCGGTCAGGATTTGCCCCGGCTGGCAATAGCCGCACTGCGTCACCTGCTCCTCCAGCCAGGCTTTCTGGAGCGGGTGGCTGGCATCCGGCGAGAGTCCCTCGATGGTCAGGATGGATTTGCCGGTAACGCGGGAGACCGGCGTGATACAGGAGCGAACCGGCTGGCCGTCGATAAGCACGGTGCAGGTTCCACAAATCCCCATACCGCAACTGTATTTTGTCCCGGTCAGTCCGAGCAGGTCGCGCAGCGCCCACAGGAGCGGCATGTCCGCTTCTGCTTCCAGGCTGATTAGCTGTCCGTTAATGTTTAAGTCGTAAACGGGCATTTTTCCTCCATGTCTCTCGTTTCACCATTCCCGAATGAGCGCTGCCACCAATCTTGCGCGGCTGGCGAGGCTTTCGGTAAAAATCCACTCGCGCTCCGAGTGGTAATCTGCCCCAACTGTGCCGAGACCATCCAGTACCGGCACACCGAGCGCGGCAACGAAGTTGCCGTCTGACCCGCCGCCCGACCCGCCTGCCTTCAATTCGATTCCTTCCGCGGCGGCGATTTTCTGCGCTTTTGCCAGGGCGGCCTGATTTGCCTCGTTGAACGGCATCGGAGGGCGGTTGAACTCGACCGTTACATCTACCGTTGTATCGGGGAAAGCCGGTTGCAGCGCCTTGAGCGCGGCTTCGATGCGCGCGGCCTCTTCAGGAACCAAGATGCGAATATCACCCTCGGCCACTGCCTCCTCCGGCACCACGTTCGTCACCGTCCCGCCGCGAATTACGCCGATGTTGACGGTTGTCCCGGCATCGTAATCGGTCAGTTTTTCGATTTCCAGCACCTGGCAGGCCAATTCGCGGATGGCGTTACGCCCTTTTTCATGTTCCCCGCCCGCGTGCGCCGCCCGCCCCCTGACCCTGACCGCGAAATCGCCCACGCCTTTGCGCCACACCTTAATCGAACCATCCTCCAGACCCGATTCCAGCACCAGCGCCACGGCGGCCTGCCCGGCCAGTTGTTCGATCAATGCGCGGGATGTGCCGCTGCCAATCTCCTCATCCGAAGTGAATAGCGCCGTCACGGGGCGGTTCAATTGCCCGGCCTCCCTCAACCCGGCAATCGCCGCCAGGGTGACGACGATGCCGCCCTTCATATCCAACACGCCAGGGCCATAGGTTTTGTCGTCTTTGGAGTAAAAAGGCATTCGCTCCAGCATTCCGAGCGGGAAAACGGTGTCCATGTGATGCAAGAGCAGGATAGTTTCGCCGGGTAAATGACCATTCCAGCGCGCGATGACGTGGTTGCCGGCTTGCGCATTGGGCACAACCTCCACATCCGCGCCCAGGCGGTGACATTCCTGGATGACGAGCGTCCCGACCCGGTCAACGGCGGCTTTATCGAGCGAAGGCGATTCGGTTTCTACAAGTTGTTTCAGCAGGGCGAGCATGTCGGGCAGGCGGGCCTCGAAGTTGGTCATGGTTTTCTCCAAAGTTGGTTTTGTTGGCGCTGTTCCCGCCGTTTGCGGCGTCCGGCGCGCATCAGGCGCTCGATCCAGGCTGCAAAGGGTTCGGCCTGGGGCGCATCCAGCACAGGCCAGGGTTGCAGACCATTCAATTGTAGCACTTCGTTGGCCGCCGCAATGCCGGTCACGCAGGCTCGTTCCCGGAAAAAGGCGGGCGAGGTGTGCCGCACCCAGTCCCCGGCGCAGAACAGACCTGGCCAGGGCGTCATCGTTCCCAGGTGGCGGTCTTGTGGGCCGACGGCGGGCAGGGTATGAGTCGCTGCATTGCGCTGGATGTGCTGTCCAATCCGGCGGCCGCGCAGTTCGGGCCAGGCCAGGGTCACTTCGGCGATGGCCTGCGCCAGCAAAACCGCGTCTGGCTGTTCCAACACTTCGGGCGGCCCGTAGATGTGCGTCTCGATGCAACTCCCGCCCGTTTCGCGCGCCCAGCGCCGGTATGGGTTATACAGCCGGTGCAGCCAGAAATAATTGTGCAAGATAAAATCGCCGGTAAAAATGCCCGCTTCCGCGCCTTTGCGGGGCGGAGAGTCGAACCACACCCGAACCACCGCATTCGAGAGTGAGCGTGGGAAGAACAAATCCTCGCGCCGAAAACTGGCTTTAAGAATGGATTGCGCCGCGCTGGATTCTACCGCCAAAATGACCTGATGCGCGGCGAACGACTCCTGCCCGTTATGGATAGCCCATCCCGACTCGCCCCGCTCCAGCCTGTCCACCGCTTTCCCAAGCAGGATACGCCCTCCGAGCGCTTTCACCCGTTCTGCCAGCGGTTCCGTGATGGATGTGCCGCCGTCATCGGGCAGGTAAGTGAAATTCCAGGCATCGCGCCGCAGCAGGGTATAAAAGCGCAGGAAAGCCAGGAAGCCCGCAAGCGGCACTTCGTCGGGGTGGGCGGCCAGTCCGTTGCGCGCCAGCCCGACGAAAAAGGCTTTCAGCGCGGGCGACCATCTTTTGGCGATGCTGTGGAGGGTCATTCCTTCCATTGGCTTTCTCGCCAAACGGGTCGATTCCCACCCCCATCACCAGCCCGGCCCAAACGTGGAACAGCGAGGCCCAATCGCGGAGGTCGAGCATCATCAAGAAGCGCGGGCTGAAAAAGAGTTGCAGATAGTGCAGCGGCGCGGGAAACCAGCTCTTGCGGATGGCGCGGCCCGCCTCGGCGCGCCGGATAGGGCCGCGATGGTTGTAAATCCAGGCCTCCTCCTGCGCCGGGATGAAGACCGGACGCAGGTTGTTGCGCGCCAGCATGGCCTGGAAGTTGCGGTACGGCGACCAGATGCCATGCGCGCCATGTTCCAGCCGGAAGGCTGCGCCGTTGATTTCGACCGTCTCGCCCCCGGCCAGCCGTCCGCCCGCGAAGCGCGGGTCGGCCTCCAGCACCAGTGGCGCGAGGCCGCGTTCGGCCAGGTGCAGGGCGGCGGTCAACCCCGCCGCGCCCGCGCCGATGATGACTATATCTGCTCTCTCAGCCATTCGATCGCGTCCCCGGGCGTTCCGATGCGCAGGCCCGCCTTTTCGGCCACCTGCGGGTCATCAAGGAAATGTTTGCGATTGTGGGTGACAAGAAAATCGGCTTTGCATATCTGGGCTGAGAGCAGGATTGCTACACCCTGTGGGTCTTGAATGAGGTATAAATTTGCCTGGACTTTTTCGGCTGTTGGGTCATTAAGAATTTTCAACATAGAGTTCTTAATGGTATTCCGAAATTCTGGGAGAGCCTCTGGCACCTTACGCGCGAATGCGCGTTCGGACTCTGTAATAACGTGCTCGTTGATAAACAATTCAATATTTTCGTTTTCTGATAGAACGAGCAAGGCGCGCGCCGCGCCCGTTGATGAAAGCACTCCGGCAATCAGGGCGCTGCTATCCAGGAAAACTTTTGGCTTGTTCATGGCGTCTCCTATCTGTTTTGATGACCAGGCGATATATTGTTTCTTGCTCGGTCTATTTGTTTAACTATTCAGATAAGAGATAGTTAATCTGCCAGAGATTTTTGATGCGGGTTTTTCATACTTCCCTACTACCCTTTTTTGACGTAGTGTTCCTGGTAATACTTCTTACGTTCTTCGTCGAGCGTTTCTAGTAGTTCACCCAGGCTGACGTTGGCATCTTTCACCATTTTGGCGACTTTATCGGCGCTTCGCATCACTTTGCTGGGCTTGGAAGTGAGCATGAGTGTCCCATTGCCCATATCGATCGCGGTCAAAATTTCGCCTTCTTCCCAATTGTATTTGCGCCGCATTTCGGCGGGCAGGGTGATGGTTCCTTTGGAACGGATTTGGATGGTTGTCATGGCAGAACTCCAGGAAAGCAGAAATTCGGAATTTCTGTAATTGTACTACCCTGGCGCATAGGTTGTCAAATCCAACCCGCGTGAGTAAAACAGCCGCTCGGCCAGCAGATCCAGCGGGCGCGACTGCATGAGCGATGGTTCGGCGCAGCACTGCTGGAAGCAGGATTGACAGGCCGAGGGCGGCTCGCCGTAGCGGGTTTGGGCTGCCTGCCAGGCCTCGCTCCAGGCTTCGACCTGCAACAGGTTGACGGCGCGCCCGCCCTGCTCGTTCCCGGCTTTTTCCATCGGGCGGCAGGGGTAAACCAGCCAGCCATCCGGCAGGATGCGCGGGGTCAGGGTGGGGCAGCAGTCGTAGGGAGTCTGTTCGAGCAGGGTCTTGAGATAGGCGCGGCTGCCCAGGATGGGCGCGCCGCGCTGCTTGGCGGCGATGACTCGCCCGAGGAAAGCGCGATATTCCGGCGCGGCCAGCAATTCGTAGCGCGGCCAGTTGTTGAAGGATTGGGGCGAGAAGGAGAGCGGGATGTTCTCACGGATGCAGAAATCCAGCAGGGCGTCCATCCCTGGCAGGGTTTCGGGAGTCAGCACAGCGTTGACGACCAGCCGGAAGCGGCGCGTTTTTTGTAGTTGGGCGGCCTGCCGGGCGGCGGCGATGACCGCTTCGGCGTAGGGGAGCGGTAAATTAACGGCAGCCAGCGCCAGCGGGTCGGATGAGTCGAGGCTGATGCCCAGCCGGTCGAGGCGCGGAAGAATCTCCAGCCGCTGCGAGAGCAGCGTCCCGTTGGTAATCAGGCTGATTTCGCGGAATTTCAACTCCTCCCTGGCATAGACCAGTAATTCAGGCAGGTACGGGACGAGCAGCGGCTCGCCGCCCGTCAGCCACAGGCGCGCAAT
>DAOTZM010000099.1:0-17701 GCA_034434035.1 Anaerolineales bacterium
GAGCGCGGCCCGCTGCCAGTTGCTGTACGTCGTCCATTTCATGCCGAATTCGGAGGCAATTTGACTTGCTTCTTCTGTAAATAAGTCCTCGGTCGGAGCATTGTTGATGTATAAGCCATTCCATTGATGTTTTTTTTGCGCCAGGCTGCCATAGATCATCCTTCGCGCATCACTGGCGCACTCCCTGTCGAGCAGGAAGCCTGACAGGTATGAATGAATACTTTCAAACGCCATGAGATGCGGCAGGGGAAAACTCCGTGTTGGCTTCCTGGCCTGAAACAGGGCAACTCCTGTCAGGCTGGGAATTCCTGCCGTTTCTCTTTCGACAAACACCCCAAAAACATTATCCAATGAGATGAGATGTTTTATGGCTGGCAGCGCAAAGTAAGGTGAGAGAAACGCGTTTGGCACGCTGGCGCGCGTTTCCAGGTCTGCCCAGGCAGAAATTAACTTCGCATCCATTTCCGTTGGATGCAAAAGCCTTACAGTGAATTCCCGTTTGTTATTCATACAGTCGTGTTTTCAGTCGTGTTTTGGTCGTTCTCATCGGGTGTTTTATTGCGGCGGGAAAACAACGAAGTTTTCAGTTTTCGCGCCGTTTTGGCACTGGCGAGTGCTATGCGCCCTACGGCGGTTAGTGAAAACATGCCTTCGCAAATCGCGCGCCTGCCCGGCCACAGGTCGCTAATGTATGAATCAGGCGCAGCCGAACTATCCATATATTCCAGGCCGGACAAAACTTCTGCCGCATGTTTCACCGTTTCGATTTCATTTATAATTCCCAGCCCGAATCGGGCGTATGCAGAATCCCAGCCCAATTTAAATCCAAACCCTGCCTTGCCTGATATGAAATTTGTTGTCGAGGCAATGCTTTTTCCGTTCAAGCGCACTTCGGTAAAAAAAGCCCGGCCTGCTTGGTTGAAACCGGCCATCATCTCATAAAAAAACCGCAAGTGATAGGGGTTGGAGTACAACGAAGTCCCTTCGGCGCCTTTCCAGCCGCTATGCTCCAGGCGGACGAATTCTTCGGCAAGCGTTTGCAGTGAATCGGTTTGGCGCGTGAAAACCCAATCGACCTTTCCGAGTTCTTCCAATTTTTTCAGGTTTTTTTGATGCGCCTTCATTTTTCTTTTGGGTATTTGCGCTAGAGCCGCCTCCCCAAACTCCTTTTCAGGGAGAACTGCGCGCGACCACCGTTCGAATAGATTCCAGCGCGCTCCGAATTCGCTTGTAACCGCTTGCGCTTCCTCGGTCAGGAGATACTCTCCAGAGAGATTGTTCAGACGCAGGCCATGCCATCGATAGCGCTGCGCGCGCAGGCAGCGGAAAATTTCTCGCAATGCGCTGCTGGCGTGTTCCCGGTCAAGCAGAAAATCGGACAGGTATGAGTGAACAGATTCGAATGCGGCCAGGTGTTTGAGAGGGAATCTTAGGTTTGGTTTTTTGACCTGGAACAGGGCGACTCCCACCAAATCTGGCAGGCCTCCCGACGATTTTTCGACAAACACCCCAAAAGTATCAGCGCAAGATTCCAGATAGCGCAAAGCTGGCATGACAAAATGTGGAGACATAAAAGCGTTGGGAACAACCGCGCGCGTTTCCAGTTCATCCCAGGCAGAAATCAGGCTGGAATTTATTTCGGTTGGCGCTAAAACGCGAGCCAAATAGCGGCTGTTTTTTTGCAGATTTCTAACATTTTGTGACATGGGGTAGTCTGGTATGTGTTCTTGAAAATGATTACTTTGCATCCTGGCGAATTTTTTCGATCTCAACCAAGGCGGAATTTGTTCCCTGCGCCTGGAGAATGTTGGGGCAGGCAAGGTACAAATCGCGCATTGTTCGCGCGTAACCTACCAGGATGACCCTGTCATGGTCTGCAATATGCATCAGATGGTCTGTCAGAACGCTGATTTCCACGCCTTCCATTTCGGAGTATAGCACAGAGAGTTCTTTTCCCTGCCCATTTCTGTATTGGCGTTCTATAAAGAGGCCACTTTTGTCTGTTTTGAGATAATTATCCGATGTATAAAAACCCATGTTGTACAAGTTGTTCAAGTAATAATCAGGAGACCAACTGGTAACGACCATTGGGACATTGAGCCGTAAGGCCGTTTCGATTAAGTCCTGGCGTTCTTGCGCCTGTTTTTCAACAAAGGATTTCCATCCGCCCAGCAAGATGTAGGCGTGTCCGTAAAGCGGTCGAGTCCCTTCCGGGGTAGGAAATGCCATGCCGGGTCCCAGGGTGATAGCAATCGAGGTCTCATCTGGTTCTTGGTAGTCGAAACGTCGAATTTCGAAACCCGGCCCCCAAGATGTATTTTCTCTTGTAATGCGGATGCCAACCATCCAGGGGGTTATCAGGCTGATGATAATGAGCGCGTAAATCAATGCCTTTTGGCGGTGATGTTTTTTTGTGAATTCGACAATCCCGTTCAGGCCAACCGCAAGCAATAATACCAGTATCGGAATTGCGGTGATGATAAATTTGGGCACGCCTGACCTGATCCAGGGAAGACAGCTCAAGATGCCTGCCAAAACCACAATTAAAAGTGGATTGCGTTCTTTTATCAATAGGATAAAGCCAATCAGTACCAGAAGCAAAAAGACAGGGGTGAATAAAGGCGTAAGATTCAGGCTGGTGCGCATGATTGTTTCCATGAACGAAGCCTGCCTGTCGGGTGACAAGCTCCCGGCCTGATTCATGACATACAATACAGTTTCAAACTTGGCGATAAAATCTGCAAGCCCATATCCGCTCAGGGATATCATCATGAAGAGTGTGGGCAAGGCAAACCCGACCCATAAGCCGGTGGATATTAACCTGTTCGATTGGGTTCTATGGGTAGGTTGGGTGAGAATGTCGGCAGCAATAACAAGGGCGTAAGCAGAAGTATTCCAGCGGAAGGCTCCGCCCAGTCCGAACAGTATCACCGAAAGGCCCGATAACAGGATTTTATTTAGGGTGTTTGGATGGGTTTGCTTATAGGAGTATCTGAGAATCAGGTGCGATGCGAGAATAAAACACATTGCGACCAGTGTTGGTGCGTAAACCAGGCCAAGGTAAAAAAATTCTGGCGCGGATAACAGGGCCACAGCAGGGAAGAAAAAGTAGAAGCCAGGCAATCTGCCTTTTTTGTGTTCTTGCAGCCAATCGAATGCCAGCAGGAGCATCAAGATGAACATCACAACGTTTGCATAGCGGGTTATGCCGAGTGCCGTAACGCGCACCAAAGCCTCTTGGGATGGGAGAAAGCTTAGGGCAATGTCCATCATGCCATGATAGGGGGAGTATGGTGGTTGGACAGAAGGGTCCCTTCCCATAACATGGTACGCAACTGACGTGGCATCATCGCCATCAACATAGATATACGTCCCTGTCAAAGTGTAAATTAGCCCGAAGGCAATGAGTACAAAGAATATCCATAGATGTTTGACGGGGGTATGTTTCATCTTCTCGTTTCTCGTGATTTTGGTTGCTTATGTGCTTAATCGGTGTTGACGAAAATATTTTTTTTGAGTTTTTTCAGGTGCTTGGACATGATTGGCAAAGACTTTGCCCGTGTTTTCACGAAGTTCAACCATTTCCACACGATAAACAATGTTCGATTGCGAAAGGTTCTAACCCAATAGACATCTTCGGAGCCGGTTGCCATGCTGGTTTTGTAGTCTGCATCGCCAGCCATGAAATCGTAAACAGACTTTCCGGCATCTGCATTTTTTAGGATTGCGTAATAATGAGAAACCAGGCCGGGCCGGTATACATTGCCAGGCAGATAATTAAATCCGCTCTGGTAGAAATACACCCTGCCGTTGTAAACAAAACTGTACAGATATCCCAGCAGGATATTGGGCGATGAAACCCTTATTAGCTGGATTTCACCATAAGGAAAACGCCCGGAAACCAAGTCCTTATGAAACTGGAAAAAATATTCATTGGAAAAAGCGCCCTGCGCGCCGCGCTCCTGCCATTCTTTTTCATGAAGAACGGCCAACTCGCCTAAAAATTCCAACGCTTCGTGGGATGTTTTTGCCGCCTGAATCTCGATTTTTCCATCCTTTTCGTACTCTTTGATAGATCTCCGAATCTGGCTTCGTTTGTTGGAACTCAGGAAACGTAAATAATCCATTCCCGCTTCGCGCACCTGCTCCAGGTCAACATACGAAGCGCCTGACTTTTGCTCCACAATCAAATTGAACCTGTTGCTGTCATTCATCAGGTCATCGAATCGTTTGACAAATTGTGCCGAAAGGCCAGGAAGGTACAACTCATCCCATGCAAATCCATCCAGCGCATGAAGCAGTTCTTCGATGTCCATCGTAATCCCAGGTCGAATCAGGACCGAGTTATATTCCAGGTAAATTTTGTCAAAAAATGGAATTCCAGTGGTGTTTAGTGAGATGACTCGGGAGCGAAACAGTTTTCCCCATTTCTTGTTGGACAAGCCTGCAAAAAATGCCAGGGCAGGTACGTCCCCCAGGAATCCCACGATGAGCCTTACTCCATGTTGGGGAGGGAGACTTTTTAGCCACGTGGACATCCATCCCCAGGAGAGAAAATAGTGGTGTTGGCACTCTTGCAGCAAGTCGCGCCAATGTTTTTCCACCAGGGAGTAGTCATCGAGCGGGTGATATTGTGTAAATTTGAGGCGGGCGATTTCATTCATGATTCATTAGCCTTGCCTGTTACTTTGTAATTTCGCCCAAGACGGCTGGGTTATTCCCTATCATTTCCCGAAACAAGGCTTGCAGTTGCGGGTTGTCTTGTACGCGCATGGTTGAGTCGTTTTCCGGGTTGCCGTCATTTTGCCAGGCCTCGTTCCACCAGGTAAATCCGATAAGCTTTTTATAGTACATCGATGTAATGATTTCCAGCGACTCGCGCGTCCATTCTGCCTGGTCTAAGTATGGGTTGTTTTTGGCGCTTCCCAGTTCTGCAATAATGACGGGTTTATCGGGAGCTATTTCTATCATGCGGGGGTAGGTGTCCTCGATTTCGGCAAGAAATGGGCGGTAGTAAGAACTAAATGGGGTATGTGTACCATACGCGCTGAATCCAAGCCAATCAATCCATTCATCGCCTGGATAATAATTTTCAAAAGCATTCCATGCTTCGTCGGGATAACTCTTGCCGCCTGCATGAAAGACCCAGGTGATGTTATCCGCGCCTGCGCCGCGGCAGAGTTGGATGATGTGGCGATACGCGTCACGAAATCGCTCTGGGCCGTCTGGCAGGTTCGGGTCCCCATACCCATCCAACTTTCCTCCGCCATTATAGACGCCTGACCAGGGAAACGAATCGGAATTGACCTCCGTTCCGTATTCGGCGATTAAGGGTGTGCCAAAGTCTCGCGCTGTCTCGCACCAGGCGAACAGGTCGGCATCGAACTGGCCTTCGATGATGTTCTGGAGCATATACAGCGGCTCATTACCCCGTGATTTGAAAAAGGATTGCATCATCAGCCGGATATAGGGTATGCTTTCCTCGCCCCGAATCCAGAGAGCCGTTTCAAGCGGGAACTCTTTTCCATCGAACCAGAAGTGCGAAAAGTAAACCCAGGATGCCTGCTTGCCCACAGCAGCCTCATATTCCCTGAGCGCCTGCGCGCTTACGACAACGGTATCTCCGCCGCTGGGGAATACCCCGTGATACAAATGATTTTCTGGCGGCAGGGGAATGCTTTTTCCCGTTAGCCAGGAAGCCTTGGTGGGTGTTATTGCAGGACCTTCTACAGGCTCAATAGGTTCGAGTGGTTGCGCGGTGGGGGATGGCTCGACAGTGGAAGAGGATGTTTGATGTTGCCCAGAACAGGCAGTCACAAGCGCTGATACGACAAGTACTAGAACCCAGAACTTAAATTTCAACCGCTGCTCCTAAAGTGGTATCGAGATGATAGCCTGGGGTGGAAGGGAAATCCTTCCACCCCAGGGACGATGCGTTTTCGCAATGGCCGTATTTTATTGCATTCCAGTTAGTGCGCTCCGCGTTGTTTGAAGACTGCGATGACCGTCAAAAAGAGCAGACAAATATCCAGCCACAGGCTGCGCCTCTCGATATAAGCAATATCCAGCCGCAGGCGGTCGTCGAATTCCAGCGATGCGCGTCCGTAGACCTGCCACAATCCCGTGATGCCGGGCAGCACATCCAGGCGGGAGGTGTGCCAGAGCTTGTAGGTATCTGCGCCGAAAGAGGTCGGGCGTGGCCCAACCAGACTCATGTCACCCTTGATGACGTTCAGCAACTGAGGCAGTTCATCCAGGCTGGTCTTTCGCAGGATTTTCCCGATGGGGGTGATGCGCGGGTCGTTGGTAATTTTGAAGTCGGGCCACTGTAATTCGTTCAAATGGGCATATTTCAGCTTCAACTCTTCGGCATTGGGAACCATCGAGCGGAACTTGTACATGCGAAACCGCCGCCCGCCTCGCCCGGTACGCAACTGGGAAAAAATGGCAGGCGCGCCCGGTGAGGTGATTTTTATGACGAGCATAATCAAAAGAAAGACGGGAACCCAAAATGGCATGGCGAGTGTCACAATGGATAAGTCCATGACACGTTTCAGGAAAAAGTACGACTTCCCCACAAAGATGCGTTTGTGTGGACGGAATTTAGAAAGCCACGAGTATTCTGCGTAGTGATACATGTTGGATTCTCCTTTTCTCCCTGATTTGGAAATCCGGCGTGTGTGCGCGAGCAGTGTTGTAACGCCGATAATGAATCTGTATCTTAATTCGTTTCCACGTCCTGATAGTTTTGCGCGTTAGAAAATTGCTGATTCTTGGTAGACAACATATTGGCTTTCGCCTGGTTAAGAAGTTCATCGAATGTCAAGGCTTCTTCTGGAAAAGATGCGATACTCCATTGGGCAGAAGCGCCCATATTGGAGCTTACAGCTGCTTGAAGACGCTCTGCAAGTAAAACGGAACTTTCCCTGGTAGTTTCAGCGCACATTATAACGAAGTATCCATCGGGGTCTCGCAAAATCAGGTCTGTTTGGCGTAGTTCATTGGTCATGATTTGACCAATACGCGCGGCAACAAAATATTTCATCAGGTCGTCATGCATAAGCTCATAGGATTCTTGTTTTTCTTTTGATGATATATTTTCCGGCTTGAAAAGTATCACCGAAAGCGGGCGATGGTGCCGGCGGCTGCGTGTCATTTCAACTTCGATACGCTCGGTGGCTTGGCGCAGGTTGATGGTTCTATTGGTATAGGTCGAATATGCCAGGCTTTCCATGATGGACTCTGCCGCCCTCAACTGGATGTTTAATTGATATGACATCCAAACCGCGACTTCAATCAGGATAAATTCGACGCCTAAAATTTGAATATATTCTGGTCCATTGACGCTGACATAGAAATAAGCGACGATAAAAAATACAATTGCCCAAAAGCCTAACAATGTTGTGACCGACATCCAACTCAAGCGCGGCACGAGCAGGTTGGTAAATACAACACCGACAATTAGGAAATAGAAATGTGACGGGAATTGAAAAACTACTCCGTAGTCGCTAAATAACTCCCCCACAGAGAATACCAGGAGAAGGTATAAAACCAACAGAACAAAAATCTTTCTCAATTCATTCATTGCGTATCCTTGCTTCAATTGCGTCATGAACTGAATTAGAACATGCAATCCCCATGAACGCGCGATTCGTTCTGAAACTTGAACCATGCATTGTTAAAGTATTTTGTATCATCTCAAAAAAACGGGGTAGCCCTAAAATATACACACCAAATATGGACATAAAGTTCAAAAACAAGGGCTTTCGCTCCATATTTGCGGGCTGCCAAAAACGCTTACCCCGAAATATTGAGAAGATACCTTGCATTTTTGCCGCCCCGGCAAAATTGTTCCCCAATATAACCACTGTGATTGCTTACAAGCATAATTATACTCAAGATTGCCGAATATTCAAAGAGAACCCGCAGCCCGCCAATCCCCAATTTTGGGAATAATCGCTCCAGGTGACAAATGTAAGAACAATTGACTTGTCTATCCCTTTCTGCTAAACTAGAAGTTGTCAGACAAATTTTGAAGCCCATTGGATATCCCATGCCAACCCTCCTGATTAAGCACGCCTATCTTGCCACCCTCGACGACCATCAGCGGGAAATCCCCGACGGTGGTCTTTTTATCCGCGACGGTTTCATCGAGTTCGCAGGGCAGGTCTCCGACCTGTCTGACGAACAGCAGCGCGCCGACGAAGTCCTCGACCTCTCCGGCTATGTCGTCCTCCCTGGGCTGGTCAACACCCATCACCACTTCTACCAGACCCTGACCCGCAGCATCCCCGCCGCGCAGGATGCCAACCTGTTCAACTGGCTCAAAACGCTCTACCCCATTTGGGCGCGCCTCCAGCCGGAGGATATTTTTACCTCCGCCCAAACCGCCCTGGCCGAACTGGCCCTCAGCGGCTGCGCCACCGCCTCCGACCATCTCTACCTGTTTCCGAACGGTTCCAAATTGGATGATGAAATCGAAGCGGGACTCTCCCTCGGGGTGCGGCTCCACGCCTCGCGCGGCTCGATGTCCCTGGGCGAATCCAAAGGCGGCCTCCCCCCTGATTCCGTCACCGACAGCGAGGAACACATCCTGGCTGACAGCGAGCGCGTCATCCAGCGTTACCATGACCCCGCGCCGGGTTCGATGACCCAGGTTGTCCTCGCCCCCTGCTCCCCCTTCAGCGTCACGGGCAACCTGATGCGCGAATCGGCCAAATTAGCGCGCAAATACGGCGTTCATCTGCACACCCATTTAGCGGAAACCGAGGACGAGGAGCAGTTCTGTCTCCAGAAATTCGGCTATCGCCCGGTCGGGTACATGCAGTCCCTCGATTGGGTCGGCGGCGATGTCTGGTTCGCGCATTCGGTCTACGTCAACGCCGAGGAGATTGGCGTCTATGCCCGGCACAACTGCGGCGTGGCGCACTGTCCCACCTCCAACATGCGCCTGGCCTCCGGCATTGCGCCGATTCGGGACTACCTCGCCGCCGGAGTTAATGTTGGCCTGGGCGTGGATGGCTCGGCCTCCAATGACGGCTCGCACCTGTTGGCCGAAGTCCGCCAGGCCATGCTGCTGGCGCGGCTGAAGGAAGGAATTACTGGTTTTTCGCTCACCCCCTCCCCTCTCCCATCGGGAGAGGCGCCAGGGGCGAGGGCGCTTATGACCGCGCGCCAGGCGTTGTGGTTGGGAACTCGCGGCGGCGCGGCGGTCTTGGGCCGCCGCGACATTGGCAGCCTCGAAGCGGGCAAGTGCGCCGACTTTTTCGCCATCAACCTGAACCGCCTCGACCTGGCAGGCGGCGCAGTTCACGACCCGGTGGCGGCGGTGGTGTTCTGCCAGCCCCGCCGGGTGGACTACACCGTCGTCGGCGGGAAGTTCATCGTTCGAGAAGGTCAACTGGTTACAGTCGATGAACACGAACTGGCCGCGCGCCATAACCGGGCCGCCCGCCGGCTGGTAAATGGATAAATGCTCATGAACGAAAATCGCTCGCTGACCGACGAGCAAATTGCTCAAATTGTGCGTGGGATTGAAGTTGATTTTCGGCAGCTTCAACTTCTTGCCGCTTTACCCGCTCAAAAACGATTGCTTCCTGGCATAGCGGCGCGAGAATTTTCGATGGCGGCTTTACGCGGCACGTTTCTTAAACGCTATCCTGGCCTGTCTTTGCCAGAAATTAATCTGAAAGTATTGGCTTACTATACCCCGGTCAAGATGGATTAGCGCATGATGTACTCAATGGATTTTTATATCCGTGTCGTACAGGCTTTGGACGAAATCGGTGCGCCTTATATGATTGTTGGCGCGTTTGGCGGTTCTGCGTTTGGAATTTCTCGGACAACTTACGATATTGATATTTTGGTTGACCTGCATGAGCCGGATTTTGAAGCGTTGTCTCGAAAATTTCCCTTGCCCCGCTATTATGCTGACCCGGAAATGATGCGCGACTCGGTCAGGATGGGCATTATGTTCAATATCATCGACACTGGCGAGGGTGTCAAGGCAGATTTGGTACCGCTGCGCCGGGAGCCGGATTATGAAACCGCCTTTGAGCGCCGCGTGCGCCGTGAATTTGTTGCTCCTGATGGTCAATCTTTTGAGGCCTGGGTTGCTCAGCCGACAGATATTATCGTTGGGAAATTGACAGCCTGGAACGAGGGCCGCTCAAACAAACATCCTGCCGATATTTATTCGATGCTCGTCTTTGACATGAGTGGTTTCAGTGATGTTCCAATTGACCTTGATTTGATTTCCATCGAAGCGGCTCGCATTTCACCAGATGCCGGAGAACTTTGGCGGCAGTTGGTGGAGCGCGCGAAAAACGAGACCACAGGCAAAATAAATTGAGCATGTAACCTGATTTTGCGAAAGGAGTGTGCCATGTACGTCAAGGATTATCTCGAAGTGCCTGCCGAAGCGGCGGGAGCCGACGGCCTGACCGCCCGCTGGGTAATCAATGCGACACAGGGGGCAACGAATTTCGCCATGTGCGTCTATGAACTCCAGCCCGGCAAAACGACGCCGTTCCACCAGCACGACCACGAACACGAGTTTTTTGTCTTCGAAGGCTGCGGGCAGTTGACCACCCCGCGCGATGTCGTCGAAATCCGCCCCGGCGCGGCCATTTTCATCCCCTCCGGCGAGCAGCACCAGTTCAGCAACACCGGCGACTCGCTGCTGCGCATGGTCGGCGTAATGAACTTCGCGCCTGTTCTGCCAAAATAAAACCATCCCTCGAACATCGAATATCGAACATCGGAGTCCCATGTTATCCCAAACCCTCGTCAACGTTGCCATGGGCCGCGCGCCCGCCGGCCTGGTCATCAAAAATGGGCAGTGGGTCTGCGTCCAGACTGGCGAAATCATCCCGCAGACCGACATCGCCATCGCCGATGGGCATATCGCCTATGTGGGTGAGAATGCCGACCACGCAATTGGCAAAACCACGCAGGTTATCGATGCCGGCGGCCGTTACCTCGTCCCCGGCCTGCTCGACGGGCACATGCACGTCGAGAGCGGCATGGTGACGGTGACGGAGTTCGTCCGCGCCGTCGCGCCGCGCGGCACGACCGGCATGTTCATTGACCCGCACGAGATTGCCAATGTCTTCGGGCTAAAGGGCGTCAAACTGATGGTGGACGAAGCAGCCAGCCAGCCCATTCACGTCTGGGTGCAGATGCCGTCCTGCGTGCCGTCCGCGCCCGGTTTGGAGACGCCCGGCGCCTCGATTAGTCCCGCCGATGTGGCCGAAGCGATGACCTGGCCCGGGATTATTGGCCTGGGCGAGATGATGAACTTCCCCGGCGTGGCGGCCTCCGATGAGAAAATGCACGCCGAAATGCACTCCACCCGCCACGCGGGCAAAACCATCGGCGGGCATTACCCCACCCCCGACCTGGGACTGGCCTTTCACGGCTACGCGGCCGGCGGCCCGGAAGACGACCACGAGGGGACGCGCGCCGAAGACGCCATTGCCCGCGCCCGGCAGGGCATGAAGCCCATGCTGCGCTATGGTTCGGCCTGGCACGATGTAGCCGAGCAGGTCAAGGCCGTGACCAATCATCACGTCGACCCGCGCCGCTTCCTGCTCTGCACCGACGACAGCCACGCCGCGACTCTGGCCTCCGAAGGCCACATGGACCGGGTGCTGCGCCACGCCATCAGCGAAGGCCTGCCGCCGATGACGGCCATTCAAATGGCGACCATCAACACCGCCGAGCATTTTGGCCTGAGCCGAGAGATGGGCATGATTGCCCCTGGCCGTTGGGGTGATGTGGTGCTGGCGCGCGACCTGCGCGATTTCCGCGCCGACCTGGTGATTGCCAAAGGCAGGCTGATTGCCCAGGATGGGCAGTGGAAGCAGGAACTCTCTGTCTATCCCTACCCGGATTGGGTCAAGCACAGCGTTAAACTCAAACGCGCGTTGACTGCTGATGATTTCAAAATCAAAGTTTCCCTCACCCCCAACCCCTCTCCCGTCGGGAGACGGGCAGGGGTGAGGGCGAATGTCATCGGCGTCATCGAAAACCAGGCTCCCACCCGCCATTTGCGCCTTGAACTCACGCCCGAAAACGGAGAAATCCGCTCGTCGCTTTTCACTCATCACGAATCACCCGACATCGCCAAAGTCGCCCTCGTCGAACGTCATCATGCTGCCGGCGGGGCGCAGGTTGCCCTGGTGAGCGGATTTGGGCTGAAAGCCAGGTGCGCCATCGCCACAACCGTTGCCCATGACAGCCACCACATGATCGTCGTCGGCACCGACGAAGCCTGCATGGCCCAGGCCGCCAACCGCCTGGCCGAAACCGGCGGCGGGCAGGTAGTGGTCAAGGACGGAGAAATTATCGGCGAGGTGAGCCTGCCCATCGCCGGGCTAATGTCGAATGAACATGTCGAAGTCGTTGCCCGGCAGGCCGAAACGGTATTGGCCGGGTTTGCGGCCTGCGGCTCCGAACTGAATAGCCCCAACATGCAAATGGCCTTGCTCGGTCTGGTCGTCATCCCCGAACTGCGGATTTCCGATAAGGGGCTGGTGGATGTGACCAGGTTCGAGTTTGTGCCAGTGATTGAATGATGAGCAATATTGTTTTTTGTTCTGGAGTTGCAATGACCGAAATTGAAACAAAATTAATTCATGGCGATTGTCGGGACATTTTCAACTCATCATCCAAACTCACCGAGAACCACCCACTGTCCACTGATAACTGATTACTGCCCCGGAGTTCCCATGCCTCATTTCCCCTTCCAACGCCTGCAAGCCGACCTTTCTGCGCTGATTGCCAGAATGCCCGCCGGAACGCGCCTGCCCTCCGAGCCTGACCTGGCAGCCGACCTGGGCGTCAGCCGCTCCACCCTGCGCGAAGCCATGCGCACCTTCGAGACCCAGGGACTCATCCGCCGCCGCCAGGGCGCGGGGACCTTTGTGGTCGGCCAGCCGCCCGTCATCGAGAGTGGACTCGAAGTGCTGGAATCCATGCTGACCCTGGCGCGCCGCTCCGGCCTGGATGTCGGCCCCGGCCCGACCGTCATCGAACAAATCAAGGCCGAAAAAGAATCTGCTGACCGGCTGGGCGTCCCCGAGGGAACCTGCCTGGTGCGTGTCTCGCGCACCATGCGCGCCGATACCCGCCCGGTGGCTTACCTGGTCGATACCCTGCCCGAAGATGTGTTACAGGCCGATGAATTGACCAACAAATTCAACGGCTCGGTGCTCGATTACCTGCTCCAGCGCGGCGACCCGCTTGTCACCAGCCGGGCCGAGATTACCGCCGCCAATGCCAGCGCCGAGGTTGCCAAAATGCTCGAAATCCAGCGCGGCGACGTTTTGTTGAAATTAACCGCCCTGCTGTTTACGGCCAGCGGCCAGGTCATCGATTTTTCGCACAGTTACTTCCTGCCCGGCTACTTCAAATTCC
Organism: Anaerolineales bacterium; assembly: GCA_034434035.1. GTDB lineage: Bacteria > Chloroflexota > Anaerolineae > Anaerolineales > Villigracilaceae > UBA5195. Next base: position 13,420 of record DAOTZM010000099.1, read on the forward strand.
ACGTCGTCCGCAAGGTGGGGGGAACAGTAATCAGTAATCAGTAATCAGTAATCAGTAATCAGTAATCAGTATCCAGGGCTTGGTTGGTAGGCGCCTGCGTTGAAATCAACCCATCAATCGAAATCGTAAAACCGGAAATCCGAAAAACTGGACAACCGGAAAACCGACAAACCGAATAACACCAACAGGAGATTGCTATGCCAGAAATAGTTGCTAAAATCCAATCCCGCGTCGCCCAGCACCGTGACGAAATTATCCAGTTCATGCGCGACATCTGCGCCATCCCCAGCATCAATTCGCAAATTGGGCCGGTCGGGGAGCGCATCCAGGCGGAAATGCGCAAACTCGGATTCGACGAAGTCCGCTTCGACAAGATGGGCAACACCATTGGGCGCATCGGCAGCGGGCCGAAAGTTATCGTCTTCGACTCGCATATCGACACTGTCGATGTCGGGGACCCCGCCGATTGGGATTGGGACCCCTTCGTCGGCAAGGTCGAGGACGGCATCTTTTACGCGCGCGGCGCCTGCGATGAGAAAAACTCCACCCCTGGCATGGTCTACGGCCTGGCAATTGCCCGCGACCTGGGCCTGCTCGAAGGATACACTGCCTACTACTTCGGCAACATGGAAGAATGGTGCGACGGTATCGCTCCCAACGCCTTTGTCGAGGCCGACCCGCAAATCCGGCCCGATTATGTCGTCATCGGCGAGCCGACCCGAATGCAGGTCTATCGTGGACACAAAGGCCGCATCGAGATGAAAATCACCGCGGAGGGCCGCTCGGCGCACGCCGCCTCGCACTACCTGGGCGACAACGCCGTCTATAAAATGGCCTCCGTAATTGCCCAAATCCGTGAACTCGACCGCCGCTTCCGTTTCGGGATGGGTTCTCACCCTGAGCAGGGACACCCCTCGATTGCCGTCACCAACGTCGAAGTGCGCACCGCCTCCCTCAACGCCGTCCCCGACCAGTTCACCATCTACATTGACCGCCGCATCACCCTCAACGAACCGCGTGAACACGTGCTGGCCCAGACGCGCGGCCTGATTGCCGATTATTTGCAGGATGAAATCATCGTCGAGGAACTGTATTACAACGAACCATCCTACACCGGATTTGTGTTCCCGGTTTCTAAATATTATCCCGCCTGGCTGCTCGATGAAGCCCATCACTTTGTCCGCGCCGGGCAGCGCGTTATCGAAGCCCTGTGGGGCGAAAAACGAGAAACAAATACCTGGGACTTCTCGACCAACGGCACTTACTGGGCCGGTAAGGCTGGGATTCCCTCGATTGGCTTTGGCCCCGGCAACGAGAAAACCGCCCACACCAACCTCGAGTGCGTCTCACTCGAAGATGTGGTACAGGCCACTGCCTTCTATGCCCTCCTGCCCAGAATGCTGGCCGAGGAAGTGCATGTGAACGAATGAGCAAAAAAACAGGTCGACAGGTAAACTGGACAACCGGATAACTGGATAACCAGAAAACCGGAAAACAAGAAACCCTTTCACACCCCAAGGAGACTCAACATGCGTAGTTTTGCCGGTCGTGATATTCTCTCGCTCAAAGAATTCGAGCGCAACGAGTTTTTCCGCGTCTTTGAAGTCGCCGAAAAACTGGAGCCAATTGCCCGCAACCGCCGCAACTCCGAACTGCTCAAAGAGAAAACGTTGGTTGCTGCGTTCTACCAGCCGTCCACGCGCACGCGGCTGGCGCACGAGGCCGCCATGCACCGTCTCGGCGGGCATGTGGTCGGGTTTGCTGACCCCAAAATGACCCGCGCTGGTGACTTCTACCAGGAATCCATCAAAGATACCGTCAAAATGCTCGAATACTACGGCGATGTCATCGTCATGCGGCACTTCCAGCAGGGCGCGCCGCACGAAGCCGCCAAATGGGCCAGTATCCCGGTCATCAACGGCGGCGACGGCTGGGGCGAGCACCCCACCCAGATTCTCACCGACCTGTACACCGTCTTGCGTGAAAAAGGCCGCATTGACGGCCTGAAGTGGCTGGCGGTGGGCGATATGCGCATGAGAACCATGCACTCGCTCGGCTACGCCCTCAGCCAGTTCGACTGCCCCATCACCTTCGTCGCCCCGCCCGATATGGGCCTGACCCCTGAATTCAAAGCAGAGATGAAGCAACTCAGCGTCCACTTCGACGAGAAAGAACACGTCGAACAAGCCATTGCCGCCGCCGATGTCATCCTGGTCGAGCCGGTCGTCCAGCCCGATTACACCAAGAGCCGCGACGAGCGCGCCGGCGAAATCAGCCTGACCCCGGCCAATTACCGCATCACCCGCGAACTGCTCGAAACCAAAGCCAAATCCGACGCCATCCTGCTTCACTCCCTGCCGCGCATGGACGAAGTCCCGACCGACGTGGACATCACCCGCTGGTCGCGCTACTGGCAGGAAGCCTTCAACGGCGTCGTCATGCGCATGGCGCTGATTGCGCTGGTGCTGGGGGCGATGGAATAGCCCCTCACCCCCGACCCCTCTCCCATACCGGGAGAAGGGAGAAAAACGAATGAAAACCATCGAAATCCGCCGCCATTCTATCCGCAACAAACCAGGTCAGGACTTATCTGAACAGGGCGTGGCCCTGGCGCGTCTGGTGGGCCTGGAGATGGGCAAATTCGACCGCGTCATCACCAGCCCGCTGCCGCGCGCCGTGCAAACCGCCCAGGCAATGGGCTTCGTGGTAGACGCCACCGAGCCGCTCATCGCCGCGTATGGGGAGGACGTGGAGATGGAATGCCCCTGGCCCGCCAGTTTTGCCGACTACGCGGCCGCCTGGCGGCGAGGGGGCGCGGCCTTTTCTTACGCCCAACGCCTCGCTGGTTTCTATGAACAACTGGCCGAATCCCTGCCCGAAGGCGGCTCGGCGCTGGTGGTGAATCATGGCGGCGTGGTCGAACTCAGCGCCGTAGCCTGTCTCCCCGCTGCCGATTTTTCCGCGTTAGGCGATTACATCGAATGCTGCGAAGGCATCCGCCTGGCGTGGGAAAACGGCCAATTTATCGATTTGCAAGTTTTACGAGTGTGACCTTCACACCTGACACTTGACACCTGAAACCTGAAACCTGACACAAAAGGAGTATTACCGTATGCAAACCAACTTTCGCGGTCGCGATTTTATCGGCGACCTCGACTTCACCAAAGAGGAAGTCGAAACCGTATTAGACGTGGCCTGGGACCTGAAGCGCAAGCGCGCCCTTGGCGAGCCGCACCCCTACCTGCGAGACAAAGTCCTCGCCATGCTGTTCTTCTTCTCATCCACCCGCACGCGCGGCTCGTTCGAAGCCGGCATTGCCCAACTGGGCGGGCATGGCGCCTTCATCGACAGCAACACCACCCAGATTTCGCACGGCGACACCCCGGTTGAAATCGGCGAAATCTTTGGGCGCTACTTCGACGGCATCGCCATCCGCCACTGTGACTTTGGCGACGGCAATAAATACCTGAACGATGTCGCCAAAAACAGCCGCGCCCCCGTCCTGAACATGCAGTGCGATGTCTATCACCCCTTCCAATGCCTGGCCGACCTGATGACCATCATGGAAAAGAAAGGCCGCGACCTGCGCAAAAAGAAAATCGTCGTTTCGTGGGCCTACGCCGCCTCGTATCTCAAGCCCATTTCCGTTCCGCAGTCGCTCATCCTGCAAATGCCGCGCTTTGGCATGGATGTCACCCTGGCCTACCCGCCCGGCTTCCAGCTCATGCCCGAGATTGTCGAACAGGCCAGGGAACAGGCCCGCATTGCCGGGTCGAACTTTGAGATTATCGAAGACCCCGATGGCATGACCGCAGCCTGCCAAGACGCCGATGTCATCTACGCCAAGTCATGGGGGCCGCTGTTGACCACCAACGACAAGGTCGAAGGCAAAAAGCTCCAGGATTCCTTCAAGAACTGGATGATGGATGACGCCAAACTGAAAGTTGCCAAGCCCGACGCCATTTATATGCATCCGCTGCCCGCCGACCGCGACATCGAAGTCACCAGCGCCGTGCTGGATGGCCCCAACTCGGTCGTCTTCGACGAAGCCGAAAACCGCCTGCACGCCCAAAAGGCTGTCATGGCGTTGACGATGAGTTAACCAATCTGAACGAAAATGACAGTCACCGGGCAGGTGACTGTCACCTTTTTTACGTCTTCCCCAAAAAAGTGTTAAAATTTCGGCATCTACCGTTGCCGAAAGGGAAGTATGCCGCCCCGAAAATACACCCTCGACCAATTGGACTACGACATTATCCGCGCCCTGCACGCCGATGCGCGC
>DAOTZM010000100.1:0-11431 GCA_034434035.1 Anaerolineales bacterium
AAAAAGTGTTAAAATTTCGGCATCTACCGTTGCCGAAAGGGAAGTATGCCGCCCCGAAAATACACCCTCGACCAATTGGACTACGACATTATCCGCGCCCTGCACGCCGATGCGCGCCTTTCCGCCTCCGAAATTGCCCGCCAGACCGGCGCCAACGAGCGCACCGTGCGCAAGCGCATTGACCGGCTGGTCGGGGAAGGGATTATCCGCCTGACGGCCATCCTTAACCCGCTGGCCTTTGGCTACATCACCGCCGCCGATATCCTGCTCGATGCCGACCCAGCCCATGAGGCGGAAATCCTGCAAACGCTGATGTCGATGCCCGAAATCACCTATCTTGCCTTTGGGCAGGGCAATACCGAAATGTCCATCGAGGCGCGCTTCAAAGATAACGACGCCCTGCGCGAATTCATCCGCCACACCCTGCCCGCCATCCCCGGCCTGACCGTGACCCGCTATGCGCTCGTCCCGCGTATCCTGCGCAACATTGACGAGTGGATGCCCGCCAGGGAGGATTTTGGGTTAGCGTAGTGGCCATGATTGGCTATTCGAGTGGATAGACCATCACTGGCTCGTCCCGGCCTGGGAGCGGCAAAAACCGCTTCGGCCCGGCCCGGAAGGTTGCGCCGATAGCGATACGCACTTTTTCAGAGACCAGCAGTTCTCCCAGCCCGGCGTTGGCCTCGATGTTCCGGGCAACCTCGACCGAATCCCCCAGTACATCCATCACTTTGACATCCCTGCCGCCCAGCCATGCCTCCACGACCGGCCCGGAATGCAGCCCGATTCCCACGCCCAGCCCATGACGGTGAAGCAGGGCGTTGATTTGCACGCGCAATTTCAGGGCGGCTTGCAGCCCGTCATCCACCTGGGCGAAGAGCGCCAGCACCTCCCCGGTGCGCAGGATTATTTTCAGCGTCTGATGCCGGTTGAGGGCAGCCTCGGCAGTCTGGTAATACCGGTTCAGCAGGCTGACCGTCTCTTCGGGCTGGCGCGCCTCGCTCCAGTGGGTCAGTCCGCGAATGTCCATCGCCAGGATGATTCGTTCTTCCCGCTGCGCTGTCTGGCTTGCAGGAGATTCAACGACCTGTTCTTGAGAACCGCGCTTCCATGCCCGCCCGGGTTCGGCGTGGAGATTGGGCTGTGTCTCCTGCGCGCGGCTGGCAGCCAGGCTCCAAAGTCCGGCAGTCAGTCCTGACAACAGGAAGGCCAGGACGACAAACAGGTTTCCCGGCTCGATCAGGAAATCGGGGATGCGCATGGTTGCGATGGGGTCGAGCCGGATATGCAGGATGTAAACCATGGCGGCGGCCATCACACCGCGCAGCAGGGCTTCCCCGAAAACAGAAACAGCGTGCAGCCAGTTTCTTTTTGGCCGGATGCCCTGAATGATGCCAAAGAGCAGCCCAAAGACCCAGTAAGCAATATGATTGGGCGCGGAAAGGAACTCTGTTCCTTGCAGGGATAATCCAATGGCAGTAAATGTTGCCGGGCCAATCAAGTTGCCCAGCAGGCGGCGTGGGTTTGCCATCCTCTCCCAGCGGCTCAAGGTCCAGGCTTGCAAAATGCTGGCGAGGAGCAGGCCGACCAGGTTGGGGGAAATCAGGTAGTAAATTGGGTCTGAAACCAGGATTTCGAGCAGGATGTTGAGAATGGGGAAATGCAGCGAATTGCCCAGCCATTCCCGCCAGAAGCGGGAGGCCTGGGAAGCGCCTGAATTGGGGACGAGCGGTGTTGTATTCATCGTCGATTTATGGCGTTGCGGTCGGCCAGGGCGTATCGGAGGGGCGCGGGGTGCGCGTCGCGCTCGGTAACGGCGAGGCGGTTGGCGTGGCGGACGGCGCGCGCGTCGAAGTGGGCATGCGGGTGGCGGAGGCCGTCGCTGTCGGCGGTATGCGGCGCGTAGCGGTTTCGCTGGGCGTGGCGGAGGGCGGGCGGGTCGGCGTCAGGGTGACGGGTTCACCCTCCACGATGAAACGCCCCACCACTTTCCATTCTAAACCGACAAAGATTTGGACTTCGTAGTTGCCGGGTTTCCACTGGTCGGGCGAGGGCTGCCATTCGGTAAAGCCATAGCCGCCGGTTCCGCCGTTCCAGGGCGCAGTTTCGTAATACACCAGTTCGCCCTCCCGCAGCCAGATCGCCGACCACTGCGCGCCGGGCTTCATTCCATCATAAGAATATAACACCACCAGTCGTTCGATTGGGTTTTGGAAAACAGTTCCAGCGCCAATTGGTTGATAGGTGCGCGGGTCGAAGCCGCGCGCAAAGACCAGCTGGCTGAAGATGGCCGCCGGGTCGGGAGTTACTGCGCTGCTAAAGAAGGCTTCGATCGCTGCCGGGATGAAAGGGGTGGGGGTGATGGTAGGGGTGTCTGTGATGGAAGGTGTGTCGGTCACGGTGGGTGTGAGCGTGATGGTCGGCGAAAGCGTAATCGTTGGGGAAAGGGTGATGGTTGGCGATAAGGTAATCGTCGGCGAAGGCTCATAAAAACTATACGCGACCGGTTCGCCGAAACGTCCCAACAGCAGCGCAACGATGCCCAAGCCAATTGCTGCGCCGAGCAGTCTCCAGCCCTGGGCAATGCGCTTACGCCGCAGTTGGTAATACATCACCCTGCGGGCTGACTGGATGGCTTGCACGCCCACCCAGGCGCTCAACAGCACTCCCAAGAGGGCGAGGAAAATAGCAGCCTGGATTCCGGATTTGATGTCCATTGAGAAAATTATACCCGTTTATAATTGACGCATGTCAGAACTCATCTTGCTCAAGTTCGGCGGCTCACTGATTACCGACAAGACCCACCCCTATACCCCGCGCCTCGATATTTTGTCTGAGCTGGCCCGGCAGATTCTCGCCGCGAAGCAATCCCGGCCTGAACTTGCCCTCGTTTTGGGGCATGGTTCCGGCTCCTTTGGGCATGTAGCGGCGAAGGAATACAAGACGCGCGAAGGGGTTCCCCTCCGGCTGCCCCCATTCTCTACGAAAATCGGGGCAGAGACCCCCGCGCAATCCCAATTTCTTCGCGGGCGGGCGGAAAATGACTCTCCCCTCTCTTCCTCCCCCCATTTTCCGCGTTCTTCAGCGGAAAATGGGGGGACTGAGGGGGGTAGCTACTGGTTCGGCTTCTCCGAAGTCTGGTTCCAGGCTTCGGTCTTGAACCGCTTCGTAATGGAAGCCCTGCGCCAGGCCGGGGTTCCCGCCCTGGCGTTGGCTCCCGTTTCGGCGGTAACAGCCCGCGAAGGCAAAGTCTCGCGCTGGGATTTGACCCCGTTAAAGTCGGCTGTATCTGCCGGGCTGGTTCCGGTCGTCTATGGCGACGTGGTTTTCGACGAGGCGCGTGGTGGGACGATTCTCTCGACCGAAGACCTGTTCGAGCATCTCGCGCGCGAACTGCGCCCAGGCCGTATTTTGCTGGCCGGCCTCGAGGGCGCGGTCTGGGCCGATTTCCCGGAACGCACAATCCGGGTGGAAAGAATCACTCCCGCGTCGTTTAACGAGGTCAGGGCTGGGGTGGGGCAGTCTCACGGCGCGGATGTGACCGGCGGGATGGAATCCAAAGTGCGGCAAATGCTCGGCCTGGCGACAGAAATTCCCGGTTTGACGGCCCAAATCTTCGGCGGCGAAGAACCGGGTAATCTTCAAAAAGCGCTGGCGGGCGAACATTTGGGCACGTTGATTTGTGGACGGTGAAACGCGCGGTTTACTTCTTACTTTCTGCGTGTTGGATTATGACGTAAGTCTATTGCTTAATTTATGAAAATTTTCCATAATAAAGGGGAGATTATTGGTAAATCAAAAAACATCCCGAAGGTGACTGAAAAGCAAAAAGAGAGCCAGGAAAACCTTTGGGATGTCGTTTTGGATGTTTCCTGGTCATTCCCCAAATCTTGTTCGCGTTCCAAAGGAGAAGCCATGCCCCGTAAGTTTACCCCCACCCCCTTGAATCTTGTCCAACCGGTGCCGTCAGATATTGAGATTGCCCAGGCTGGCGCGCTTAAGCCGATTACCCAGATTGCCGAAGAATTGGGAATCCAGGCCGATGAACTGGAGATGTATGGCCCGTATAAAGCCAAAATCAAACTGGAAATCCTGGAACGGCTGAAAGGTCACCCGGATGGGAAATACATCGACGTAACTGCCATTACCCCCACCCCGCTGGGCGAGGGCAAAACGACCACCACCGTCGGTCTTTCGCAGGCGTTGGGAGCGCACCTGGGCAAGAATGTGATGACCGTCATCCGCCAGCCCTCGCAGGGGCCGACCTTCGGCATCAAGGGCGGCGCGGCGGGCGGCGGCTATAGCCAGATTATTCCGATGGAAGATTTCAACCTGCACCTGACGGGCGACATCCATGCGATTACTGCGGCTCACAACCTGTGCGCCGCCGCGCTGGATGCCCGCATGATGCACGAAAAGAACACCCCCGATGATGAGAAAATGTTCGAAGCGCTTTGCCCGCCCGACAAAAAGGGCAACCGCAAATTCTCCCCGTCCATGCTGCGCCGGTTGAAGAAGTTGGGCATAGAAAAAACTGACCCGAACGAACTAACCCCCGAAGAGCGCGCCCGCTTTGCCCGGCTGGATATCGACCCGGCTGGCGTGCAGTGGCGGCGCGTGATAGACATCAACGACCGTTTCTTGCGCGAAATCATGGTCGGCCTGGGAAAGGATGAAGCCGGCCACGAGCATCGTTCCGGTTACGATATCACCGTTGCCTCGGAAATCATGGCTATCCTGGCCCTGACCACCAGCCTGGCCGATATGCGCGACCGCCTGGGACGGATGGTGGTGGCCGTCAACCGCAAGGGCGAAGCCGTGACTGCTGAAGACCTGGGCGTGGCCGGCGCGTTGACTGTGCTGATGAAGGATGCCATCAAGCCCAACTTGATGCAGACCCTCGAAGGCACGCCCGCCATCGTCCATGCCGGGCCGTTTGCCAACATTGCGCATGGGCAGTCCTCCATCATCGCCGATAAAATTGCCCTCAAACTGGCCGATTATGTGGTTACCGAATCCGGATTTGGCGCGGATATCGGCATGGAAAAGTTCATGAACATCAAGTGCCGCTACTCTGGGCTGGTTCCGCATGTGGTGGTACTGGTTGCCACCGTCCGCGCGCTCAAGATGCACGGCGGCGGGCCAAAGGTGGTGGCTGGCAAGCCGCTGGCGCATGAATATACCCAGGAAAATCTCGAACTGCTCCAGAAGGGCCTGCCCAACATGGTGCGGCACATCGAAAACGCGCTCAAGTTTGGCGTCAATGTGGTTGTAGCCGTCAACTCCTTCGCCACCGATACCGAGCATGAAGTCGAGATGGTGCGCGAGGCGGCTCTCAAAGCCGGAGCGATGGATGCGGTCGTCTCGCGGCATTGGATGGAAGGCGGCAAAGGCGCGGTGGCCCTGGCCGAGGCAGTGGTCAAGGCCTGCGAGCAGCCCAGCCACTTCAAGTTCCTCTACCCGTTGGAGATGCCGGTCAAGGAAAAAATCGAGACGATTGCCCGCGAAATTTACCGCGCCGATGGCGTCGATTACACCCCCGAAGCCGAAGCCAAAATTGAGCAGTTCACCAAACTTGGCTTTGCCAACCTGCCGCTCTGCATGGCCAAGACCCACCTTTCTTTTACCGACAAAGCCGACCAGAAGGGCGCGCCGACCGGTTTCCGCGTCACCATCAGCGACATACGCGCCAGCGTGGGCGCGGGATTTCTTTACCCGCTGCTCGGAACCATGCGCACCATGCCCGGCCTGCCGACCCGCCCGGTTTTTTACGATGTGGACCTTGACCTGGAGACTGGCAAGGTCGTCGGGTTGTTCTAGTCTTCCCGGTCAGTTTCCGTTGCACAATTTTTGCGCCCGCAGTGAAACTGCGGGCGCAATTTCACAATTGGAAAGGAAGTGGCTGGATTACATGGCTTTTTGATCGTTGTCATGCCCTGGTTTTCACGTCTTTTTCGTAACTGCCTGCCTGCCCTCACCCCCGCCCCTCTCCCACCGGGAGAGGGGAGAAAACAGAGGTGATTTTGTCGCTTTTGGCAAGAAAATCCGTTTTATCCATCCGTTTCCCTCTCCCTTTGGGAGAGGGTTAGGGTGAGGGTAGGCAGTTACTCTTTTTCGCTTAAGTTATGACGAATGCCCTGATCCTTTCATCTGTTTTCTCCGTTTTTCCCTGCCTCCCTGTTTCCTGTTTTCCCTGTATACTTGGACAAATTTATAGGAGATATTTTTATGGACTTAAAACTACAAGGCAAGCGCGCCCTCGTGACCGGCGCTTCGCGCGGATTGGGATTTGCCACGGCCCGCCTGCTCTCGCGGGAGGGTTGCCTGATCGCCATCAATGGCCGGGACGATACCCGTCTGCAAACGGCGGTCTTGAAGATTTCCAACGAAACGCGCGGATTGGTTTATGGGCTGCCTGGTGATGTCAGCAAGCCCGGCGAGGCCGAAGCGATTGTCCGCGACGCGACGGAAACCCTGGGCGGGCTGGATTTGCTGGTCTGTAACGCGGGCGGCCCGCCGCCGGGCGCGTTCGAATCGTTCGATGAAGAAACCTGGCAGAAAGCCATCGATCTGTCCTTCATGAGCAGCGTGCGCCTGATTAAGGCCGCCCTGCCAGCCCTGCGCCAATCCGATTCGGCCAGCGTGCTGACCGTCACTTCCTACTCGGTCAAGCAGCCGATTGCCAACCTGGTCTTATCCAACTCTATCCGCGCCGCCACCGTTGGGCTGACCAAATCACTGGCCCTCGAACTGGGCAAGGACGGCATCCGCTTCAACTCCATCCTGCCGGCCTGGACCGAGACCGAGCGCGTCACCGAACTGATGACCGCCCGCGCCCGCATGAACGGCACCTCGCTAGATGATGAACTCGCCAAACAATCCCAGGAAAGCGCCCTGGGGCGGATGGCCTCGCCCGATGAATTTGCCAACGTGGCCGTCTTCCTGCTTTCCCCAGCAGCATCATACCTGACGGGGGTCATGCTTTCGGTCGATGGTGGAATGTACAAAGGGACCTTGTAGAGACTTTTGTCACAGCGACATTACGAAAAAGGCGGTATCCTTGGGTAAATTTATCGAATAGGAGCCAACCATGTCCGAAAAAACCTGCCTGAACTGTGGCCGCACCTCCCAGGAAATTCCCCTGCTCTCGCTCGAATATCGCGGCGAGCGTTATGCCCTCTGCCCGCAGTGTATGCCGGTATTAATTCACAAACCGCATGTCCTGGCCGAAAAACTGCCCGGCGCGGAACACTTCGACCCGGCAAACCACCAGCACTAAAACGGTAGGCAGGGAGGCAAGGAAACACGTAAACAAGGAAACAGGTAACACGGCAACCTGGCAAAAGCACCGCCTCGCAGTCTGGTATCATTGCGGGGCGTTTTGTTTTTTCTATACCCTGCTGGTCGAGTAGCCCGGAATGGTTTTTTCGGGGCCTATCGAAACCACATCCTGGCGATTTTCCATGAAAAAACTATCTCATCTTACACGCACATCCCTGCTCCTGTTCTTCATGTTTGGCCTGGATAAAATCCTGGCCTTTGGGCGCCTGTTCATCGTCTCACGCACCTTCAGCCTGCCCTTGCAGGACGCCTTCAACTCGGCCAATAACCTGCCCGACCTGCTCTTCGCGCTGATTTCGGGCGGCGCGTTTTCGATGGCCTTCATCCCGCTCCTGCGCCAGTCTATCACCCTGCGCGGGCGCGAAGATGCCTGGGACTTGTTCTCGCGCGTCGCCAACCTGATGTTCGTCGCAACCGGCGCGGTGGCGTTTTTCGTCGCCATGTTTGCCAAGCAGATTGTCAGCGCCGAAGTAGGGATTGTTCCCGGTTTTGGCCCGCAGCAGCAGGAACTGGTGGCCGACCTGATGCGGCTCAACCTGGTGTCCCTGATGATTTTCTCGCTCAGCGGCCTGGTGATGGGCGGTTTGCAAGCCAACCAGCACTTCCTGCTGCCTGCGCTGGCCCCATTTTTTTATAACGTGGGTCAAATCGTTGGGGCGATTTTCTTCGCGCCTGTTGAACCGATTACGATGGGCGGGGTTACGCTGCCGACGCTTGGATTGGGTATTCATGGCCTGGTCTATGGCGCCATCCTGGGGGCAGCCTTGCACCTGCTGATTCAAGTTCCCGGATTGATTAAGTACCAATTCCGTTGGACGGCCTCGCTGGATGTGCGCAACTCCGGCTTAATTGAGGCCCTCAAACTGATGGCCCCGCGCCTGTTGACCATGCTCGGCATTCAGGTCATGTTCCTGGCCCGCGACAACCTCGCTTCGCGGCTCGACCAGGAGGGGGCTGTCTCGGCGTTGACCTACGGTTGGATGATTATGCAAGTCCCCGAAACGCTGTTTGGCACGGCAATTGCCACTGCCCTGCTGCCTTCCCTGGCTGAATTTGCGGGCAAGGGCGAGTGGAAGACCTTCTCAGAAACACTGGAGAAGGCCTTGCGCGTCTTGCTCGCGCTCACTATCCCGGTGGCGGCGGTTGTCATTGCCGGAATCAAACCGCTCGTGGCGGCCGCCTTCGGTTTCGATGAGGCGGGAACCAACCTGCTGGCGTTAACGTCTCGTGTATATATGCTGACTCTGGCCGGTTACGCCATGCAAGAGACTATGTCGCGCGCGTTTTATGCCCGCAAGGAACCGCTCATGCCGCTGTTTGGCGTGATACTGCGCCTGGTGATTTACCTCGCGATTGGCATTACCGGCGTGACCTTGCTGCGTGAGATTGGCCCGTACATCATCGCCGCTGCCGAACTTTCGCTGGCCGCTGAAGCGATTTTCATGTTGACCATGCTCAACCGACGGTTGGAACGCCCGGTGCGGGTTTTGACGGCGGTCGGCAAGGGAGTAGCCGCCGCCCTGGTAGGCGGAATCACGGCCTACGGCCTGGCGGTCTACCTGCCCGGTGGGGCGGTTCCGACTGCCCTGGCCGGCATGTTCGTGGGCGGAATCCTGGCCCTCACCCTGGTCTGGTCCGAATTCCGCCTGCTTTTCCGGCTTTGAAATTAGGATATAATCGCGCCTATGTCTGAATCTAACCCTAACAACCTCTCTAGTACGCAACCCAATAAAATCAAGCGGCGGGGCGGCGCCTCGTTTTGGATAAGTCTGGCGGTTTTACTGACCGTCATTGCGGCGGGCAGTTTTGGCGGCTATAGCATGGGCATTTCGGAACGCGTTGTAGCGGCCAAAGCCCAGTCTGCCGGCCAACTCGATGAACAAATGGCTGCCGCCCGCCAGGATATGGAAGCCGGGCGTTATGAAATTGCCCGCCAGCGGCTGGAATGGATTTTGAGCAAGGATGCCAATTACCCCGGCGTGAGCGAGATGCTGGTCGAAGCGCAGGTCAGGCTCTCCATTACACCTACTCTGCCGCCGACCGCAACGCCTACCCTGACCCCCACCCCCGATATGCGCGCTCAGGAAACCATCCTCGCCAATGCCCGCCAGCAAATCCAGGGCAAAGATTGGGATGGCGCGGTTGGCTCCCTGGATGCCCTGCGCAAGGCTGACCCAGCCTATCACGTCGTCGAAGTGGACGGAATGTATTTCGTTGCGCTGCGCAATCGCGGCATCGACCAGATTTTGGGCCGGGGCGCATTCCAAACCACCAATCTGGAGGGCGGCATTTACGACCTGACCCTGGCCGAACGTTTCGGCCCGCTCGATAACCAGGCCCTTAGCCTGCGCACGGGAGCGCGCATGTATATCCAGGCTTCCTCGTTCTTCGGGGTCGATTGGCCGCAGGCGGTTAACTATTTTGGCGAGGTCTATCGTCTGTACCCGGGCCTGCGTGATGCAACTGGCGTGACCGCCGGGCAGCGTTACCGCGAATCTTTGCTCAATTATGGCGATATGAAAGCCGAAGAGCAGCGCATGAAAGACCGCTGCATTGCCATTGACCTGTGGAACGAGGCCGCCGCTATCAGCCCGCTCGATAACACATACTCCGCCAAATACAACCAATTATTCCTTGAGTGTTATCCTCCCACGCCCACCGTTGACCCGGCCTCGCTCTTTACGCCTACGCCGGAAGCAACGGTGGAACCGCCCACCCCCGAACCCAGCCCAACCCCCTGAAGGTTAAACTGAACAACCCGTTTCGCCGTGTCGAAGGTGACAGTCGCTTGTAGAGCGACTGTCACCTTTGTAGACAACAATTGTCAGATTTGTGATACACTCAAATAACATAGGTTCAGGAGCGTCAATATGCCAACTTTATCCAGGGAAGCCATTTCCATTAACGTTGGTATTCGGCTGCGCCAGTTGCGCGAGGGGCGCAAAGTCTCCATGCGCACCCTGGCCCAGATGAGCGGCCTCTCTGCCAATGCCTTGAGCATGATTGAACGCGGCAAAACCTCGCCCTCTGTTTCCACGCTCTATCGCCTGGCTGATGCGCTTGGCGTGCCGGTGACGGACTTCTTCAGCCCTGAATCATCCCGCAAAAAGGTGGTTTTCCTGAAAGGCGAGGAGCGTCCCCGGCTGCCCTTCATGCGCGGCCTGTGGGAAGGCCTGGGCGGGGAGCAGTTTTCGGGCCGGATGATGCCCTTTATGCTGACCCTGGAAAGCGGGGCCAGCAGCGGGCCGAGCAGCGTCGTCCACACCGGACATGAGTTTGTCTACTGCCTGCGCGGGCAGGTCGAATACCAGGTTGAAAACCAGGTTTATACCCTCGAAGCGGGCGACAGCCTGCTATTCTCGGCGCAGTTGAAACATCGCTGGCGCAATTCCGGTGGCATGGTTTCCAACGTCCTGATAATCATCTCTGATTATGTGGAAGGCAGCCAACCCATGCCGATGCACATGGAAAAGACACCTTCATAAGTTTCCTGTACTCCGAGCGGATGTTTTGCGGCATCCGCTTTTTGTTTCGATGAATCAACTTCTCTTTTTCCACCTGCTCTTGTTCGTTTTCCGTCTCGCGTTGCCGGAACCAGCGCACGCCCTGCCTTCTGATGGGGAGTTCATTCAGTTACCTGCCGTGGTCACGAAAAGATGAACGCCAGGCCTAAATCGTTCACAAAAACCTGTACACGGATTACGCGGATTACACGGAAAAACACGAATTTAAGAGCTAAAAAACAGGTTTTATCCGTGTTTATCCGTTTAACCCGTCAAATCCGTGTACAAAAACTTTTCACCATTTCTTTGACCAGTACAGCATTACACAAAAAACATTTCCAGCGGGCAGGTTTTGCGCCCGGCAGAAGGCCTCGAACTACTGCTCCGTGAACTGCGGCGGGGCAACCCCGTCATCATTCTGGCCATCCCGGTTTCGCTCGAAGCCGAAATCCCGGTTCGCCTGGGGGCTCACCTGGCGTTTTAGTACCCGCGCTCGAAATCGACGACATGTTCCAGCGGCGCGCCCGAGATGTAGCGCCGGTAATTTTCGATGAACACCCTTGCAATTTCCGCCGGGAAACTGGGCG
>DAOTZM010000101.1:0-3876 GCA_034434035.1 Anaerolineales bacterium
TTTTGAAAACACTGGGTTTCTTCTCTAGTTTCTGGTAGGTGATCATTGGCAACTCCACGGCTCGCTTGTCTTGGAGCTTAATCTTACAACTTCTGGTATTGTGCAACAAGTCTAATCTTGTCTTGCTGGGATGTTTGTTTCTGCCTCTGCTGACAGCACGTCATAAAAAATAGTGGGGCGAAATGAATTTCGCCTTACGCTACAAGAATTACCCGCGCCGGGGCGCCATCGCTCCCGGCCAGCTTGAGCGGCAGGCAGTAGAGCGTGTAAAATCCGCGCGGAACCTGCGCGAGGTTGACGCCTTCCAAGGCCACCACCCCCGCTTCGAGCAAAACCCGGTGGGTGGGAACGGACTGGTGATACGGCGCAACCGACAGGTAATCGACCCCCACCAGTTTGACGCTGCGCTCCACCAGCCAGCGCGCGCCATCCTCGCTGATAGCGACGAAATCGGTCTGGAACTCCTTCACCCCCTGCGCCCACCAGCGAGAGTTGCGCGTCCCGAACAACAGGCGCTCGGCCCCGTCCGGTATCGGCGTCCGCTCCAGCACCTCGGCGGTGATTTCGTCCACATCGTCGGGGAGCTGCAGGACGTAACAGGGGCCGGTCAACACATCGAGCGCGAGCGACTCAACCGTGCGGCCATCGTTGAGGAAGTGATGGGGCGCATCGACATGCGTGCCAGCGTGGACGCTCATCGCCAGGCGGGTCATGTTGCACTCCGCGCCCTTATCCATCGATTCGACCTGCTCCAGCGCCACCGCCGGGTCGCCCGGCCAGACTGGAATGTCGGGGGAAATCGTCAGGGAAATGTCGTAAATGGGCATACTGTATTACTTTCGGCTGGTGCGGGTGGTCACATCGAAGATGACCGCTGCCACAAGCACTGCGCCGCGCACGATGTATTGCAGTGAAATATCGATGCTCATCAGGTTCATGCCGCTGGTCAGCGAAGTCATGACCAGCGCGCCGATGATGGAACCGGTCACTTTGCCCACGCCGCCCGCCGCCGAAACGCCGCCCACATACGCCGCAGCAATGGCATCCAACTCGAACAGAGTCCCGGCCGTGGTGGTGGCCGATTGCAGGCGCGAGGTAAACAGGATGCCGGAGAGCGCCGAGAGCATCCCCATCGAGCCAAAAACAACGTAGGTGATATTCTTGACGTTGATTCCGCTCAATTCCGCCGCCTCGGGGTTACCGCCCACCGCGTAAATATGCCTGCCAAGCACGGTCTGGGTGGTGACGAAGTGGTAGATGGCAACCACAATCAGCATGATGACCACCGTCCATGAGAGGCCGTTGTAACCAGCCAACACCCAGGTAATGCCTGCGACCAGCACAGACATGAAAGCCAGCTTCAGGATGAAAATATCCATTGGAAGGACATCGAAATTGTAGGCCTGTTTCTTGCGGCGATTGTTGATTTCGCTGATGATGAAAAGGACAATTGCCGCCAGGCCAAGCAGCAAGGTCAGTTTGTGAACCTTGGGCAGGAAGAATTCCAGCCCGGGAATATCGGGAATGAATCCGTTGCCAATGGCGTTGAAGGCGGCATCGGGTATGATGATGGTTCCGGTTCCCATTGTACTCAGCAGGAGCGCGCCGCGATAGATGAGCCAACCCGCCAACGAGGCCACAAAGGCCGGGATTTTCAACTGCGCCACCGGGAAGGCAGTAACCAGGCCTGCCAGCCCGCCCAGCGCCAGCACAAGCGGAATGACTACAAAGACGGGTAACTTCCAGAAGACCAGGGCAATTGCCGCTATCGCGCCCAGAAACCCCGCCAGGAAACCGACCGACAGGTCGATGTGCCGGATGACGATGATGAGGGTCATGCCGACGGCCAGTACCGCGATATAGCCGGTCTGGTTGAGCAGGTTGCTGATATTGCGAGATGAAATGAAAATACCATCGGTGGTATATGTGAAAATCGCCATAATAACGAACAAGGCAATAAACATGCCATATTCGCGGATGTTTTGGCGCAAAACTTTTTGAATGTTCGTGAAAAACGCCATGCCGGGCCTCCTCAATTCGTTGCCAGGTGCATAATTTTTTCCTGCGTTGCCTCTTCGATGGGCAGTTCGCCGGTAATCTTGCCAGATGAAACGATGTACACCCGGTCGCTCATGCCAAGCACCTCGGGAAGTTCCGATGAAATCATGATGATGCTCATGCCTTGCTGCACCAGGCGAGTCATAATCGTATAAATTTCAAATTTCGCGCCCACATCGATGCCGCGCGTCGGCTCGTCGAGGATAAGGATGTCAGGCTTGACGAACAACCACTTGGCAACCGAGACTTTTTGCTGGTTGCCGCCGCTCAGGTTGCCAACCGTCTGCGCAACAGTGGGGGTTTTAATGTTGATGGAGTCCCGATATTCGTTCGCCACTTTGACTTCCGCATTGCCATCGATGACGCCTCGATGCGAAATTTCGCACAGGTTGGCGAGGGTGATATTTTGTTTTACATCCTGGATGAGAATCAGCCCGTTGCCCTTGCGGTCTTCGGTGACGTAAGCCACACCGGCCTTGATGGCCCATTGCGGATGCCCAAAATTCTGTTTCTGGCCTTTGACCGTCATTTCCCCGCTGATTTCGTACCCATCGGGATTCCCGAAGATGCTCTTGGCGAGTTCAGTGCGCCCGGAACCCATTAGCCCGGCAAAACCGACGATTTCACCCTTCTTGACGTTGAAAGAGACCTCTTTAAGAACATTACGCCCCAATTTCGGGTCATAAGCGCTCCAGTTCCTGACCTCCAGGACGACTTCGTCAGAGCGGACGCGCTCGCGCGCGGGATATATATTATTGATTTCACGCCCGACCATGTGCTTGATGAGCACCTGTTCAGAGACCTCGCCGTTTTTCGCATCCAGGGTACAGATGGTCTTGCCATCGCGCAGGACGGTGACAGTGTCGGCGATGGAAATCACTTCTCTCAACTTGTGGGAAATCAAGATACAGGTAACGCCGTGTTTTTTCAGGTCGCGCAACAGATTCAGCAGGTTGGCGCTGTCATCCTCGTTGAGCGCTGCCGTCGGTTCGTCCAGGATGAGCAGTTGGACATCCTTGCTCAAGGCCTTGGCGATTTCAATCAGTTGTTGTTTGCCAACGCCCAGGTCGCGCACTTTGGTTTCGGGATTGACCGCCAGGCGCACTTTGGCGAGCATCTCGGCGGCGCGTTTGATGGTTTCGTTCCAGTCAACCGTCACGCCCTTGCGAATTTCGTTGCCGAGGAAGATGTTTTCGTAAACAGTCAATTCAGGGACGAGCGCCAATTCTTGATAAATAATTGCAATCCCGGCTTTTTCGCTGTCACGGATGCCGTAAAATTTCTGCGCCTGCCCGTTGAATAAAATCTCGCCGCTATACGAACCATGCGGGTAGACTCCGCTCAACACCTTCATCAGCGTCGATTTCCCCGCGCCGTTCTCGCCGACGAGACAATGAATTTCCCCTTCAGCCACCTGGAAACTGACATCGCTCAGGGCTTTGACACCGGGAAACTCTTTGGTGATGTTTTTCATCTCCAATATGGGAGGTCTCATAGCCGCTCCGGTTCCAAATCAAGAGTTTTATATAGGGATTATACAGGAATAGTGATGGACTTCGCCACCACTATTCCTGTATTTTTTTTACTGTGCTTTGTTACGGAAGGCCGGTGAAGTCGCTGGCAGGCCAGTAGCCAGAGTCGATGATGGCTTGCTTGACGTTGTCCTTATCGACCGCAATCACAGCAGACGGCTTGGCGGGAACATCAATCTTGCCATTGTTGTAGGTGTTGGTCTGGGGCGGGGTCTTGCCCTCCAGGAAGGCAATCGCGGCGCTGATGGCGTCGGCCACCAGGGTGCGGACATCCTTCAGCACGGTC
>DAOTZM010000102.1:0-6497 GCA_034434035.1 Anaerolineales bacterium
TCTGCGGTCTGCGCAAATTTGAATGCCGTTTACGCAAAATTTCGCGCCAAACTGCCCAAAAAACATCCGCGTTCATCCGCGCTCGTCCGCGTCCTTTTTTAGATTTGGAATTGCTGAAAATCCGATTTGCGCGGCGGCTGTACCCAGCCGTGTTTTTTGGCGAAAATGGCATAGCGCGATGACAAATGGACGAATGGCGACGACAGCCGGACATCTTCCACCCCTGAAGCAATGACCTTCCGCAGGCTTTCCGCGTCTGTGAAAGGGGCGACCATTAGCGTGGCATGCCCCAACTCTGTCAGGGTGTGCGCGTCGGACCCAACCATGCCGGGGATGTCATGTTCCCTGGCAAACGCGCGCGCGTCGTCGTTGAATTTCCCATCGATGCAGCGCGCGTTGAAGACTTCGAGCGCGTCGATGCGCGGAAGAATCTCCAGCAGGTGTTCCCGCTTCCAGCCGCGCATAGGGTCGAGGGGGTGTGACACGCTGATAAACGCCCCCTGCTCTTTCAGGCGGCGGATGACCTCGAGCGGTTCCAACCCGGCGGGAACTTCCTCGCGCACGAAGGCCGCCAGGAGCTCGCCGCGGGTCGTTAAAATCTCCTCGCCCACGATAACCAGTTCCGGAGCGATTTTCTGCGCCTCCAATGCGCCGCCAATACTGTTGTGGTCGGTTACAATCAGACGGTCGAGTCCCTTGCGGCGGGCTGCCTCCACCAACTTGCGCGGTTCGACCAGTGAGTCTTTAGAATAGATGGTGTGACAGTGAAATTCAACGCAATATTTGTCCATAAGCCGCGATTATACGTCATCTTGTTTCCCTTTTTGGCGTTTTTGTTATAGAATCAAACCAATGGAAGAAAATCCCCGCTTTTTCGAACAGCCAATCGTCCGCGCCCTGATGGGGTTTGGGGGCTTCATCGTTGCGTATTTTTCAATCAACCTGCTGGCGCATTTGTGGGTGCTGGCGTATGTGCCGGAAGAAGGGTCGGAAGTGACCTCCCTCTTTACGAGGGAGTTTTTCCTGGGACCGGTCAACAACTTCTTCCAACAATCTGCCGATGCCCTGGTTTGCCTGGTGGGGCTGGCGGCCTGGCTGGTCTTTTTTGCGCAGTTCGTCTTGCCGGTGCGTACCTTGAGCGACCGTTTGAAGGTGGTCGACCGCATAGTGACGTACCTGACGGGCGGGCATGGCCCGGCGCTGTTCGTGGAAAGCGGCATCATCCGGGCCCGCGAAGGCGAAAAGATGCTCGAGGGGCCGGGCGTCATCTGGTTGGACAGTGCCAGCGCGGCAGTGTTACGCACCGGGGTCAAGTTTACGCGCACGGTGGGGCCGGGCGTCCATTTTACCGAGGCGGATGAGAGCATCGCCGGGACGGCGGATTTGCACCAACTCAACCTGACGGTTGGGCCGGATGAGAAAAACGACCAGGGTGACAGGGACCCCTTCAAGGCCACCCGGGAAACCTGTCCAGAAGATTATGAATCTATCCAAAAGCGCCGCTGGGAAACCAGCGCACTGACGCGCGACGGAATTGAAGTTGTGGCGACGATTGGGGTGACTTTCCACATCGCCGCCAAGGAGGGCGAGGGCAATACTCGCTTTGGGTTCAATGCCCAAAACGCAGAAAGGGCCATCCGTGACAGCCTGACGCGCGGGGCCGACGCTTCGCAGCCAGCATGGAGCGAACTCCCGGCTCGCATGGCGGTGGATGTGTGGCGTGAATATGTGCGCAAGTTTCGCCAGGATGAATTGTTTGCCATCGCAGACAACCGCGTCGATACCGGCTTGCAGACCATTGCTTCCATGGTCGCCAAGCGCCTGAAACAGCGCGAGGTGGAACGCTTGGATGATTTTGGGCGGGTGGTTTTGAAGCCGGAGGAAGCCTGCCGAACCATCTTCAACAACCATCGCCGGGAAAACCGCTGCCAGGATATCCAGTTGCCGCTCGAAAACTTTATTGCGATGAGTGATTTCAAGTATCAGGGCGTGTATGCGTTCCTACTTAAAAACGGCAAGGCAAAGGAAGCCGAGGATTATCTGGAGAAATCGACCAGCCGGGAATTTGAGACCCTGGTAGAGATGGGCCTGGAAGTTCTGGGAGTCAACTTCAAACGGGTGATGTTTGCGCCCGACATCGAGGAGCGCATTATTTCACAATGGACAACCCTGTGGAAAAAGAACGCCGAAAAGGAACGCGACCAGGTGGAGCGCGACCGAAAACTGGCCGAGACCGCCGGGCAGGAAGATGCTCTCAAGGAATATGCCGCCGATGCGACCCGTGAATTCCAATACGAGCCCCTCCCCAATAAATATGGGGCGTTGTATTACCTGGTTCACAACACCTTCCTGGGCGTGCGCCGCAATTCTTCCCTGCTGAAGCGCACCAATACCGAGCAGCGTGAACTGTCGGATATCTTTAGCTGGCTGCGGGACAGGGGGGCGCGCGGATGAAAGAATGGATGCCTGCCCCTGCTGCGCGCGCGGCGCGTCCGTCTCCATTGGGGGTGGTTTTCGATTGGGCGAAACGCGCCATCGACGCTTTCTTGAACCGCGTCTTTGCCTTGACGCATCGGGTATCCGTCATCCGCTGGAACACTTTGGGAGTCGGGTTTATCCTGTCCTGGTTGGTCTCGATGGTGTTAACTGTCCCTGAAGATGTTGCCCGCCAGCAACTTTGGGGAATGTTGAATGCTTTTGGCTTGGTTTCTCGCGGGGATACCCAGCCTTTGCTGTTTGCTTTGTTCGATTTTACGGTGACGGTTGTCCTGCATCCGGCGGTTATCAAGCATTTACTGGCCCTGTTTGCGCCCTTTTGGCTGATGCACCGCATCACTGCGATTTACCTGGCCGATATTTTCGAGGAACCAGAAGTGACCGCCCGGCAATTTGTTATGGAAGCGGCTTTTGGGCTGGGATACACCACCATTCACATTCGCAATGGTAAAGTGGTCGAAGACGACCATGATTCAACCATCATCAAAATCGGCGGGCCCGGATATGTGCAGGTCGACCTCGACAGCGCCGTGCTTTTCGAGCGGCCCGACGGCACGCCTCACGTGATTGGGCCGACCAGCAAGGAAATCATCGATGATTTCGAACGTATCCGCCGGGTAGTTGACCTGCGTGACAGCGTCGATACTGTCGAACTGCCGCCCACGCGCTCGCGCGATGGCATCATCGTGGGCGCGAAAGACATCCAGTTTTCGTACAGTCTTCATCGCGGCGAAGCGCCCAACCGCTCTGCCACCCCTTACCCCTTCAGCCCGGCGGCCATCGAGAGTTTGGTTTACAAAGATACGCGCGTGGTCAAGCCTGGAATTGCCCCGGCTCGCAAACCGGAGTGGCAGTCAGACCCGTTCAAGATGGGCGGCCCCATCCTGGCTGAGATGGGCGCGTTTATCAGCAAGCGCGGCCTGAGCGAATTCCTGGCAGCGATTGGCGAGCCGGAAGAACACTCGCTCACCACCCGCGAACAAAAAATTGACCAGTTCAGCCAACTGCTATCGGGAATCAACGGTGACCAGGCTGGCAGCCCCCTGCTCAAAGCCCCCGATTTTGCCTCGCGCACCTTCCTGACGGATTTGTTTTACAGCCAGAATGGTTTCCAAAAGCGCATGGCCGATAAAGGCTTCAAACTCAACTGGATTGGCGTTGGAACCTGGTATACCCCGGCGGAAATCATCCCAGCCAATCATCGTGACGCCTGGAAAACCAGCCGTGAAAACTTTGCGCGCGGCAACCCGCAGGCCCTCGAAACATTGCAATCGGAAGCCAAACTCCAGGAATTGCTGCGCCTGATTCAAATCCTGCCCATTAACAAATTCTACGATGACCTGGAAAAAGTGGACGATGAGCGGCTGCTCGACAACCTGTTGCAAGAATACGAGGAAACCCTGCAGCGGGCTGCTGATTTGTATGGACGCGGACGAAACGGGCTCGATTTGCGTTTTACGCGCCTGACGCAGGAAGCAGCCAGGCTTTTCGAGCGATTGAGACGGCCTCTTTCTTCGGTGTACGATGATTTCCTGCAAACCCTGGCGTTGTGGTCGTCCACGCCGCGCTCCATTTATTCTTCCGATGTGGAAGAGTTGCTGTCGCAGGCGGCTGGATTATACGAAGACCTGAACCCCATCCTGGAGACGGAAGACCGGGAATTGTTGCAGCAGGCTATCCGGCTTTACCAGGATTTGCGCGCCTTCTACCAAATTGTGAATGTGATTTCCTCCATCAGCAGGGTCCGCCAACACCACCACCAGGTATGAAGATGACCGACTCAACCGAAAACAGCGTCCTCGTCATAGGCGCATCCGGGCTGGATGTGGTCAGCCGCGTGGAAGGTGAACTTCGCCCCGGCACATCCAACCCGGCCCGCATCCGCGCCTCGTTTGGGGGCGTGGCGCGCAACGTCGCCGAGAACCTGGCCCGGCTCGGGCAGCCTGTCAGCCTGCTTTCAGTGGTTGGAAGAGACCGCATCGGCGAAGACGTGCTGGCCCATACCCGCCAGGCCGGGGTGGATGTTAGCCATGTCCACGCCACCGATAAATATCCGACCGGCTTTTACATGGGCGTGCTGGACAGCGACGGCTACCGCCAGTTTGCCTTCGATGATATGCGCGTCATGCAGGAATTGACAGAATCGTATCTGCTGTATCACGCTGATTTATTCGAGCAGGCCGCCATGGTATTCCTCGATGCCAACCTGTCCGCTTCGGCGCTGGCGGCGGTTTTTGGGTTGGCGAAGAAATACAAACTGCCGGTCTGCGCCGACCCCACCTCCGGGTCGTTGGCCCTGGGTCTCATGCCCTACCTGCGCCAGTTGAAGATGATTACCCCGAACAGCGTCGAGGCTGGCATCCTGACCGGTCAACCCTTCGACCCAGCCGACAGCCTGGCCGCCATTGACGCCGCCCGCTACCTGGTCAACCAGGGCGTCGAAACGGTCTTTATCACCCTGGCAGAGTTCGGCGTGTGCTATGCCAGTTCCGAGACCACCGGCCATATCCCGGCCCTGCGCACCAGCATCCTCGATTCGACCGGCGCGGGCGATGCGCTCACCGCAGCGGTCATATTTGCGCTGGTCAACGATATCGACCTTGATGACGCCGCCCGGCTGGGGCTTTCTGCCGCCGCCCTGACGTTGCGATACCCTGGCGCGGTATCCCCCGAACTGACTCTCGAAAAACTCTACAACGAATTGACCCTATAATACGATGACCGAACTCCCGAAATCTTTCTCCCTGTCTGTAGAAATTGTCTCGGCCCGGCGGCGTGGCTTGCCCATCGTCGCCCTCGAATCGACCGTGGTGACGCACGGTTTGCCGAAACCCCAAAACCTGACCCTGGCCCAGGATATGGAAGCCGCCGTCCGTTCGGAAGGCGCCATCCCGGCCACCATCGCCGTCATGGGCGGCAAAGTACAGGTCGGGCTCAGCCCCGACCAGTTGGAACGGCTGGCAGGCGCGGATGATGCCATCAAAGTCAGCCTGCGTGATTTTGCCACCGCCCTTACCCAGGGCAAAATGGGTGGCACGACGGTCGCCGGGACGATGCTCGCCGCCGAAAAAGCCGGGATTAAGGTCTTTGCTACCGGCGGCATCGGCGGCGTTCACCGCGAACACCCCTTCGATATTTCCACTGATTTACAGGCGCTGGCCTCCATCCCGGTGATTGTGGTCTGCGCTGGAGCCAAATCTATCCTTGATTTGCGCGCCACGCTCGAATACCTGGAGACGATGGGCGTGCCGGTTGTCGGCTATGGCACGGATAAATTTCCCGAATTTTTCTCACCCGGCAAAAACCACCCGGTCAGCGTCAAACTGGATACCCCCGGCGCCGTGGTTGGTTTTGCCAGGGAGCATTGGGGTTTGGGGATGAAATCGGCTGTTCTGGTCTGCCAGCCCATCCCTGGCGGGGCCGCGCTCGATTCGCAAATTGCCCGCCAGACCGAAGAAGCCGCCTCGAAGGAAGCCCGGCAAAAGAACATTCGCGGCCAGGAACTCACCCCCTTCCTGCTCAAGCGGGTCAACGAATTGACCGGCGGCAAATCGCTGCGCGCCAATCTCGATTTGTTGCTCAACAACGCCCGGCTGGCGGCGCAGATTGCGCGCGCAATAGTCAGCCTGGAACACCAGCAGAAGATGGCATGAACCACGCGCAACAAGCGATTGATCGTATTCTGTCCAATTTTGGACACGGTATAATGACTTCTGGCGTGATGGTGTATTTTTGTGTTTTGACATCAACCCAAAGCATACTCTCATGGTATCTTCTCAAAAAAATGGGGAAACGTCCCGACACTTGCGCCTGCGCGACAAGTGCAGGTGAGGTTTGCTTGAAAAACCTGATTGAGCCGTTCAAACCGCTCAGCTGAGCGCTCGCGACGAAGCCTTCGGGACGGTGCTTCGCCCCGCCCCAGGGGATTCAGCCCCGAAAGCGGGATTCTACCTTTGGCATTTTCCCGCCAATTCCCCGCCCGCCGCTACCGATTACTTGTA
>DAOTZM010000103.1:0-9095 GCA_034434035.1 Anaerolineales bacterium
AGGGGAGAGGGGAAATGCCCTCACCCTGGCCCTCTCCCGAGGGGAGAGGGGAAATGCCCTCACCCTGGCCCTCTCCCGAGGGGAGAGGGGAAATGCCCTCACCCTGACCCTCTCCCGAGGGGAGAGGGGAAATGCCCTCACCCTGGCCCTCTCCCGAGGGGAGAGGGGAAGTGCCCTCACCCTGGCCCTCCCCCGAAGGGGAAATGCCCTCACCCTGGCCCTCTCCCGACGGGAGAGGGGAAATGCCCTCACCCTGGCCCTCTCCCGAGGGGAGATGGGAAATGCCCTCACTTTTAGCCCTTCCCCCTTCGGGGGAGGGGGATTGCACCCCTTTTCCCGCCGGGAGAAGGGGTTGGGGGATGAGGGAGCGAATGATTTCATCCACATCCGCTTCAATCCCATCCTTGTAGCGCGCCACGATGCGGAAGTGCAGGCGCTGGGCGACGGTCATGCCTTCGGTGGGGTCGGTTTTGGCGTTTTCGTTGGTTTCGGCGCGGCCCTCGAAATATTCGATGTAGCGTTGCAGGGCGTCGGGGCGGCGGTTGAAAATCAGGTCTTCGGCCAGCTCGCGCTCTTCGGCGGGGATTTCGGCGTAGGGTTTGATGTGCGCGGGGTTGACAATCGCCATATCCAACCCGGCTTTGACACAGTGGTAGAGCATGACCGAGTTCAGGGTCGGGCGGGCGTTGGCGGCCAGGCCAAAGGACAGGTTCGAGACGCCCAGCGAGGTCAACACGCCGGGCAGGGATTCTTTAATCCGCCGGATGCCTTCGATGGTTTCAATGGCGGATTCGGAAAATTCCGGGTCGCCGGTGGCGAGGGTGAAGGTCAGGTCGTCGAAGACGAGGGCGGAGGGGGCTAATCCGTGTTCGTTGACGGCGACATCGTAGATGCGCCTGGCGACTTCCAGCTTGCGTTCGCGGGTTTTGGCCATGCCCGCTTCGTCAATCGTCAAGATGATGACCGCGGCATTATGTTCTTTGGCGAGTTTGAAAATTTTGTCGGCTTTTTCGCGCCCCGATTCAAAATGGGTCGAGTTGATGAGACAGCGCCCCGGCGCGGTTTTGAGCGCGACTTCCAGCACGTCCAACTCGGTGGTGTCGATGACCAGCGGCAGGTCAATGCCCGCCGTGACCAGTTTGCGGACGACCTGCTTCATCAGGCAGGGTTCGTCGCCGCGCTCGGTAACGGCAACGGAGATGTCGAGGCCGTGCGCGCCGTTGTCCACCTGGTCGCGGGCAACGCTCAGGATGGAATCCCAGTCTTCGGCCAGCAAAAGGCGTTTGAAGGCGCGGCTGCCCTGGGCGTTGCAGCGTTCGCCAATCAGGAAGGGGGCGGGGTCTTGCTGCATGGCAAGGGCTTTGATGCCGGAAGCCAGTTTTGGGATATTGGGGTTTGGGCGCGCGGGGTGTTGCGTGTTACGTAGTTTGTCGACGAGCAGTTTGAGATGCTCGGGCGTGGTGCCGCAGCAGCCGCCGACGACCGAGATGTTGTTTTTGGTGACGAATTCGTAAAGCGCCTCGGCAAAGGGTTCCGGTTCGAGCGGGTAAACCGCCTGTCCATCGACATTGAGCGGCAGCCCGGCATTGGGGATGCACGAAACGGGCAGGCGCGTCCCTTCGCCGAGGATGCGAATCGGTTCGCGCATGTGTTCGGGGCCGGTGGAACAGTTCAGGCCGATGACATCGATAGGCAGGTCTTCGAGGATGGCGATGGCGGCTTCGGCGTCGGTGCCGAGCAACATGCGTCCGCTGGTGTCGAGGGTTACCTGGCATTGAATCGGCAGGTACACGCCGGTTTCGGCGAAGGCTTTGGTGATGCCATGAATGGCGGCCTTGACTTCGAGGATGTCCTGCGATGTTTCGATGAGTATCAGGTCCACGCCGCCCTGAATCAGACCAACCGCCTGCTCGCGGAAGAGGTCGGCCAGTTCGTCGAACTGCATGTTCGAGAGTTCGGGGTCATCGGCGGAGGGGAGTTTGCCTGAGGGTCCGATGGAGCCAGCGACGAATCTTGGCTGCGTAGTGCGTGTTTCGTATTCATCGGCAAGGCGGCGGGCGAGGCTGGCGGCGGCAACGTTGATTTCAATTGTGCGCTCGCCGAGGCCGTATTCGCCCAGGGTCAGCCGGTTGGAGCGGAAGGTGTCGGTTTCGAGTACGTCCACGCCGGCTTCCATGAACGAGCGGTGGACTTTTTCCACGGCTTTGGGGTAGGAAATAACGAGGTAGTCGTTGCAGCCGTTGTATTGTTCGCCGCCGAAGTGTTCGGCGGTCAGGTTTTGCTGTTGCAGGCTGGTGCCCATCGCGCCATCGAAGACGAGGACTTTCTTTTCGAGAGCGTCGAGGTAGCGGCGGTTGGTGTAGGGTCGGGTCATGAATTTCTCCTGACGTATAAAGGGGATGATTGCTCAAATGAATTACGCCGCGAAGTGGGGCTGGATGAAAAAGCGCGCAACGGGCGAAAGATGCCGTATCCAACGGTGATTTTGAGCAAAATTTGGGGCGTCGTCACCCGCCGATTATATCTCATGGAGTTCACCGGCTTGCCGGTGACATGGTATGATTTACCCATCCTTGCCTGAGAGAACGCGCATGACCCTCCGCTCCCGTCTTTCCTCTTTCCTCTTTCATCCCGCCACTTTCCTCGCCTTTCTTTCCCTCCTCGCCTACGCCCCCTTCTTCTGGGAGCGCGGCTTTTACTGGGACGAAGCCCCCTGGACTTGGATTTACTACCGCCTCGGCCCTGCCGCCCTGACCCAGACCTTCTCCACCAGCCGCCCGTTTTGGGGGATGATGTACCAGGTCATGCTCCCGCTGGTTGGGCCGCACCCCTGGGCCTGGCAAATTCTGATGATTGTCCTGCGCTGGCTGACCGCCGTGCTGGTCTGGAAACTCTTCAGCCGTCTCTTCCCGCAATCCCGCCTGCCGCTCTGGGCTGCCGCGCTTTTCCTCGTGTATCCCGGCCTCGGCCAGAACTTCATCGCGTTGATGTACACCCATTTCTACATCGTCCTCAACGTCTTCCTGCTTTCCCTCTACTTCAGCGTTCTCGCCATCCAAAAAGGGGACGGACGCTGGCACATCCCGGCCCTGGCCCTCTCCATCGTCAACCTGCTGACGATGGAATATTTCTATTTCCTTGAATTTTTCCGCATCGTTTTGTTCTGGTTCCTGACTGACGCTCCCTTCAAGACTCGCCTGCGGCGCGTCCTCCTTATTTCCCTGTCTTATCTGTCTGCTTTTCTACTGGTCACTGCCTGGCGCGCCTTTTTCTTTACCAACCAGAACGCCAGTTATTCCTATCAGACCCTCGACGACCTGCGCGCCAACTTCTTATGGGGGATGGGGAAACTGCTCTGGAACATGCTTCAGGCCTTTTGGACGACCGTTCCCCTCGCCTGGCTCTTCCCCTTCGAGCCGGTGGACGCTTCCAGCCTCGGCCTGTTGACCACGATCGGAGCCTTTGCCCTCGCCTTCGCCGCCGCCCTCCTCGCCGGTCTTTACGTTCTCCGAATATCGAATATCGAATATCGAACATCGAATCCCGAATTACCAATCACCAATTACTCTTTCCTGCTTTTGGGCCTCCTCGCCTGGCTGCTCGGCGGCGGCGCCTTCTGGCTGGTGGGAGAGCGCACCCTGCCGCAATTGCACTTCTCGGCAGACAGGTTCATGCTCTCCTTCATGCTCGGTTCCAGCCTGCTCCTGGCCGCCCTGCTGGGATGTTTATCCCGTTTCCCGCGCCTGCAACTGACCCTGCTGGCCCTGCTCGTCGGATTCTCGGTCGGCAAACACTTCCAGACCAACGCTGCCTACCGCCGCGATTGGGCCACCCAGCGCGCCTTCTTCTGGCAGATGTCGTGGCGCGCGCCCTCCCTCGAACCCGGAACGACCCTCATCACCAACGACCTGCCCGTGACGGTCTTCAGCGATAACTCACTCTCCGGCCCGCTCAACTGGGTTTACAACTCATCCGGACTCCAAAATCGGGAGATTTTGGATGACAACCAACCTCAGGAGACGTTGGACTCCGGCATGAACTACATCCTTTATTTCGCCTCCGTCCGCGCCCAGGAAGGCCGCGCCCTGGCGGGGAAACTCGAACCGGGCCACGCTTTCGAGCAAAACTATCTCGCAACGACGTTCTACGGCAGCACCTCGAAAGTCATCGTCGTCAATTATTCTCCCCCCGGCTGCGTCCGCGTCCTCGACCCGGAAATCGACCCGTTGAACAAACTGATTCCCCCTGACCTGCGCGCCGCCGCCTTTTTGAGCAATCCAGCCCTGATTCGCTCCGCGAATCCCGTCACATTGCCCGATTTCTACAACCCGGAAATTCCCCGCTCGTGGTGTTATTACTTCTCCAAAGCCGAACTGGCCCGCCAGTCAGGCGACTGGCAGGGTGTGGTTGACCTGCATAAACAGGCGCTTGCCCTCGGCGACCGTCCCAACGACCCGCTCGAAAATTTTGTTTTCATCGAAGCCTACGCCCATACCGGCGATTGGCAGCAGGCGCGGACGATGACGCGGGACGCCCACCGTTTTTCGCGCGAGTTCATGCGCCCGATGTTGTGCGCGCTTTGGGGACGTATCGAGCGCGATGTCTCTGGCGGCGCAGAAGCAGCACAGGCTGCCAGGGAGGACTTGGGCTGCGGACAATAAGACTTCCTGACACTCCTCTGTCCCGCTTGCCCCGCGTTCAATTCTCACGTACAATCAAGGCATTCACCAGGCTGATGAAAGGAATCCGAAATGACAAACGTCAAAGCCTTTGGCGAGAAATTGCTGGAGAACCTGGAAAAAGTCATCATTGGTAAACGCAGCGCGCTGGAAATGGTTGTGATTGGCCTGCTCTGCCAGGGGCATGTTCTCATCGAAGATGTTCCCGGCGTCGGCAAGACCGTCATGGCGCGCGCTATGGCCAAATCGCTGGGCTGCACCCTCCATCGCGTCCAGTTCACGCCCGATATGCTGCCGTCGGATGTGACCGGCGTTTCCATCTTCAACCAGGAAACGCGCAAGTTCGAGTTTCGTCCCGGTCCCATTTTTGGGCAGGTCATCCTTGCTGACGAAATCAACCGCGCGACGCCCAAAACCCAGGCTGCCCTGCTCGAGGCAATGGACGAGCGCCAGGCGACGGTCGATGGCGTGACCCATCCGCTGCCGCGCCCTTTCATGGTGCTGGCGACTCAGAATCCCATCGAATACGAGGGAACTTTCCCGCTGCCTGAAGCCCAACTCGACCGCTTCCTGTTGCGCGTTCGGCTCGGTTATCCCAATTTGGCAGAGGAAATCTCCGTGCTGGAAGGCCAGCAGCTGCGGCATCCCATCGAGGGCATCTCCCCGGTCTTCTCCGCCGAAGAAGTCCTAGAAGCCGCTGACGCTGTTAAAACAATCTACGTTGCGAATCCCATCAAGCGCTATATCGTAGACTTGACTCACCGTACTCGCGGCAACACCGATGTATACCTGGGCGCCAGCCCGCGCGGTTCGCTGGGTCTCTTCCGCGCCGGGCAGGCGCGCGCCGCGCTGAATGGACGCGACCACGTCCTGCCCGACGATATCAAAGCCCTGGCGCCGCCCATCCTGGCGCATCGCATCATTGTCAACCCTGCGGCGCGCCTGCGCGAAGTGACCGCCGAACGCATCGTGCAGGAAATCCTGCTCGCGGTTCCCGTTCCTGGCGGCAGTTTCGTCTCCTGATATGCGCAAGCGCCACACGGGCTGGATAGTCTTTCTCCTGACCCTGGCGGTTGGCGGAATCGGGATGGCCGCCACCGGTTCCCTGCTCTATGTCCGCCTGGTCTACTTGGGCGCGCTGGTGCTGTTCACGGCCTGGGTCTGGACCTGGGTTTCACTGCGCGGGGTGCGCGTTCTGCGACAGGCGCGCTCCCTGCGCGCCAGCGTGGGCGATATCTTCGAAGAGACCATCGAGGTCTCCAACCCCACCCGCCTGCCGCGCCTGTTCCTGGAAGTCGAGAATGAGTCTAGCTTGCCGCAGGCCGCCGGTTCGCGCCTGATTACGATGGTTGGCAGCAAGGAGAATCGCGCCTACCTGGCCCGCACCTGGCTCACCAGCCGCGGCGCATTTCCACTGGGGCCGACCACCCTGCGCTCTGGCGACCCATTCGGCTTTTTTACGACCCGAAAAACCTTCCCCTCTGCTGATTCGCTGCTCGTCCTGCCCCTCATCATCCCGTTGACCGATTTTCCCTCGCCGCCGGGGATGCTGCCGGGCGGTAAGGCCATCCGGCGCAAGGCCTTTGAAGTCACGCCCCACGCTGCCGGGGTGCGCGAATATGTGACCGGCGACCCGCTCAAACGGATTCACTGGCCCTCCACTGCCCGGCGCGGCAGGTTGATGGTGAAAGAGTTCGAGCAGGATCCCCAGGCCGAGTTATGGATTTTCCTCGACGCCCAGCTGGGCATCCAGGCCGAGCAAAAGCCTGAGATGGAGCAAGTCTGGAATGACTGGATGTTCATCCGCCGTCCGAAAATCAAACTGGCGGCCTCCACCATCGAATATGGCGCGTGCATTGCCGCCTCGCTGGCGCATTATTTCATCGAGCAGCGCCGCGCGGTGGGGCTGGTAACGAACGGCCCGGTCTATACGGTCATCCCTGCCGAGCGCAGTGAACGCCAGGAAAGCAAGGTGCTGGAGACGCTGGCCTTCGTGAGCGGGGAAGGCGAATTGTCGCTCGCCAGCCTGGTCGATTTGCAATCCCCGCAGATGCCGCTCGGCTCCAGCGCGGTGCTGATTACCCCTTCCAGCCGCGATGATGTCCTCCTGGCGGTCGAGCTGCTCCAGCGCCGTAACCTGCGCCCGCTGGTGTTGCTGCTCATGGCGCACAGTTTCGGCGGCCGGCCGGGGTCGGAATCCCTGGCTGAAAAACTGGAGCAGCGCGGGGTGTCCGTCTGTAAAATTTACAAAGACGCCGACCTGGCTGAGACCTTGCAGGCGTTTGCAAATGCGCACAAAGGATTGGAGAACCGCACTTGGCAGGCAATTTCGTTATCCCCCTCGATTTGAACTTCCAGGGACAGCCGCGGGCAATCGCCTCGTACATGCTCAAGCATAGTACCGGCGTCGTTTTGGTGGAATCAGGCCCCGGCTCGACCATTCCCGCGCTGGAAATGGCCCTCGCGGCGCATGGCTACACCCTGCGCGACATCACGCACGTCTTCCTGACCCACATCCACCTCGACCATGCGGGCGCGGCCGGTTTCCTGGCCTCGCAAGGCGCGCAGGTCTTCGTCCATCCGGTTGGCGCGCCGCATTTGCTCAACCCCGAAAAACTGATTGCCAGCGCCGCGCGTATTTACGGCAACCTGATGCAGCCGCTGTGGGGCGACTTCCTGCCGGTTCCGGCGGACAAACTGACCCTCCTGGAAGACAACCAGGAAGTGGCGGCCGGCAGCCTGCGGTTTGTCGCGCTCAACACGCCCGGACACGCCGAACATCATTTTGCCTACCAGTTCGAGGATTTGTGCTTCAGCGGCGATATCGGAGCCGTTCGCATTCCCGGCCACCGCTACATGCGCCTGCCCATGCCCCCGCCGGAATTCCACCTCGAAAAGTGGCGTGAGAGCGTCCTGCGCCTGCAAAAGGCCGGCTTCCGGCGGATTGCCCCGACTCACTTCGGCATTTTCGAGGATGTCGAGTGGCATCTCCAGACGATTTTGCGCAATCTCGACGAAGTGGAACGCTGGCTGCTCGACACCATGCCCGCCGAACCCGCAGCGGAAGCACTACGCGAAAAATTCGTGGCCTGGATGGAAGCGCAGGGCCGCGCCGAAGGCCTGGGTGATGAAGAAATCGAGGCTTACCGCCTCGCCAATCCGCTCGCCATGAGCGCGGATGGGCTGCAAAGGTACTGGAAGAAGTTTCGAGCATGAAATCTCTGTCGCATCCAGCGAGGCGTTGTATAATTTAGTCAGATTTATCACAGGAGTCTCGCATGGAAACCCAAACTGGCATTCAGGCATTGAAAAGCCGCCTGGGGGCGTATCTTCGCATGGTCAAACAGGGTCGGACAAGTGCCATTACGGAACGCGGCAAGGTAATTGGCTATCTCTCGCCGACCGCGCCTTCTCTCGACGAGAAAATGAAAGCGCTGGAAAACGCCGGTTTCTTGCGGCGCGGCAAGGCGAAGTTACATCCACGTGAACCGGTCATTGTCAACACTGGTCCCAGGCAGGTCTCGGATATGGTGGTCGAGGACCGGCGATGATTGTTTACTTCGATACCAGCGCGCTGGTCAAAGCCTATATCGCCGAAGATGGTTCATCCGACGTGTTGGCCTTGTTGAATTTGCCTGACCTCCAGCCGGGCAGCCTGCTTCTGCTGGAAGTGGAAATGGCGGCAGCGTTGGGAAAGGCCGCCCGCCTGCTTCGGTTGGAGCAAGATACGCTGGCACGCGCCTGGGAAGGTTTCTTGCGCGATTGGGAAGCCTTTGCGCACATCGAAGTTTCCGAACCGTTGGTTCGCCGCGCCGCTCAATTGGCTTTGGAACAATCCCTGCGCGGTTATGATTCATTGCGCCTGGCCTCTGCCTTGACCTGACAGGAATACCTCGGAGAACCGCTGACCCTTGCCGCCTTCGACCGCGAACTTTGGCAAGCCGCGCGTGTGCTGGGCGCGCGTCCCTGGCCAGAAGGGTTGGGTTCCAGTTGACGCAGCCCCACCTGACGCGGATGCCGGACAGCCCATAGAAAAAGTCTTGTTCTAACGGAATTTGTGGTTTGCTATTTCCTGCCCGGACGTAAACGTCCGGGCTGTCACGCAGCGTCCGGTAAATCGGACTTTTTAGCCCTGTTCACAGGGCGCTGCCACCTGGCCCGGTGATTCATCACCGGGCAAAGCCGTAAAACCACAAATTCCAGCAGAATCAGCGATGTTCGATATTCGATTGATCGCCAATCGAGTATCGAACATCTAATCTCGAGTATCTAATAACGAGTATCTAATCTCGAGTATCTAATAACGAGTATCTAATCTCAAGTATCTAATCTCGAATATCTATTTTGGCATCATCTTCAACAACTCCCCAATCACATCATCCGGCTTGACCCCCTCGGCCAGGCCGTCGAAGTTGA
>DAOTZM010000104.1:0-14033 GCA_034434035.1 Anaerolineales bacterium
GGCCCAGGCCGCCGAACGCGAGGGCGTCAGCCTGAATCAATTGGTTAATGTGGCGCTGGCCCGAGCCGTTGGGCAGCCAATCACGCTTTCGTATCCAACCCGCGAAAAATTGACCCATCTGGCTGTGGCAGAGAAAAAATAGAACTGTGAAAACCCTGCTCTCCCCCAGCCTCCAGCGGCGCATTGTTCGCTTACTCAATAACGCCCGCATTGCCCTGATGTCCCTGCGCGTCGCCTGCGCCGCCCCTGCCCCGCGCGATATGCGCCCCATCGCCTTTTTCAAAGCCTCCAGCGGGCTGGATGACCTTTCGTGGAACAGCGCCTTCCACCTGCTGACCTCGTGGGGCCTGCGCCTGCAAGGCATTCCGGTTGCCTATTTTGCCTGCAAG
This sequence comes from Anaerolineales bacterium, assembly GCA_034434035.1. Classification (GTDB taxonomy): domain Bacteria; phylum Chloroflexota; class Anaerolineae; order Anaerolineales; family Villigracilaceae; genus UBA5195. The sequence goes on from DAOTZM010000104.1 coordinate 390, forward strand.
CATGGCATGAGCCGCTGCGTGTTGGGGACCAAGCGCAGCGACCCGGCCCAAACCCCACCCTGCCGCTCGTGCGTATTCCAAGCGCGGACGCTGTATACAGGGACAAAAGTACACTGGTTCAATTTTGAACGGAACACGCAGCTCGAAATTGCGCTCAAAAACCTGTCACTGGCTGAACTGATGGCCTTCGAGTGGCCTTTTCCCGCCTATAAAATGGCTTCGGGTCTCGATACGCCGCTGCGCGGCTACTCGACCTCCACAGGAAAAATCCCGCTTGGCGAGCTGTGCCTGCCCGGCCTGCGCTGGATTTTACGGCGTCATAATCTTTTTGATGACGACGCGACGCGCTTTTTCTTGCGCGAATACATTCTCTCCGCGTTCAACCTGGCGCAACGCTTCGAGCGATTCCTGGAACAGACCAACCCGCAGGCGGTGGTCGTGTTCAACGGGCAGTTCTACCCTGAAGCGACCGCCAAATGGGTGGCAAAACGGCGCGGCGTGCGGGTCGTCACCCACGAGGTCGGACTTATGCCAATGACCGGATTCTTCACCGACGGCGAAGCCACCATCTACCCCATCCACATTCCCGAAGCGTTCGAGATGAACGAGGTCCAAAACGCCCGGCTGGATTCCTATCTCCAAAACCGCTTTCAGGGCAACTTCAGCATGGCCGGAATCAAGTTCTGGCCCGACATGCGCGGCTTGGATGAAGCCTTCCTGCAAAAAACCGCCAGGTTCAAGCAAATTGTTCCGGTGTTTACCAATGTCATTTTCGACACCAGCCAGCCGCACGCCAACACGCTCTTCCCCGATATGTTCGCCTGGCTAGACCTGGTGCTGGAGACCGCCAGGACGCGCCCCGAAACGCTCTTCGTCATCCGCGCCCATCCCGACGAAACCCGCCCCGGCAAAGAAAGTCAGGAGAGCGTGGCCGAGTGGGTGGAGCAGCGCCGCGCTGCCGACCTGCCGAACCTGGCTTTTGTACCGCCGCATGAGTATTTGAGTTCGTATGAGCTGATTGCGCGCGCCAAGTTCGTGCTGATTTACAACTCCACCATCGGCCTGGAGGCTTCCATTTTGGGCGCGGCAGTTTTGTGCGCGGGCAAGGCTCGTTTTACCCAATACCCAACCGTTTTTTTCCCTAAAACCATTCCCGAATACCGCGCTGCGCTCGAAAATTTCCTGGCGGCTGAAAAAATCGCCGTGCCAGATGATTTCCGCCGCCACGCGCGCCGATTCCTGTACTACCAGTTGTTCCGCACCTCGCTGCCCTTTGACCAGTTTCTTGAGCGCGGCATTTTGCCGGTCAATGCGCGGCTCAAACTATTCGAGCCGCGCCGCCTGTTGCAGTCGCCTGCAATGCAAACGGTAACAAAGGGTCTGCTCGAAGGCGGGGATTTTCTCCTGGATGAGTAATGAACTGCTCCATCGTTATCCGCGCCTATAACGAAGCCCGCCACCTGCCGCGCCTGCTGGAGGGGATTCGGCGGCAAACGGTTCAGGATGTCGAAATCATCCTGGTCGATTCCGGCTCGACCGATGATACAGTGACAATTGCCGAGTCTTTCGGCGCGAAAATTGTCCACATCCCCCCGCCGGAATTTACTTTTGGGCGTTCGCTCAATTTGGGAATAGCCGCCGCGACCCGCGACCTGGTCGTCATCGCCTCGGCGCATGTCTACCCGGTCTATCCCGACTGGCTGGAGCGTTTGCTCGAGCCCTTCGCCGATTCAACCATCGGCCTGGCCTACGGCAAACAGCGCGGAGCGGAAACGAGCAAATTCTCCGAGCATGAAATTTTCGCCCGCTGGTTCCCCGATGTCTCGGCCCCGCGCCAGGCGCACCCGTTTTGCAACAACGCCAACGCTGCTATCCGCCGCTCGCTGTGGGAGATTCATCCGTATGACGAGACCCTGACCGGGCTGGAAGACCTGGCCTGGGCCAGGTGGATGCAATCCAACGGGCACAGCCTGGCCTATGTCGCCGAGGCCGAGATTATTCACATCCACAACGAAACGCCCCAGGGCGTGCGCAACCGCTACCGGCGCGAGGCGATGGCCTTCAAACGGATTTATCCCGAAGCGCACTTCAACGCTTACGACTTCCTCCGCATGACAGCGGGTAACATCTTCAACGACCTGTGGCACGCTGCGAAGAAAAAAACGCTGTTCAAGAGTTTCCCCAGCATTTTCTGGTTCCGCTTCAACCAGTTCTGGGGCACCTACCAGGGCTACCGCCAATCGCTCGAATGGAATTGGAGTTTGCGCCAGACCTTCTACTACCCGCGCGGCACCGATGCGGTTGAAGTCCCCAAGCGCGAAGTCGAGCCAATTCAGTATACATAACGCGGGATTTCTCGCGCATCAGGAGCAATATGAACAACGCTTCCATGAACATCGAATTCACCGGCAAAATCTGGACCTGGCGCGGCCCGGCCCCCTACTACTTCGTGACCATCCCGGCGGAGGAGAGCGACGGCATCAAAGCCGTCTCGAACCTCGTGACCTACGGCTGGGGCGTGATTCCCGTCCATGCCCGGATTGGCGGCACGCAATGGCAAACCTCCCTGTTCCCCAAGGACGGCCTGTACCTGGTTCCGCTCAAAGACGCCATCCGCAAAGCGGAAGGCCTGGCCGAAGGCGACGAGGTGACCATCCGGCTGGAGCTTCGGTGGTAAAAAGACGAATATCTCGCGCAAAACGGGGAATAGGCAGCCTGGCATCCGACAGTCGGCAGCGAGATTTTCATTAGAGTTTTGTAAACCAGAGCAGTCTCGCCTTGACAATCGTTAAGTTCTGCATATAGTTAAGTGCGATTAACAAGAAAGCAGGCTTAACTGATGACCGATTCTTCTCCCCCCCTTACCGAAACCATCCGCCAGGGCATCGACCAGGTGGCGCACCGCTCGTTTCACGAACACATCCGTTTCGTGAAGGCCAGCGGACTCTCGATGCCGCAATTCAATATCCTCATGCAGTTACACTACCAGCGCGCCTGCGGCGTCTCGGATATCAGCGCGCGCATGGACATTACCAGCGCCGCCGCCAGCCAACTGGTCGAAAAACTCGTCCAGGCCGGGCTGCTGGAGCGGGCCGAAGACCCCACCGACCGGCGCGTCAAACAACTGCGGCTGACCGCCCAGGGCCGGGACCTGGTCGAAGCCGCCCTCTCGGCCCGCTACCGCTGGGTCGATGAACTCGCCGAGAATCTCGAACCCGCCGAACGCGAGAAATTGGCCGAAGCCATGCAAATCCTCGTTGCGAAGTTGTAGGGACCTTCGATACTCGGTAATCGCTATTCGACCATCGAATAACGAATAACCAGTCTCGAATATCGAATAACCAATATCGAGTATCGAATAACCAATTACCAATTCCCCGCCTCCCAGGAGACTCATGCACGCATCCATCCCCCGTTCCACCACGCGGCGCAGCGAGCGCAAGCAAGACAACGCCTCGCTCGGACGCGCCATCAAGTACCTGACGCAATATCGCAGCCGGGCGCTGATTCCCTACGTATTCCTGGTCATCTCCGCGCTCTCGCAGTTGGCCATCCCGGCCCTCATCCGGCGCGTGATCGACGCCGTGACCAGCGGCTATCTGGCCGACCAGGTCTTGCAGGCGCTCGAACAACTCCCGGCGGCAATGGCGTCCGCCGCCCTGCCGCGCATTCTCGAAGCGCTCAACTACCCGGCGGATATGTCTCTTGACGGTCTCAAAACCGCCCTGGCTGCCGACAAAACCGGCGCGCCTGCCGCGCTGGTCAACGCCCTGCTGTTCATGGTTGGGTTTGCGGCCCTGCGCGGCGTGTTCGGCTTCCTGCAAGCCTACTGGGCCGAGAAAAACTCGCAGGCCGTGGCCTACGACCTGCGCAACGACCTGTACGCCAAAATCCAGAAACTCTCCTTCTCCTACCATGACCGCAACCAGACCGGGCAGTTGATGATTCGCGCCACCGATGATGTCGAAAAAGTGCGCCTGTTCATCGGGCAGGGACTCTTGCAGCTGGTCGGCGCGGCCATTTTGCTGGGCGGCACGCTGATTATCCTGTTCACCACCAACGTTCCGCTGGCCTGGACGACCATGCCGCTGCTGCCTGCCGCCGCCATCATCTTTATCGTTTTCAGTTCGCTGGCGCGGCCCATGTTCACGCTCGTCCAGCAAAAACTCTCCACTCTCAACACCGTTTTGCAGGAAAACCTGGCCGGCATCAAGGTCATCAAAGCCTTCACCCGCGAAAAAGAGCAGAAGGCCAAATTCGACGCTTCCGCCGATGACGTGATGGGCCAGCAAATCAAACTGGCGCGCCTGTTTACCTTCCTGTTCCCAGTTGTGTTCCTGATTGCCAACCTGGGCCAGGCCGGCATCCTGTACGTCGGCGGCCAGCAAATCATCGCTGGCACGCTGACCCTCGGCGAGTGGCAGCAATTTTCAATGTACGTCATGTACCTGTTCTTCCCCATCGCCATGTTCGGCATGATTATCACCCAGATGAGCCAGGCCGCCGCCTCGGCCCAGCGCATTTTCGAGATTCTCGACGCCAAAAGCGACATCAGCGACCAGCCCGGCGCGCGTCCGCTCCCGCCCGTCAGCGGACGCGTCCAATTCGAGAATGTCACCTTCCGCTACTTCCAGAGCGGCGAACCGGTGCTGGATAAAGTCAATTTCGAGGCCCTGCCCGGCGAGACGATTGCCCTGCTCGGCGCGACCGGCTCCGGCAAGACCTCCATCATCAACCTGCTGCCGCGCTTCTACGACCCGACCGAAGGCCGCGTCACCATCGACGGGCATGACCTGCGCGAGGTGACGCTCTCCTCCCTGCGCTCGCAAATCGGCATCGTTTTGCAGGAAACCACCCTGTTTAGCGGCTCCATCCGCGAGAACATCGCCTTCGGCAAGCCCGAAGCCTCCGACGAGGAAATCATCGCCGCCGCCCAGGCCGCCCAGGCGCACGACTTCATCATGGCCTTTCCCGAAGGTTACAACACCCACGTCGGCGAGCGCGGCCAGACCCTGAGCGGCGGCCAGAAACAGCGCGTCGCCATCGCCCGCGCCCTGCTGCTCAACCCGCGCATCCTCATCCTCGACGACTCGACCTCCAGCGTAGACCTGACGACCGAGTCTGCCATCCAGGAAGCGCTCGATGTGCTGATGAAGGGCCGCACTTCGTTCGTCATCGCCCAGCGCATCAGCACCGTCATGAACGCCGACAAAATCATCGTCCTGGACAAAGGCGCAGTGGTCGCCATTGGCAGGCACGCCGAATTGATGGAGGAAAACCCCATTTACGCTGAAATCTACAACTCGCAAATCCTTTCGCACCAGCCGGAGGTGGCGCTATGATGGGCCCCGGACGCTTCCGCGACCTGCTCGACCAGGACACCCAAAAAGCCCGCAACGTGGGCGAAACCCTGGCCCGCCTGCTGAATTATTTTGGGCGCTTCTGGTACATGATTGCCCTGGCAGTGGTCTTCGTCTTCATTGCCACCTGGACCCAGGTGACGACTCCCGAGCTGCTCGGCCAGGCGACGGATTGTTTCCTTGTCCCCTCCAACGCTGCGGGTGGATTTTCGATGTTCGCCGCTGAATCCGCATCACAGACCGAGGGGCAGGCTGCCGGCTGTTGGCTGGTGCAAGACCCCGCCTCCCAAAGCGGTTCGCGCAAAATCATCGCCTCGCTCTACCACCTGGGAGGGTTCGACCCCGGCGAGGAGCGGGTGGCCGGGCTGGTGCGCCTGATTTTCATCGTCATCGGATTGTTCGTGGCCGGGGCGCTGCTCAACGGCCTGACCTTCTTCGCCATGAGTTGGGCCGGACAGCACGTCCTGCGCGAAATGCGCGTGCGGCTCTTCGGCAAACTGCACGACCTGTCGCTCAGTTATTACTCCAAACACGAAGCCGGCGACCTGATGAGCCGCATCACCAACGATACCAGCGCCATCGAACAGACCTTTTCGTTTGCCCTGGTGCAGGTCTTCAGCGGAATCCTGCTGCTGGTTTGGGTGGCTTACAACATGCTCGTCACCAACTGGCAGTTTGCCCTGCTCTCGCTGGCAATCGCCCCGCTGATGTTCCTGGTGACGGCCTTCTTCAGTGAGCAGGCCCGCAAGGCCTTTCGGGTGGCGCGCAAGGAAATCGGCTCGGTCAACGCCGAATTGCAGGAAAGCATCGCAGCGGTGCGCGAGGTGCAGGCCTTCAACCGCGCCGATGAAAACATCGAACAATTCCGCGAGGTCAACGCCGCCAACCGCGACGCCAACGTGCGGGCCGTGTCTTTTACCTCGGCCCTGGCCCCCTCGCTGGAAGCCCTGTCGTACATCGCCCTGGCCATCGTGACGGGCGTCGGCGGTTGGGCGCTGTTGCGCGGCGGCGGCTTCATGGGAACAACCGTCACGCTCGGCCTGGTCGTCACCTTCCTGGCTTACGTCCAACGCTTCAACCAGCCCATCCAACAGATTGCGACCCTGTGGGGCAACATCCAGAACGCCATCGCCGGGGCCGAGCGCATCTTCGGCATCCTGGATGAAAAACCGGCGGTCAGCGACCAGCCCAAAGCGGGAGAAATGCCCGAAATCCGGGGCCAGGTCACGTTCGAGAACGTCTCGCACGAGTACGAGGATGGCGTGGCGGTGCTGAAAAATGTCTCGTTCGAGGCGCAGCCCGGTCAAACCATCGCCATCGTCGGGCCAACCGGGGCGGGCAAGACCACCATCATCAACCTGCTGCCCCGTTTTTGGGACGTGACCGGCGGCGCGGTCAAAATCGACGGAATCGATGTGCGCGAGGTAACGATGGAATCGCTGCGCCGCCAGATTGGGATTGTCTTGCAGGATACCTTCCTGCTCAACGATACGGTCATCAACAACGTGCGCTTTGGCCGCCCCGACGCGACGGACGAGGATGTAATGGCCGCCATCAAACTTGCCAACGCCGATAGTTTCATTGAGCGCCTGCCCGAAAAATACGACACCATGCTGGGCGAGCGCGGCTCCGGCCTTTCGCAGGGACAGCGCCAACTGCTCTCCATCGCCCGCGCCGCGCTGGCAAACCCGCGCATCCTGATTTTGGATGAGGCCACCTCCAGCGTAGATACCCGCACCGAGCGGCTCATCCAAAAGGCTTTCGACGAGCTGCTGGCGGGACGCACCGCCTTCGTCATCGCCCACCGCCTCAGCACCATCCGCAACGCCGGCCTGATTCTCGTCCTGAAAGCAGGCGAAATCATCGAGCGCGGCAAGCACGACGACCTGTTGGCAAAGCGCGGTTTTTATTATGACCTGTACATGAGCCAGTTCAAGAAACAGGAGAGTCAGTTATCAGTAACCAGTGTTCAGTAACCAGTGTTCAGTAACCAGTAACCAGTAATCAGTAAACAGTGAAACAGAACGAGCGGCGCAAATCGCTGCTCGTTTTTGTTTTGGGCGGGATGTATAATTAGGATACGAGATAGGAGTTCGAATGAGACAGGATAATTTTCTCAGAGATTTCAATGCCTTACCTCCCGAGGCCCAGAAACAGGTTTCGGATTTTATTGCTTTTCTACAAACCCGCTACCAGCCTTCCAAAAGGAAAACGAAAAAACTACCTGCGTTACCAAATGATGCGTTTATTGGTCTTTGGCGCGACCGGGATGATATGCAAGACAGCACCCATTGGGTACGCGAGATTCGCCAGCAGGAATGGGGCAAATCATAATGACCAACCTGGTGGTAGTTGATACAGACATCCTGATTGATGCCGGGCATGAAATCCAGGGCGCGGTTGACTATCTGCAAAACGCGGAACGCGATTCGACCCTGGCGATTAGCGCAATTACCAAAATGGAATTGATGGTTGGATGCCGTAACAAGGCGTAACTACGAATTGTCGAACAATTTCTGACCCGTTTCCGCCTCATCAAACTGGATGAAATCATCACCGACACGGCGATAGACTTACTTCAACATTATCGCTTGAGCCATGGGTTGCTCATTCCTGATGCGCTAATTGCCGCCACTGCCCTTTCACATAAGGCCGCGCTGGCAAGCAAAAACCAAAAAGACTATCGTTTTATTGACGGTTTGAACTTTTTGGCCTACCGGTAAACGAAAAATCATACGGTACCATGAACCCTGACGATGTCCGCTTTTATCGTGACCGCTGGAAAGCCGTCGAAGAAATCGAACGGCAGGAATTGCGCGCGTCGACGCCGCAATCGAATTGGAAACAACTCAACTCAATTGTTCGCCGTTCCATGCGGCTCGGTTTGATGCGCGGGGATAACGGCGAGGAACTGAGCGTTTTCTTGCGCTGGGCCTGGATTAAAGAAAAATATGAACAAGCGAAAAGAACTTGAGCCTTATCTCGAGCCGTTGGAATCATTGCAAAGACTTCTTGACCGATTTGATGGGCAAGGAGCAATCATTGGCGGCATCGCCGTGAGTATTTTAGGTAAAGCACGCCATACGGAAGACCTGGATGCAATGCTCCTGCTCTCCACTCAGGAAATTGGTCGTTTATTGGAATTGGCCAAGCAGGAAGGGTTTGAGCCTCGAATTGATAATATTGCCGATTTTGGGCGTAGAAGCCGGGTTTTGCTTTTACGTCACGCGCTCACTGGAACGAACATTGATATTTCACTCGGCATCCTGCCTTTCGAACAAGAATTGGTAGAGCGCAGCACCTTATATCAGGTGGACGAAGGACTACAATTGCGGCTGCCAACCCCGGAAGACCTGGTTATCATGAAGGCAGTGGCGCATCGCCCCAGAGATATGGAAGATATACGCGTGATTGGCGAAAAATATCCCAACCTGGATAAAACTCGCATCGAGCAATGGGTCAAAGCCTTTGGGGAAGTGCTCGAAATGCCAGAACTATGGCCGAAAATAAAAGCCATTCTGGGAGGAAGCGAAACCGAGTGACGGACATCCGCCGCTCGGTTTTGTTTTGGGGAGATGTTGTTTTAAGAAAACGAGCGTCGTTTGTTTTCCCTAACGAAACAACAGAATGTCACTCAAATCAGGTGGTATTTTGAGTGACATTCTGATATTTAGATAACTATGTCACCAAGCACTTCCCCCCGCAGCCTGCAAGAAAGCGAATCTCTCAAAATTCTCGGCGCGCATCTCCGCAAATGGCGCGAGAAGAAAGGACTGACCCAGGAGCAGTTTGCGCCCCTGGTCGGTTTTACGCGCTCTTACATCACCGAGATTGAAACCGGGAAACGGAATATTTCGTTTTTGAATTTCCTAAAAATTTTGGAAGTTTTGGGGGTGAATAAACAAGATTTGACAGAGATGTTCATTGAAACAGGTTTAAACGAGCGTTCTCTTTTGGTTGGGAAATAACAATGACGAAACCAAAATCTCAAATTTCTGATTCTCTACCGGACAAACTTCGTGTTAATTTGTCATTTCGAGCGACAGCGAGAAATCTTCTCCCAGTGCGCAAGATTTCTCCCCGCTGCGCGGCTCGAAATGACAAGAATAAGATATGAATTACAGTTTATATTGTTTTGGGTAGAGAATTTACTTTTTACTTATAAAATGATGGTAAGGAGACCAGGCCAATGGAAACAACGATTATGTCTGAACGTGGGCAAATTTCGGTGCCCACAGAAATCCGGAAACAATTTAACTTAAAAAAAGGTTCTCGTCTCGCATGGATTAACAACGGGCAAACCATTAGCATCATTCCCATTCCAGACGACCCTGTCGAGGCTTTACATGGCATAGGAAAAGGCGAAAACCTGTTGCAAAAACTGCTTGAAGAACGCAGAAAGGACAGAGAACGTGAGTGAGAGTTATGTGCTGGACTCGTCTGCTATTTTGACCGTTATTGAAAAAGAAGCAGGTGATGAACAGGTCAAGCAGATTTTACGAACCCAATCAGTATTCATTCCCTGGGTTGCTCTCACCGAACTGCTCTACATTACAACGCGCGAAAAAGGGTCCAAAGACGCAGAAAAGCGATATGCGCTCATAAAAAACACCAAAGCAACAATTTTATGGGACCCAAATGAAAAACTGATGTTTACGGCTGCGCGTCTAAAGTCGCACAATCGAATTTCATTTGCCGACGCGCTCATTGCGGCGTATGCAATCCAGAGAAATGCCATCCTTGTCCACAAAGACCCTGAAATGGAAACTCTGGGCGACAAAGTGCGCATGGAAATCCTCCCCTGCAAAAAATGAACATCGACCTGTCCATCAACCCCTCCCTCGTCCGGGGCCTGCTGACGCGCTTCATCCACACCGAAATCACCCGCACCGGCCTCTCGCGCGCTGTGCTGGGGCTTTCAGGCGGAATCGACTCAGCCCTGGTGGCCTATCTCGCCGCTGAAGCGCTCGGCCCCGAGAACCTGCTCTGCGCGCGGATGCCGTACAAGACCTCCTCGCAAGAATCGCTTGACCATGCCATGCTGGTCATCCAGGATTTGGGCGTGCCATATCTCGATATTCCCATCACTGAAATGGCCGACGGGCTGATTTCCAAATTCCCCGAAATGTCTGCCATGCGCAAAGGCAACATCATGGCGCGCTGCCGCATGATAACGCTCTACGACCAATCCGAGGCTTTTAAGGGATTGGTGATTGGCACCGGCAACAAGACTGAAATCCTGCTCGGCTACTCAACCCTGTACGGCGACTCGGCCCACGCCCTCAACCCAATTGGCGACCTGTACAAGGCCCAGGTACGCCAACTCTCGCGCAAAGTCGGCGTGCCGCAGCCCATCATCGACAAGGCCCCCTCCGCCGATCTGTGGGCCGGCCAAACCGACGAGCAGGAACTCGGCTTTACCTACGAAGAAGCCGACAAACTGCTTTACCTGCTGGTGGACCATCGCTACAGCCCGGAAGAATGCGTCGAAGCAGGATTCAAGCGCGAGTTCGTCGATACGGTCATCCGCCGGGTGCGCTGCAACCACTTCAAACGGGTTATGCCGCCCGTCGCCAAAATCACCACCCGCACGGTGGGGTATGATTTCTTGTATTTGAGGGATTGGGGGACATAAAACTTAACTGCTTACCATCACCCGAACGGTATCTTCTCAATATTTTGGGGAGAGAAGCGCCGTCCCGCGAGCGCTCAGCCGAGCGGTTTGCACGGCTCAACCAGGTTTTTCAAGCAAACCTCACCTGCACTTGTAGCGCAGGCGCAAGTGTCCGTGTCCAGGTTTTCACGGAAAATATTGGAGAACCTGCATTTTTGCACCGATGGCCGACTGGCGAAGCCGGTTCGAGACCCAGCCCCGCCCATCCGCCCGGTAGGTTGGGCGAGGGCCGGTAGCATGGCACAGGTTAAGAGATTTGATGAACGAGTAAGAAATTCAGATGAGCCAGCCACATTCAGAGTGACCGCATCTCTCGCATACTCTGGCTATCTGACAGATGATATTGTGTTTATTAAACTATTCACCAGCCAGATTGCCGAAAGGGTCAATTGCCGTATTCCCAAAATCAGCACTACATAAATAACAAAATAACTCACAACGTACTGAAAGTTCTTGGGAAAAGGTTTGCTGTTCTTGAACCAATTAGAGTGCTTCACCCAATCTTCATGCTTTATCGACATAAAGTATAAGCGGTGTACCAGGACCGCTGCCGTCAAACTAATTATCCCGAATGCAATCATTTCAAAGTATGTGTAAAGCTGATGCGCAACATACCAAGCAAGCAGCGCAATTATCAGTTCAGAAGCATTGGATTTAATTTTTATATATGGGTTTTCTTTTTCCATAGCAACAACCTTTGTAAAGATGCAAGAACTTCTGATTTGTGAACGTAGACGCGCCATCACTAATACATCAGATTTCTATACCTTTCTTCATTCCTACCGGAGAGTCGATTAGAGGGTATTATTGAAGCCGGCGGAACGGCTTTAATCACGGGAACAGTGTAAGGCAAAGTACATGAACTTGGCGCAGGCCCAATTGACGGAGTATCAGGTTGCAGAATGTCATTTGGCTGCTGATCAGAAAAATTGCCATGAGAGTTCGATTCGTCTTGTCCATGTCCTCCATTCGTTGCCGCAGAAACGATTGTGCTGCCAATAACAGCCACTGCAATAGCACATTCAATGGGACTATCACACGGATTCCCAATCGGCTCAAAGTTATCAGGGCTTCCACCGCCAATTACGGGGTTTTGCAAATCATATATGATTTGGTCAATTTCTTTATCACGTTTGTTTGGTCTTTTATATCTATCACTCGTAACTGCTTGAGAAATTTTCTCAAGCCCAACCTCGATCGCATTTGCCATTGCCGCAGTTCTTTCTTCCCTTCCTGGAAGGACATTGTGCGCTGTAGTGACAATAATTGCGCTAACCAACAACCCTGTCACGGGATGAAGCAAAATTGCTGCGGCAACAACGGGGATTGCAAAATGCCCCGACGGATCCGTATACCGGACGGGATTATTATTGACATACGCATACCGATCCAACCCCTGCACCCCCGGCGGGACAATCGTGTCCGCCTGGGCAAAGCGGCCAATATAAGGGCGAACTGTCAATCAGTTCGGTTCGTCTTTTATGTTGGGCTTGATCTGCCTTCACTCTTCATACGAATCTATTATCTGTTTCCACTTCATTGCATCTTCAAACTCGCTTCCCTTGCCTAGCCAATCCAAAACCGCATCAACTACATCTTCAATTTCTGAACCTATTGGTTCAATCCCGCGGAACTTATATTCTGTCCCGCATTGTTCGCACTTCCCATGAATTACTAAAATATATATTTTTTGCGTATGTCCACATTTCGTGCAAGTATATTCGCGATAATGCGACAATTTTTGAATTTCCTCTATGATTTTTGAGTAAGACATATTCATTTACTCCCATCCAACCAATGCCTTCAGAGCTTTTGCGAAGCGATCCACCGACCATCCTTCTGGGCGGACAAGAATTCGATGCGCAGCGCTAAGACGCTGAGACAAACTTGGATCAAACTTAGGTATGATTTGAGTTCCTGGTGGCAGTTGGTCTTTGGGAATGGTTACAGTGGTATCAGGCACTTGATTACCAGGAAAAGCCTCAAGAACTTCATCTGGAGTAACATCTTCAAATATTGACAAACCGTCTTCACCTTTACGAAGTTTAAACGGTTGTGAAGTTCCAACTTGATCTTGTCGTACCAATCGAACTAGCTCATCACCAATATCATCGCTATGTTCTACCACCTCGTCCCCCAGTTTCAAGACCCCATGCCGCGCCAGGTCGTCCAGGGGCAGGCCAATCGGCGCTAAATCATCTGGTTCTGCGGCTTCGAAGGCAACGGTCATCGCCAAGCTGGCAGCGGCAAAAGCCTTCTCTGCGTCTGTTGCGGCAGGGTGGTTCAGGGTTTGCGTGGATTGCCAGGCGTCATAGGCAGTCCAACCATAATCAACGGCTTTGGTGATAACAACGACTGCAACGATAACGGCAACAGGGATTGCAAAGTGACCATCGGGGTCGGTATAGGAGAGCGCGTTGTTATTTGCATACGCATATCGATCCAACCCCTGCACCCCCGGCGGGACAATCGTATCCGCCTGGGCAAAGCGGCCCAAACCGGGGTCGTATCCCTTCCGCTACGCTTCAGGGACGCTTCGCAGCCACTTGCGTTATAGTAATACAGCCCAAACTCAGGGACGTTGGAATATTGACCGGTGCCCACTCCGCT
>DAOTZM010000105.1:0-9081 GCA_034434035.1 Anaerolineales bacterium
AGTTCATTTTGATTCGTCCTGAAAGACAAAATACATGGCTGATTTGGCGTGAAAAACCCAAAATCTGTACACGGATACTTCGACAGGCTCAGTACAAGTTTCACGGATTCGACGGACTGCCCCCGCAGGGGGCGCACGGAATCTTTAAGAAAAATCCGTGTAAATCCGTGTATTCCGCGTAACACCTGCACTTGCGGTGCAGGCGCAAGTGTCCGTGTCCAAAAGGTTTTGATTGCAAACGAACTCTAAACTTAAGTAAATAAAGAGATTGTTATTCGAATTCCTCAATTTGCTTCATCCGATGAATATTATCGCATTGTGAAACCACGTCGGGTTAAATTCTTGCGCAACCTGATTGATGAGAAGCGGCCTAGGGCTGTGATTGGATATGGTCAAGGTTTTACTCAGACCTGCTGGAAAGCATATCAAGAACTTTTTCCCGATTTAAGGTTTTCTGAAAACGGTCAATTCCTGGTTGCAAAAGATAAAAATACCCTTGTTGTGCTTACAGATCATTTTACGGCACGCACTATGAATGGGAAATTCGATTATGTTGCATCGAGCATCCAAAAGGGCGTGTAATAAATCAACGACATCACTTTCCAAGAAGGAAAAAATGACCACCAAAGACACCCTCATTCAAAAACTGCGCGACAAAACCGCCAAAATCGGCATCCTGGGCATGGGCTATGTGGGAATGCCGCTGGCGGTGGTTTTCGCCGAAAAAGGCTTCGACGTGCTTGGCATCGACCCGGATGAACGCAAGGTCGAAACCTTCAACCAAGGCATCTCCTACATCCAGGATGTGCCGACCGAGACCGTCGCCCGTCTGAAACAGGCTGGCAGGTTGCACATGAGCGCCGACTTCGCCGCCCTGGCCGAAATGGACGCCGTCTCGATTTGCGTCCCCACCCCGCTGCGCCAGACCGGCGACCCAGATATGTCCTTCATCCTTTCTGCCACCGAGCAGCTGGCAAAATACGTCCACAAGGGAATGGTTGTCGTGCTGGAATCGACCACTTACCCCGGCACGACCCGCGAGTTGCTCCTCCCCATGCTGACCGAAAAATCCGGTCTGAAGGTGGGTGAGGACATCTTCATCTGCTTCTCGCCCGAGCGCGTCGACCCGGGCCGCGAGGATTGGACCACCTACAACACTCCCAAAGTGATGGGCGGCATGACCCCGGCCTGCGCCGAGGCCGCCACCGCCTGGTATGCGGGCGCGCTGGAGACGGTTGTACCAGTTTCCTCGCCCGAAGCCGCTGAAATGGCGAAATTACTCGAAAACACCTTCCGCATGATTAATATCGGCATGGTCAACGAACTGGCCCTGATGTGCGAGCGACTGGGCGTGGATGTCTGGGAAGTGATTGACGCAGCGGCCACCAAGCCTTTCGGGTTCATGAAATTCACCCCCGGCCCCGGCCTGGGCGGACACTGCATCCCCATCGACCCGCTCTATCTCTCGTGGAAAATGAAGGCGATGAATTACAACGCCAAATTCATCGAACTGGCGAGCGAAATCAACACCAATATGCCGCGCTATGTGGTGACGCGCGTGCTGGAAGCGCTCAACGACCGCGCCAAGCCCCTCAAGGGCAGCAACATTCTCGTGTTGGGCGCAGCTTACAAGCCCGACATCGATGACGTGCGCGAATCCCCGGCCTTCGATGTGATTGCGCTGATGAAAAAGAAAGGCGCGCTGGTCGAATATCACGACCCCTACATTCCCCGCATCCACCACGAGTACGAAGGCTGGGAGATGAACAGCATCCCCGATTCTGACCTGCTGGCGCGGGTCGCCGCCGCTGACGCGGTCGTCATCATCACCAATCACAAAACCTACGACTACCCCGCCATCCTGGAAGCCGCCCAGCTCATCTTCGACAGCCGCAACGCGCTGGGCAAGGTGGGCAGGGATAGCCTGAAGGTGGTACGGCTTTAGTTCGGTCATCAGTTATCAGTAACCAGTTATCAGTAACCAGTTATCAGTAACCAGTAACCAGTAACCAGTAACCAGTTTTACCCCACTGAACACTGATCACTGAACACTGATTACTGAACACTGAACACTGGACACTGATAACTGAACACTGGACACTGATTACTGAACACTGGACACTGATTACTGGATAAAACTATGTCCCACTACCTCGTCACCGGCGCTGCCGGATTCATCGGCGCGCGAACATCTGAACTGCTGCTGGCCCGGGGCGATACCGTTACCGGCATCGACAACCTGAACGACGCCTACGACCCGCGCATGAAGGAGTACCGCCTGCGCAAATTGGAGCAATTGTCTGGCTTTACCTTCGTCAAGGCCGACATTGCCGAGAAATCGATACTCGAAACCTCGAATATTCGAAATTCGAAATTCGACGGCGTGATTAATCTCGCCGCGCGGGCCGGCGTCCGCTTCAGCGTCGAAAACCCCTGGGTGTTCGTCGAGTCGAACGTCCTCGGCACGTTGAACATGCTCGAAGCGGCGCGCCAGAGCGGGAACTGCAAGTTCATCCTGGCCTCCACCTCCAGCATCTACGGCGCGAATCCGCCCTACCCGACGCCGGAATCCGCTTCGAGCAGCGAACCGCTCCAGCCCTACGCGGCCAGCAAAAAAGGCGCGGAAGCGCTCACCCACAGTTATCACCACCTCTACGGCATCGACGCCACCGTCCTGCGCTTTTTCACCGTCTACGGCCCGGCCGGACGCCCGGATTTGGCGCTCTTTCGCTTCGCGCAGTGGATTGTCGAGGGGCGTCCCGTGCGCATCAACGGCGACGGGACCCAGTCGCGCGGATTCACCTACATTGACGACATCGCCCGGGGCATCCTGGCCGCGCTCCAGCCGGTTGGCTACGAAATCATCAACCTGGGCGGCCACGAAGTCATCACCATCAACGACCTGGTGACGCTCATCGAGGACATCACCGGCAAAAAAGCAATTGTCCAGCATGGCCCGCCCAACCCGGCGGATATGTTCACCAACTGGGCCGATGTCTCCAAAGCCCGCGACCTGCTCGGCTGGCAGCCCGAATACGATATGCGGCGCGGGACGGAGAAACTGGTCGAGTGGTATTTGCAGGAACGGGCCTGGGCAAAGGATGTGCTGACGCCATAAACTACGGTATCAGGTATCAGGTTTTCCTGACACCGGACACCCGATACACTCACCCTATGTCGATTCTTTCCAAACTGAAAGATATCTGGCGTTCCGACCCCCTCCTGCGCCGGGTGGTCAAAAACAGCAGTCACCTGTTCAGCAGCAGCGCCCTCAACGCCCTGCTCAGTTTCGCGCAGGGCATTCTCACCGCGCGGCTGATTGGCGTCCCGGCGCTGGGGCTGGTGACGACGGTGATTACGTTTGCATCCAACGTTAATCGCTTCCTGACCTTTCGGATGAGCGAGGTGGTGGTCAAGCGGCTCAACGCATCCCTGGCCGAAGGGAAAAAAGACCAAGGCGCGGCGGCGGTCAAGGCGGCCCTGCTCATCGAAATTGCCACCTCGATGGCCGCCTACCTCGTCCTGCTGGCGCTTTCCGGCTGGGCGGCTCGGACTTTCGCCGCCGACTTCCTGGCCGACCCGCTGACCATCAAACTCTTCCCGTTTTACGGCCTTATCCTGCTGACCAACCTGGCTGCCGAGACCTCGACCGGCGTGTTGCAGGCCGCCCGGCGCTTTCAGTGGATTGCGCGCCTGAACATCCTCCAGAGCCTCACTACCGCCGCCATTATCCTGTACGCTTTCGTTTTCCAGCGCGGTGTGTACGAAATCGTGCTGGCCTATGTCATTGGGAAAACCATCAACGGGTTAGGACTGGCCCTGCTGGCGCAAATCGAACTGCGCAGCCTGCTCGGCGCGGATTGGTGGAAAACGCCCCTGCGCCTGCTGCCAGAAAAACGCGCCATGTTCACGTTTATGCTCAACACCAACCTGAACGGCACGGTCAACCTGTTCACCCGCGACAACTTCCCGCTCTACGTGGCCTGGCTGTTGAGCAGCACCCAGGTCGGTTACTACCGGTTGGCGCAAATGCTCATCAACTTCATCATCCTGCCGCTCGACCCGCTCATCTGGCCGACTTACGCCGAAATCACGCAGACGATTGCCCAAAAACAGTGGGACGCCACCCGCCGCATCCTGCGCCGCGTCAGCCTGCTGATTGGGAGCATCGTCCTGGCGGTCGGCCTGGGTCTGGCGCTCACCGGATGGTTCCTGCTGCCTTTCTTTTACGGCCCGCAAGCCGCCCCTGCCTACCCGGTTTTGCTCATCCTGCTGGTTGGTTATGGCTTTGCCAGCGTCTTCCAGTGGAATCGCCCGCTGCTGCTGGCGCTCGGAAAACCCGGCTGCCCTGTCCTGATTGCCCTGCTGGTTGGTCTCATCGAGTTGACCCTGATGTTCACCCTCGTCCCCTCCACCGATTCCATGCTCCTGCTCGCCGCCATTTTTGCCAGTTATTTTGTCGTCTCCATCGGTCTCACCGCCTGGCGAGGGGTGGCAGAAATCAATCGCCAGGCGCAAATCGAAAATCGTCAATCGTAAATCCAAAATCATGAAAATCGCCGCTATTTCTGCCTCGCAAGTTCCCTCCACCGTTGCCAACAGCATCCAGGCCATGAAAGCCGTCCACGCGCTGGCCCAAAACGGCCATGACGTGACCCTGATTGTGCTGGCAGGCGAGAAGCATCCCAACTGGCCGGAGCTCGCCAATTTTTATGGCCTGCGCACCGAATTTCAGATTGAATACCTGCCTGCCGCGTCCCGCCGCCTGTTTTTTCTGTCTGCCGTGCAGCGCGCCAAACGCCTGAAACCCGACCTGCTCTACGCCTGGCCGCTCCAATCGGCAACCCTGGGCCTGCTTCACGGCTTGCCGGCAGCGTTGGAAATGCACGACCTGCCCTCCGGCGACTTTGGCCCGCTCTGGTATCGCGCTTTTCGAGCGTTCAAGGGGCAGAAGCGCCTGGCGGTCATCACCGGCGCGCTCAAACAATCGCTGGAGGACAAATACGGGACGTTCCGCGCTGGGGAAGCCGTCCTGGTCCCCAACGGGGTCGAAATCGAACGCTTCGAGCATCTCCCCGACCCGTCCACCGCCCGCCGTTTGTTGAAATTGCCCGAAGCCCCCACGCTGGTTTGCACCGGTCATTTGTACGCCGGCCGGGGCGTGGAACTGTTCCTCGAACTGGCCGCCCGGCTGCGGGGAGTCCGCTTCCTGTGGGTGGGAGGCAGCCCCAAAGATGTGGAGCAGTGGAAGGGCCAGGCCGAGTCGCAGGGATTGTCCAACGTCACCTTCAGCGGATTCATCCACAACGCCCAATTGCCGCTCTACCAGGCCGCCGCCGATATCCTGTTGATGCCGTACAGCCGCGAAATCGGCATTTCGAGCGGCGGGGGCAATTCGGCTCAAATCTCCAGCCCGATGAAAATGTTCGAGTACCTGGCGACGGGCCGGGCGATTGTCTCGAGCGACCTGCCGGTCTTCCGCGAGGTGCTGAACGAAGACAACGCTGTGTTCTGCCCGCCTCCCCCAGAGGAGCGTGGGAGCAGCAAAAAGACCGGCGCCTGGGAAGGCGCGCTGCGCGCCCTGCTCGACGACCCGCTGCGGCGAGCCTGCCTTGCCAAACAGGCGCGCGCCGATGCGGCCCGCTACTCGTGGACCGAGCGCGCCCGACGCATCCTGGACGGATTCCCGACATGAAAAACGAAAAAAACGCTTTCTGGCGTTGGCTCGCGCTGGTGCTGGCGGTTGCGGTTCTCGTCCGCGCCGGGCTGTGGCTGGCCTACCCGCTGGCCGAGAGCAACGACACGCCCACCTACCGGCATCTCTCCAACTCGCTGCGCAATCACGGCTTCGAGCGTTATAACGGAATGCGCACGCCCGGCTACCCGTTCTTCCTCCTGCTCACGCGCTCCGATTCGGTCACTTACGCGGCCCAACTGACGCTGGGCGCGCTGACCACGCTCCTGGTCTTTTATATTGCCTGGACATTGACCCGCCGCGCCTGGCTTGCCGGGCTGATGGGGCTGGCGCACACCCTGAATTTGGGTCAATTGTTCTTCGAAGCATCCCTGCTGACGGAGGGCCTCGCCACGTTTTTGTTGTTTGCTGTGTTAGCGGGGTTAATTCGATTTTGGAGTCCAACGTCTCCTGACGTTGGAGCCGCAAAAGCTCCAGATTTTGCACTCCTGTTGGGAATTGGCCTGGCCGCCGCGGCGCTGGCGATGGTGCGCCCGTTATTTGCGCCGATTGCGCTGTGGGGTGCGTTCTTCCTGGTCTTCCTGTGGCGTTCCGCGCCGCTCAAAACCCGTTGGGGCGCAGCGATTGTGACTGCACTGCCGTTGGTGATTGCGCTTGCCGTGTGGATGAATTTCATCTATGTCCGCTTCAAAATCATTGGGTTGGATTCGATGGGCGGCTACCACCTGGTCAACCATGTCAGCAGTTTTTTCGAGCGCGCGCCGGAGGAATACGCTCCCATCCGTGATACGTTCCTGGAATTCCGCGCCGCGCGGATGGAGCGCACCGGTTCGGCGGCCAATACCATTTGGGATGCCATCCCGACCTTGATGGAGCAAGAGAAGCGCAATTATTATGCCCTGGCGCGCATCATGGGGACGATTTCGCAACGTTTGATTGCCGAAAACCCCGATTTATACGCCCAAAACCTCGTCCTGGGCTGGTGGTGGTTTTGGCGGGTGGGCGTCTTTTGGCTGCCACAGGCGATTGAACCTGCTGCGTTGCGCTCTTTCCTGGCTGGTCTCATGTTCATTCAAAGGATGGCCTTGTTCGGCGTGAACCTGCTCTTCCTGGCCGGGTCTTTCGCCTTGCTTTGGGGGAAATTCCGCGCCCGGTTGAATCCCCCGCTCTTTATCTGGTTCGCGGCGAGCAGCGTGTGGGTCATCTCCATCCTGCAAACCCTGGCCGAGCATGGCGATAACGCCCGGTTCCTGGCACCCCTGCAAACCCTGGTGGTGCTTGTGGCAGGATGGGGAATAACGAGAGTGATAATTCGAAATTCGTAATTTGAAACAGGTGGCTTCGGTGCAGAAAACCCGGCGCGCGTTGGGCTGGCAGCCGCGCGCTACGATAAGATGTCACGACATTCTGGTAATGTAACTACTCACCCATCCGGCCTCGCCGGGGAATCAATCCCCCGGCTGCGTAGCAGCGCCCTGTAAACAGGGCTTTCTCCGCCTAAAATCAACGTGATGGACGGTGTAAAAGTCGAATTGATCCCCTGTTGGGGACTTTCCGATGCTGTTCATAGCCGGAGGGCTCTGCGAAGCGGGGAAAACATGCGCCGGTGAGTAGTTACCATTACGTTTGATTTACGATTTTCGGTTGTTAAACGCTGCGCAGAACGATACAATACGGTTCATGAACACGCTCAAACAACATTTCCTGCTCGACCCCGAAATCCATTTTCTCAATCACGGCTCGTTTGGAGCCTGCCCGAAGCCTGTTTTCGAGGCGTACCAGGCCTGGCAGCGGCGGCTGGAGCGCCAGCCAGTCTTGTTCTTGGGACGTGAGCATGATTCCTTGCTCCAGGAGTCTCGCGCGGCGCTGGGGGCGTATCTCAACGCCTCGGCGGATGACCTGGTCTACATTCCAAATGCCACGCACGGCGTCAACATCGTGGCCCGGTCGTTGAATCTCCAGCCGGGCGAGGAGGTCTTGACCAGCGACCACGAGTACGGAGCCTGTGATTTCACCTGGGAGTTCATTTGCACCAGGAGCGGGGCAAAATACATTCACCAGCCCATTCGCCTGCCTGTCCAGACGGAAGAAGAGATAGTCAGCCAGTTCTGGGCCGGCGTAACCGGGCGGACGCGGGTTATCTACCTCAGTCACATCACCTCGCCGACCGCCTTGCGCCTGCCCATCGAGCCAATCTGCGCGCGCGCCAGGCAAGCAGGCATTCTGACCGTGATTGATGCCGCGCATTCGCCGGGCCAAATTCCGGTCAATCTACAGGCGTTGGGGGCAGATATTGTCTTTGGCAACCTGCACAAATGGGTGATGAGTCCCAAAGGCGCGGCGTTCCTGTATGCGCGGCAGGAAATCCAGCCGATGCTCGAACCGCTGGTGGTCAGTTGGGGTTTTGGCGGTAATCCCGAATTTTCGAGCGGCTCGCGTTTTGTCGATTTCTTCCAATGGACCGGCACGCGGGACCCCTCCGCCGCGCTGGCCGTTCCCGATGCCATAAAGTTCATGCGCGAGCATGATTGGGAAACCGTGCGTAAGGAGTGTCACGCCCTGCTCATCCAGGCGATGGAACGGGTTTGCGACCTGGTTAAGATGCCGCCGCTCTACCCGTTGGATGGGTCATTTTTCAGCCAGATGGCGATTGCCCCGCTCCCGCCGGATGTCGATTTGGCCGTTCTCAAATCCCGGCTCTATGAAGAATACAAGGTAGAAGTCCCCCTCATCTACTGGCAGGACCGGAAATTCGTCCGCATTTCCATCCAGGGTTACAACTCACCGGATGATGTGGACGCGCTGGTGAGCGGGCTGGGGCGTTTTTTACTTGGTGTAAAATAATCCAAATTGGCTGGTTGATTTTCGACAAAAAACCTGTATACTAATTGCATCACTTATTCTTTAGGAGGATATTGCTATGCAAAACCGCACGGTCGCAATCGCTATCACAGTTGTTACTGCCTTATGTTGTCTTTGTCTGGCTATTATGTCTTGTGTTTGGGGTGGTTTAATTGCATCAGGCCAGCCAATCACCAGTACAGTGAATGGCGTGGAAACGGTAGAAACATTGCCAGCACCGTTGGGCTTCGCCCTGATTTGCCTGTCGCTGATTTTCGTCCTGATTCCCGTGGTCGTTGGCTTTTTAACCCTGCGCAAGAAGCCCGAAGAAGCGGCCGTGGTAAGCAGCGAACCGGTTCCCCCGGCTGCTTAAACGAAAATGCGTTGTTCTAACGGAATTTGTGGTTTGCTATTTCCTGCCCGGACGTAAACGTCCGGGCTGTCACGCAGCGTCCGATAAATCGGACTTTTTAGCCCTGTTCACAGGGCGCTGCCGCCTGGCCCGGTGATTCATCACCGGGCAAAGCCGTAAAACCACAAATTCC
>DAOTZM010000106.1:0-3430 GCA_034434035.1 Anaerolineales bacterium
TTGACGCAGTACACCCTGGCTGCCGAGCGCGGCAACCCGGCGCTTTCGTACCTGGCCGACGGGCTGCATCCAGCGGTCTTGCAGTTGATAAAAAGCGTGGCAGATGCCGCGCATCAGGCCGGCAAATGGGTCGGAATTTGCGGCGAGTTGGGCGGCGACCCCGAAGCTGTGCCAGTGCTGATTGGACTGGGCGTGGATGAGTTAAGCCTGAATCCGGCGGGGATTCCGCGCATCAAGGCTGTTCTTCGTGAGTTGACAATGGAGTCGGCCCAATTGCTGGCTGCGCGGGCGCTGGCATGTAAGACCAGCGCCGAGGTGCGGCAATTAACGCGAGAAAAATAGGGTCTCTGCGAATCGCAGCGCAACTGCCACCAGTTTATAGAGGCAGTTGCGCTGTTGCAGTTCTTACCCCTCACGGCGATCCTCGAAGAAACGACAAATTTAGGCGAACCAACCCGGCAACAGTAATAGCCGAATATTGATGAGATAAGCGGGGCAAAAAATGGCGAATCGGGGAGAGTGTTGCGTGAATTGGGTCAAAGTATTAATGCGTGAAGTCAAAATTTCTGGTTATAATCCAGTCGCCGTACTATACTATAAAAGAAACGTCCCGAAGGTTGCCACAAATTACCAAATTCGCTCCCGAAAGCCTTCGGGACGATGACTCCACCTGACAAGGATACCAACATGGATGCTCAGTTTCTACTTGGAAAAACCTGCCTGGTGACAGGCGGGGCGCAGGGAGTTGGCTGGGCCACTGCCCAGGCCCTGGCCGACCACGGCGGGGATGTTTATGTTTGCGACATCAGCCCGGAAAATATCGCAGCGGCGCAGGCCGAGCTGGCGGCCAGCCCCTGGAGTGGGAAAATTTATTTCCGGCAGTGCGATGTCTCTGTTCGTAGTGACGTAGAGCAGTGGATTGCGGACATCCACAACGAGACCGGGCGAATCGATATTCTCATCAACAATGCCGCCTTTGCGCGCTGGACGCCGGTTGCCCAAATGCCGGTCGAGGAGATGGAGCGGACGATGGAAGTCGGTTATAACGGCATGGTTTTTACCGTTAAGGCTACTCTGCCGTTCATGCTTGCGGCGCGACAGGGACACATTTTCAATATCAGTTCGTCGGCGGGCAGGTTGTTCATCAGCAGCGGGGATGCTGCCTATGCCGCTGTCAAAGCCGCCATAGACGGGTTCACCCAAACCCTGTCCCTCGAACTGCAAGGGACAGGCGTCCGCGCGACGGTGGTGCGCCTGGGGCCGGTCGAAGGCACGGATTTCTTCCGCAAGCAGGTTTCCTCCCAAAGTATGCCGCGCATGGGCGATTTCCTGCCCGCCCTGAGCCCGCCGCAAGTGGCGGAAGGCATCCTGCGCGCCTTGCGCAGCGGCCAGGCCAGCCTGGATTTGCCCGGCTACCTGCCTTTGATGTACTTGTTCTTCGCGCTTGTGCCAGGATTATTGCGAAAAATGGTGAGCATGGGCGGCGCGGGCCGCAAAGATTATGGCGCGCTGCAATGGAAATACCAACCGAAAAGGAAATAATTGCCATGTTCAAGCAAAAATACTTCCTCAACTCGCACAAAGGCCTGACCTTCCTGGCTGTGCTGGCGATGATGGCCTGGTTCGGGCGCTGGGAAAACGTCACCGCCTGGGTCTACCTGGCCTTGCACGGCGCCTACGGGATTTTGTGGGTACTGAAAAGCCTGGTCTTTCCCGATAAACAATGGGAGACGGATAAAGGGTTGGGCTATGGCCTGTTCATCTGGGGCGGCCTGACCAGTTACTGGGTCGCGCCGTTCCTCATCACCTGGCTGAATGTCAGCGCGCCGCCCTGGCTGATTGCGATTGCCGTCAGCCTGAACAGTTTCGGCGTCTTTTGTCATTTCACAGCCGATATGCAAAAGTACATCCAACTGAAGTACAATCCCGGACACCTGATTACCGACGGGATGTTTGCCCGGCTGCGCAATACCAACTACTTTGGCGAGCTGCTCATTTATTTGAGTTTTGCCCTGCTCGCCATGCACTGGATTCCGCTTGCTATATTGGCTTTGTTTGTGATTGGCTTTTGGTTTGGCCTGATGCGCAATAAGGATAAATCGCTCTCGCGTTATCCCGAATTTGCCGAATACAAGAAAAAGAGTAAATTACTCATTCCATTCCTGTTTTAGCAGCGTAGCGTGACGCGAGATGCTATCTCGTGTTACATACAGAAAAGATACGCAATGAAACGCACACACTTTTCCCTGTTTATTATCTTGTTCCTTTCCACCCTCCTGCTGGCTGCCTGCGGCGCGGGCGGCGGCGATTCGGCTGCCACCCTCGAGGTCGACATGGTCGAATTCATGTTCGAGCCGAAGACCTTCACCGTCCCGGCAGGGCAGGAAATCACGCTCGAACTGGTCAACAAAGGCGCCATCGAACACAATTTCGTCATTCTCAAGAAGGGCGTTAACGCCGAGGGCAACTTCGACCACAACGCCAACCTGGAGGACATCCTGTTCGAAGCGCGGCTCGACCCCGGAAAATCTGGCACTTTCACGTTCACCATCGACGAAGCGGGCGAGTACCAGGTCATTTGCAGCATCCCCGGCCACCTGGCGGCGGGCATGGCGGGGAAGTTGGTTGTAAAATAGAGTAACATGCAAAGTGACTGTCACCTTGCTCATTGAGCAGATATGCCCGACCTGATAACCAGTCCCTCCAACCCCCTCATCAAACAAGCCCGCGCCCTGCGGCAAAGAAAAGTCCGCCAGGAAAGCGGACTTTTCCTGGTCGAGGGCATCCTGCACGTCGGAGAAGCCGCCGAGGCGGGCTGGGACATCGAGAGCCTGCTCTACTGCCCGGAGCGTCTGCGCAGTGATTTTGGCCGCGAACTGGTCGAGCGGCTCGTGGCGAAAAACATCCGCTGCGCGCCGGTTTCGGAAGCGGCGTTTGAGTCTGTCGCGGAAAAAGAAAACCCGCAGGGCATCGCTGCCCTGGTTCGGCAGAAACATCTCACGCTGGATGATTTTCCACCTTTTCGCCTGGTTGCTGCCCTGGTCGCGCCGCAAGACCCCGGCAACATTGGCTCGATTTTGCGCACCATCGACGCGGCAGGGGCCGACGGCCTGCTCCTGCTCGAAGGCGGCGCCGACCCCTTCCAGCCGGCCTGCGTCCGCGCCAGCATGGGGACAATCTTCTGGAAACCCTTTGTTCAAACCGATTTCGAGTCTTTCGCGCACTGGTCGAAATCGGGCGGATTGCGCGTCATCGGCACGTCAGCCCATGCCGCTGCCCGCCTGGCAGACATCAAACTGGATGAGAAACCGACCGTCCTGCTGTTCGGCTCCGAGCAAAAGGGACTCAGCCCGGAACAAATCGCGCTCTGTGACGACCTGCTCTCGCTGCCCATGCGCGGGCGGGCCTCCTCGCTCAACCTGGCCGTCGC
>DAOTZM010000107.1:0-7469 GCA_034434035.1 Anaerolineales bacterium
ACGTAAACGTCCGGGCTATCGCGCAGCGTCCGATAAATCGGACTTTTTAGCCCTGTTCACAGGGCGCTGCCACCTGGCCCGGTGATTCATCACCGGGCAAAGCCGTAAAACCACAAATTCCAGCAGAATCAGAAAAAATTCATTCGATTTAGCCGCCGCCCGGCGTGGGCTGGTTCTCTGGCGACTGGATGGCGGCTTCGGCGCCGACGAAAAACTGCGCTGGCTGTTGGGTCGCGGCTACCAAGTAAGCGTCAAAGGCTTTTCCGGTCGTCGCGCCGAAAACCTCGCCAAGCAAGTGACCTGTTGGAACCCGTATGGCGCTGCCTGGCTGGGCGCGGTAGATTGTCCAGTTGATTTTGGACGCGAAGTAACCGCCTGGGTCAAACGCCGGGTCGAAAAAGGCCAGTTTCGACACAGCTGCTACCTGTCAACCGTCAAATTGCGCTCCCTGGCAGCCCAAATGGCCTTGTACGACCAGCGTGGCGCGACCGAAATCGAGCAATTTCGCAATGACAAACAGGGTTTGCACCTGTCCGCTCGCCGAAAACATGGTTTCCTGGCCCAAAAAGCGATCATCTTGTTGGATGACATCGCTCACAACCTGTTGGCCGATTTCCAGGCACGGGCGTTGCGTGATAGCCCATTTTCCGGGCATGCCGCCAAGCGGATTGTCCGCGACTTGTTTGCAATCGAAGGTCGCCTGTTTTGATCCCATTTTCACACCCGAACTGCCTGTTTTTGGGCAAAACCGGAGCCCAAACCGTTCGATTTGGCATAGAAATGCCGTCTGTTTGAATTCAAACGATAGAATTGACTCCTGTTTGAACAAAAATATGGTAACAGATTGTTAACGCTTTGGTTCAGATAGCGTCGGCTTCCCAGCGTGGGCGCGGGCGATAACGCTTGCGAATTTGCTCCAGCGCGTGCATGGGGGTATGCAGCAGGCGGCGCGCAATGTTGGCGATGCGCTCGCCGGAAGCGCCGCCGTTTTGGATGGGCATGAGGCGGCGTAGTTCATCTTTTTCGAGGTAAGTGTAAGTCTCTTTGCCCAACGCCAGGGCGACGAAAGTGCAGGTGGATTGCTGGGTCATGACCACACTGGCGTTGGCAATCATGTCGTTGACGTTGCCGTGCGCCAGGACTTGCGCGTCGGGCGCGATGGCTTTGATTTCACGGGTGGCGCGCTCGACGTGTTCGGTGGGGTGCAGTTTGAAAATCAGCGGGCGGCCCTCGGCGGCCTGGACGCAGCGGCGCAGGAAGGTCGGGCGGTCATCGCCGCGATAGGTTTCACGGTAGGGCGTGGTGGCAACCAGCACATAATCACGATAAGGAAAATCATTTTTCAAATGACGCTGTAAGTTGTCAAAGTTAGGGATACCCGTTACAGCAATTTTTTCGGCGGGAACGCCTTTGCGGATGAAGTGGTCGCGGTAGCCTTCGGATGCCACGCAGAAAATGTCGTAAGCGTGCGAAAGGCCGTTGGTGGCGGTGTTGGCGATGTAGCGCGGCAGGAAGGGGAACAGTTTCCACAGCCGGTAGAGTCGGCCCTCCGGCTCGGTAATGCCTTCCTGAACCAGAACCATGCGCTTGCCGCGAATGTTGTTCTGGATAATCAGGTCGGAGGAGGTGACGACCATATCGTATTTGTGGTCAGCGCCGCGCTCATCGACCCGCAATTTGTGGTCGGCCAGGTATTGCAGGGTGTCGCGCCGATGCCGCCCGCCTAAAACGCAAAAATTGAGCAACCCGGCCTTGGCGGCGAGATGCTCGATTCCATCGGCGTAATAGGGGGTGAAGCAGCACCGGTATTCGCTCATTTGTTGGGCGACCGCGTGCATTTGGGAGGTCTGGTTGAGGGAACCGCAAATAAATAAGATGTTTTGGGGCATATTCACCTCGTCCCCTGCATTGTAGTCAGCGCAAGTTAACTTGCCTGGAATAAAACATTAAGGTCTGGTAAACAAATACTTGTTTTTAAAACATTAACAAAACTTTCCAGGGATGTTAACTGTGCTGAATTACACTATCGTTGCTTGAAAACCGCCCATATCGTGAACCGAGGCCTTCATGTCAACTTTACTACAAGATGAATTCCAGATTCCAGTCTGTATCGCCGATTTACCCGCGCATGATTACCAGGTTTCGCCCGAAACGTTGACCGAGCAGGTCGTTGTTGAGTTGGAAAATTCCCCCGAACTTCCGGGTGTGTTGATTGTCAAAAACCGCAAATTGATTGGGTTCTTGACGCGCCTGAAACTATTCGAGCGGTTGGGACATCGCTACGGGGTCGAACTGTTCATGCGCAAACCCATCCTCGAATTGAACCGCATTATGCAGGCCCGGGTGGAGGCGTTGCCGGGGAATTTGCGCGTGGATGAAGCCGTGCAGCGCGCCCTGAAGCGCCCGCCGCGCGATATTTATGACCCGGTGGTGACGGAACTCAGGAACAAGATATTCCGTATCCTGGATATGAATGTGCTCGTGCTGGCGCAATCGAGGACGGTCACAAACTTGAGCAATATCGTTGGAAAAGTACAGCAAATCGACAGCCTGATTTACCAGGATTGGGACAAGGCCGAGATTTTAGGGCGGATGCTGCGCCTGTTGGGGCAGGTGGTTCCCTATCACCAGGCGCAGGTTTTCACCCAAAGAGGTCAGCAGGTTGAACTGGCGGCCTCGGTTGGTCGCCCTGATGGTGGAGATGTAGATTTCAACAGTATCCAGTCCAATTCCATTTACAAAATGATGCTCAAACATCGTCAGGCGATTTACCTGCCTGAAACCAGTTATGTCCCGGCCTGGCAGGGCATGGAAGTCTTGGGGCAGCCGGCCTCCTGGTTGGGCGTGCCGCTGCTGGACGGCGAGATGAATTTCCTCGGTTTCCTATCGCTTGGGCGGAATGTCGACAGCCCTTTCATTCTGGATGAAAAACAAACCTGCCAGGCGTTTGCGCAGCGCATGGCCAAAGCTTTGCTGCGCAGGGAAAAAAAGGGCGTCGCAACCCCAAATGACGGATTCTTCCCGAGCCTGGAAGTGCTCACCTTGACCGATGCAGAAGGTGTTTATTAAGATTTACCCGTTCAGCGGCAGTGAAACTGCTGCCTGCCAACCATGAAATTGCTGGCATAACAATTTATCAAGGACTGTTCATCATGCACATCCTGGTAACAAACGATGACGGCGTGACCGCGCCTGGGCTTTTGGCCCTCGCCCAGGTCATGCGCGCCCTGCCCGATACCAAAGTCAGCATCCTGGCTCCTGACCGGAATTGGTCGGGCAGCGGGCATGTCAAGACTCTCGAACGTCCGCTGCGGGTGCGCGATGTGGCCCTGGCCGATGGCTCGCCCGCCTTTACCAGCGATGGCGCGCCTTCCGACTGCGTGGCGCTGGCCTTGCTCGGATTTTTCGAGGAGAAAATCGACCTGGTGGTTTCGGGCATCAACCCAATGCACAATCTGGGGCATGATGTCACCTACTCTGGCACGGTTACGGCGGCGATGGAAGCGGTGATTTGGGATACGCCCGGAATCGCCTTTTCGCTGGGTTCGCTCGACAACCACCTCGGCGCGCTCGATTACACTGCCGCTGCCGGGATTGCCCGGCGCGTGGTCAGTACGGCGCGCGAGCATCGTCTTGCGCCCGGCATGTTGCTCAACGTCAACATTCCCTACCTGCCCGCCGATGAAATCAGGGGGATGCGCATCACCCGCCAGGGATTGCGCGTCTACCGCGACCGGCTCGACAAGCGCATCGACCCACGCGGGCGGCCTTACTATTGGATTGGCGGCGACTCGCCGACCGGCACGCCCGAGGAAGGAACGGATGTCGGCGCGATTGCTACCGGGTATGTCTCCATCACCCCCATCCAACTCGACCTGACGATGTACAATGCGATTCCCACCCTGGGGGACTGGGATTGGAAATTGTAGCGCAGGACGTGTCTTATCCTTCCCGGAGAAATGCCAAATTCCTCCATGCGAGACCGCCCAATTGGGTGTACACTCTGGAGCATGGAGGCCCTATGAATATTGCCGCAATCGATGTCGGCTCCAACGCTATCCGCATGGTGGTCGCGCGTCCTGGCAGCAGCGGCGGCCTGGAAATGCTCGAATCGACCCGCCTGCCGGTGCGCCTGGGCCAGGATGCCTTTACCAGCGGGCTGCTTGGCGAATCCCTCATGCAGGCGGCGGTGGATGCCTTCCTGCGCTTTCGCACCATCGCCGACCAGTTTGGGGTGGGACAGTTGCGGGCGGTCGCCACTTCGGCCCTGCGCGAGGCCGAAAACGGCGAACTGCTCATCGACCGGATTGCTCACCAGACCGGAATCCCGGTCGAACTCATCAGCGGGGAAGAGGAAGCGCGACTGATTCATCTGGCGGTCTCGAAAGCGTTGGATTTGGGCGGCAAACAGGCCGTCCTCATTGACATCGGCGGCGGCAGCGTGGAGGTGACTATCGCGCGCGGCGATGAAATCATCTCCTCCGAGAGTTACCCGATGGGAACGGTGCGCCTGTTGCGGCGGCTGGGGTCGAACGGCGGCCTGCCGAGCCTCAAGTTGATGCGCGAATACACCGAATCGGCCCGGCGGCGCATCGACCGGGAACTGGGCGGCCAGAAAGTGGACTTGTGCGCTGGCACGGGCGGCAACCTCGAAGAAATGGGACTGTTGCGCAAACGCCTGTTCAAGCGCGAGACGAGCGACCTGATTACCCTCGATGAATTGAACGCCCTGATAGAAAAATTGGGCGAGATGACGGTCGAAGAGCGTATGAAGAAACTCGACCTGCGCCCCGACCGGGCCGACGTGCTGCTGCCCGCCTGCATGATGGTTCACATGATTGCCCGCGAAGTGCGCGCGAAGGAAATCAAAATCCCCGGCGTGGGGCTGAAAGACGGCGTCTTGTGGGATATGCTGCCGCTGGCGCTGGGACCGCGCCTGCCGCGCCGCGAACAGGTCCTGAACGCCGCCATGCGCCTGGGTCAAAAATACCTGTTCGACGCCGACCACGCCTCGCACGTCTCGCGCCTGGCCGGGCGGATTTTCGACCAGACTCTCTCGCTGCACGGCCTGGATGAGGGCGACCGCCTGCTGCTCGAAGCCGCGGCCCTGCTGCACGACATCGGGCATTTCATCAATACCATCAACCACGACCAGCATGGCTATTACATCCTCAAGCATTCCCCGCTGATGGGGCTGGAGCCGCCCCAACAGGAAGTGGCCGCCAACGTGATTCGCTTCCATCGTAAGACATCCCCTTCGGTGCAGGATGAAGCCTTCAAAGCCCTGCCCGCCCGGGAGCGGATGACCGTCCTGAAACTGTGCGCCATCCTGCGGCTGGCCGATGCGCTCGAAATCAGTCACGCCGCCCGGCTGCGGGATGTGACCCTGGAAAAACGCGCTGGGAACTGGCAGGTTTTGCTGCACGGGCAGGGCGAGATGATGCTCGAAAAATGGTCGTTCGAGAAGCGTAAGGGCCTGTTCCAGGATGTCTTTGGGGTCAGGCTGGAAATTGTGTAGTGCTGCTCGTTTGCCCGCAGTTCAACTGCGGGCAGAACAGCCACAACCAGGAGAAAAATTATGAACATTTACATCATCCGTCACGCCATCGCGGTCGAACCCGGCGCGCCGGGATACGAAGACGACCGCCTGCGCCCGCTGACCGGCAAGGGCAGCGAGAAGATGACCAACATTGCGCGCGGCCTGAAGTCGCTTGGGCTGCGCTTCGACCTGGTGCTGTGTAGTCCTTACGCGCGCGCGTTCGAAACGGCGGAGATTTTGCTCAAGATAATGAAAATGGGGAAAGAGCAACTGGTTATCACCGAACACCTGGCCCCGATGGGCTTCCCGGAGCAGGTGATTGGCGAAATCACCGAAAACTATTCCAGCCTGGAGAGTATCGCCGTTGTTGGGCATGAACCCAACCTGGGCGCGCTCATCAGCCTGCTGGCGGCGGGGGATGCCGAACTCGCCATCAACATGCGCAAGGGCGGGGTGTGCTGCCTGAACGCCGAAAACCTGCTCCACGAACGGCGCGCCACGCTCGAATGGCTGATGATGCCCAAGCACCTGGTTGCATTGGGCGAGCGGGAATGATTGGAGAAATAAGCCAACGAGCCGCGTCCTCATGGACGCGGCTCGCTGCCTGTGAAATATGCCTTGCCACCAGGCACTTTGTTTTTCGGACGCGGACTGCCCCCGCAGGGGGCGCGCGGAAAACGCGGAATTTTTTGGTGCTGCCGTTTTTAAAAGTCCCCTCTCCCATCGGGTGAGGGCTGAATAGTGACGCGCAATCTGTGGACTTACTTCCCCAGCGCGGCCTCGATGAGTTTTTGCACCCTCGGCGCAATGCTGGAGGGGTCAGGGTGCAGGCCCTCCACCAGCAGGGCGCTGTCGTAAATCTGCTCGATGACCAGGGTTTGCAGGTCTGACTCGGCCGGCATCGCCAACAGGCTTTTAAGAATTGGGTGGGCCGGGTTGAGCTCCAGGATTTTCTTCGGCGCGTCGTATTCTTTGCCCAGGTATTTATAGACGCGCTGCAACTCCGGGTTGAGCGCGCCCTCCGGGTCCAAGAGCCGCGCCACCGACTGCGAGAGCCTCTGGCTGGCGCGCACATCGGTCACGCGCTCGCCCAGCACGCCCTTGAAGCGTTCGATTAAACCGCCAAAATCGGCTTCGGGGATTTTCTCTGGTTCGGGTTCTCCTTCTTTGGGTTTTTCGGGCGTCTCGACCTCGGCCTGGGCCACGTTTTTCAGTTCAAAATCCTTGTATTTGTGCAGGCCCATCAGCATGAACGAGTCGATGGGTTCGGTCAGCAGCAGCACTTCGAGGCCCTGCGCCTGGAAGGTATCCAGGTGCGGGCTGCGCAGGACGGCCTTCGGGTCTTCACCGACGATGTAGTAGATGAATTTCTGGCCTTCCTGCATCCGCCCGGCGTAGTCTTCGAGCGAGGCCCAGGCTTCGGGCTGGAGGTTGGTCTTGAAGCGCAGCAGCGGCAGCACCTTGTCGTTTTCGGTTGGGCTGGCTGCCACGCCTTGTTTCAGGTAGCCGCCAAACTCCTTCCAGAATGTGGCATATTTTTCGGCGTCGTTCTTTGCCAGGGCTTCCAGTTCTTTGATGACCTGCCCGGTCAGCACTTTCTTCAGGCGCGGCATCAGCCCGCTCGATTGCACCGTCTCGCGCGAGACGTTGAGCGGCAGGTCTTCCGAATCGACCACGCCTTGCGCGAAGCGCAGGTATTCGGGCAGCAGGTCTTTGTTGTATTCGTCAATCAGGATATTGCGCGAATACAGTTTCAGCCCGTCGTCCTTGCGCAGCGAGAGCATTCCGCGTTCGCTCTTGCCGGGGATGTAGAGCAGGGCATACAACTGCACCGGCGCGTCGGTCACGAAATGGGTGGTCAGCAGCGGCTCCTCGAATTCCAGCGTCAGTTGGCGGTAGAAATCGGTGTATTGCGTTTCGCTGATATCCG
>DAOTZM010000108.1:0-7192 GCA_034434035.1 Anaerolineales bacterium
TTGATGAGATACTCTAAAATTGGCACGGCTTGTTGGCGACAGGTTGCCAGAATGCTGGCCAGGATCGCATGGGTCTGCGCTCCTTCCTTTGTTCGATTGCAGCCATTTGTTTTTCGAGTAATCACCGCCGGGCGTAATTGCCGTTCTGCCAGATTATTGGTGGCGTTCAACTCGTCCAGATAGAGGAAGCGCAAGATGTGAGGACGGTGTTTGCGCAGTCGCTTGGCAAAGCGCGCGTTGTCGGGATCGGTCAGTTTGCGTTTGACGTCAATCAGTTCATCCAGACGCGCTTCCAAGAGTTTGGCTTGTTCGGCATATTGCGCTTTCGCCCATTGTTCTTTTTTGGTTTTGAGTTCCAATGCGGCTTGCAAGACTTCTTTGACGTCGCGGGCGAACCGCACCGCCCCCCGCGTCTTGGTTTCGGTCAGTTCCTTCAAGTCTTTCAGTAAGTGGCTCAGGCATTTTTGTTTCAGCCAGTTCTTCAAGGCTTGATGGTCATACGCCAGGAAACAGTCGCTGACCAGAATGCCTTTGAATTGCCTGCCTAAAATATCAAGCACAACTTCGTGGCTGCGGCTGGTTTCAATCGTATACACCGTCAGTTTTTCGCTGGTAAAGACCCACAACCAGGCCGAAAGCAAGCCTATCCGCCAGCCGGTCTCGTCGCCGTGTACCACCGCACAGGCCCGCAGCGCTTCGGTCATTTCCCGGTAAATGGGCTGGGCTTGCAGCCCCAAACGGCGGTCAGCCTGTTGCCACGCGCCGCGCGTGACGTTCAGCTGGAAGGCGTCGCTCAAAACTTCGCTCACTTTGCCGTAGGAGGCCAGATTGACCGCCAGCGCTTTGGCGCGGGGACCGATCACCACGCCGGACGCGCCCACCGCCTCGGAGATTTGGTCCGGATGACACAGTTTATGCCGTTTCCCACACTGCCGGCATTTCCCGCTCAACATCACATAGCGTGTGATGATGGGTTTGATTTCCGGAATGTCAATTTCGTACTGCTCCTGTTCGCGGACGTCTTCCAGCGCGCTCCCACAGTCCGGGAGCCGCTCAACTCCGCTTTCTTCGTTTCGTTGATTTCTTCCTCTTTCGGCTTCTCGCGGTTCTTGAATTGCCCTTGTCCGGGCTTCCGCCCGCGTTTGCGCGGCTTCTTGACTTGCTGCTCTTCCCGTCGCGCAAACGGGACTGCCTGACGCTTGCCCGCACGTTGCAACTCTTCGATTTGCTTGCTCTGTTTGCGAATCAGTTCATACGCCGCGGCTAACTGGCGTTTCAACTCGATGATTTCGCGTTCCAAATCTTCGCGGGTTTTTTGTTCCAGCGGTTCTTTCATGTCCGTCAGTTTATCCGATTAGCGCCCTGGCATCCACTGATTTTTGACCTCGATTTTGCCGATTTCAGTCCTTGACTTTTGACACACAAGCGCTTTACGCTTGGGACGCTATACATGTACCAAATATCTTTTCTATTTCACAGCCCAGGGAACCATCCCAAAATCTCCTGATTTTGGACGAAGCCGAGAGACTGCGGACTCCGCGGGCAGAAAGGTGTAAAATCAGGCCGTCGAACCGAATCCACCAGACCGGAAAGGCGGCCCACATGCTCCCTCTTGAAGTGCTCGAACCCAAATTCCAACGGATTTGCGAAACCCTGCGAAGCGAAATGAAGCGGCTCAAAGTGCCGGGCGCGGCGCTTGGCGTCTATCATGACGGCCAGGAATACGCCGCCGGGTTTGGCCGCGCCAGCGTCGAGAATCCCCTGCGCGTCACTCCCGATACATTGTTCCAGGTCGGTTCGATTAGCAAAACCTTCACCGGCACGATTCTCATGCGGCTGGCCGAGCAGGGCCGGTTGGATTTGGACGCGCCCGTCCGCAAATTGCTGCCCAAGTTCAAGATGAGCGACCC
The DNA here is from genome assembly GCA_034434035.1 of Anaerolineales bacterium. Classification (GTDB taxonomy): domain Bacteria; phylum Chloroflexota; class Anaerolineae; order Anaerolineales; family Villigracilaceae; genus UBA5195. The sequence continues at coordinate 1,911 of DAOTZM010000108.1, forward strand.
CGAAGTGGAAAAGCGGCTGACGACCCGTCACCTGCTGACCCACACCGGCGGCTGGCTGGGCGACTACTTCGACATCTTCGGCGACGGCGACGACGCCCTGCAAAAAATGGTCAAGAAAATCCGCAAACTGCCGCAGGTCACGCCGCTGGGTGGGCCCTGGTCGTACTGCAACACCGGATTCAATATCGCCGGGCGAATCATCGAAGTCGTGACCGAAAAACCCTACGAACAGGCTGCCCAGGAATTGATACTCGACCCGCTGGGGCTAAAAATGACCTTTTTCTTCCCCAGCGACCTGCTGATTACGCACCGCTTCGTTGTCGGACACCAAAAAATTGGCAAAAGAGTGAAAGTGGCCCGCCCCTGGGCAATTGGCCGGGCCGGGAACTGCGTCGGCGGCGTGGTCAGCACCGCGCGCGACTTGCTGGCCTACGCCCGCTTCCAGATGGGGGACGGGACGAACGCGCAGGGCCAAGCGGTGATGAAACGCGAATCGCTCGAAGCCATGCGCGCCGAACAGGTAGACGCGGGCGGGCGCGGCAAAATGGGCCTCACCTGGTTCATCCGCCAGGTGAATGGTCTAAAAATCTACGGTCACGGCGGCGCGACGCACGGCCAGCAGGCCATGTTACACTTTATCCCGCAGGAAGATTTTGCCGTCGCGCTGCTGACCAACAGCGACGAGGGCGGCATCCTTACCGACAGCCTGCTCAAGTGGGTGATGGAAACCTATTTCGACGCATCCATTCCTACCCCCCAACCCCTGCAAAAATCCGAAGAAGAACTGGCCGAATATGTCGGTCATTACGAATTGCCGCTCTCAGCTTTCGAGTTGACAGCCAGGGATGGATACCTGCTCAAAAAAGACATCCCGCGCGGCGGATTTCCGACTCCCGACTCGCCGCCCGGCCCGCCCGAACCGGATGTGCGCCTGGCATTTTACGAGACCGACCGCGTGATAGGGCTGGACGAGCCGCGCAAAGGCGCACTGTGCGAATTCCTGCGCGATGAATCCGGCCAGGTTCGTTTCCTGCGCATTGGCGGGCGATTGCACCCCAAAACAGGCTGAGAGCCAAAATGCTATCCAGATTTGCGCTTCTACTAACAATATTCTCCCTGCTGGCGGCCTGCAACCTGCCCCAGGCTGCGCCGCAGGCCGCCCCAACCGTCGATTCCGGCCTGGTCGGCACCATCGCCGCCCAAACGCTGGAGGCAATGTATACGCCCGTCCCAACGCTGACAGGCGCACCCATCCCAACCAGCACGCCCAACGTGACGGCGACCATGCCTCCCACCATTACACCCACCTACGAAATGCCATTGGCGCGCTTCGAGGGCGATACCAACTGCCGGGGCGGGCCAGGCACAGCCTACGAAGTCCTCACCGTCGCGCGCAGCGGTCAAAAGGCCGAAATTGTTGGCAAAGCCGAACAGGGAAATTTCTGGCTCATCAAGAATCCGACCGGCGAGGGAACCTGCTGGGTGGCAGGCGATTTCGCCCAAACAACAGGCAGCCTTCACATCCTGCCGACCGTCACCGCCCCGCCAACTCCCACCGCCGCGCCGCCCAAAGCCCCCGCCTGGAAAACATGGACCTACTCCTGCGCCTTTGCCCCCGGCGGCAGCGACGCCACCGTCCAACTGGCCTGGGCCGATAACGCCCAAAACGAAGACGGCTACAACGTCTACCGCAACGACCAGGTGGTTGTTTCTTTCGGGCCGAACACCACCGCCTACACCGATGTCGCCTTTGTGACGGCAGGCGGCTCACTGACCTACGTCATCGAAGTCTACAGCGCCGCCGGGCGCGCCCGCAGCAGCCCGGTGACTGTGACCTGTCAATAAGCATGGCAAACTCACGCATGGACTTGGTGCGCCTGCTGGCGGCGCGGCTGGAACGACTTTCGGTCGATTCGATTTGGGCGCGGCGGGCCAGCGGCTTGCGGCGGTCGCTGGTCAAGGCGGTCGAGGCGGCAGACAGCGGGAACGAGTACCCGCCAGAACAGTTGGACGCGCTCATCGAACACAGTTTCGACATCCTGCGCCGCGCCGCCCGTGAAATTCCCGACGCCGAATCAGAATGGAAGCGGCTGAGGGCGCAGTGATTCAGTAGCCAGTAATCAGTTTTCAGTAGCCAGTAATCAGTTTTCAGTAACCAGTAATCAGTTTTCAGTAACCAGTCAGGCCAGCAAGGAGGCGCATGTCCCGAAATTATCAAGAGGCCACGCCTGCGCAGGTTACATGCTCTCATTATAAAAATATTTCCCCGCGATGACGCCGGGCAAAGAATTTCGCCCCATCACAGACCAGGAACTGGCGCGGACGACGGTATACGCGCTGGTGATTGATTCGTGGAGTGGGAAAGAAAACTGGGCCGGGCAGGCCGAACAGTCTCTCGATTGGCCTTCCCTGTTTTTCAAACAAACCTCGCCTGCGCTTGTCGCGCAGGCGCAAGTGTCGGGACGTTTCCCCATTTTTTTGAGAAGATACAAGTAAGGGTATAATCTGGCCAGCAGCAATCACAGGAGAACCAGCATGACCGAACGCGACATTTGCAACCCCAAGCCATCCAAAATCGTCATGTACACCGCTTCGTGGTGTCCCGATTGCAAACGGGCCAAGTCATTTCTCGACAACAGCGGGGCCTCATACCTGGAAGTAGACATTGGAAAAGACAACGAAGCCTATCGATTTGTGGAAAGGATGACCCGGCGGGTGCGCATTCCCACCATCATCTTTCCCGACGGAACGATGATGATTGAACCCGCCGATAGCACCCTGGACTTCAAACTTGGGGGGAAATAATCCACATGACCGACCTGTATACCCTCCAACCCGCGCAAATTGTCCTGTATGGCGTATGGTGGTGCGGGGATTGCCGCCGTGCGCGGCAAATCTTTGCCCAGATGAACGTTCCATACCTGGATATTGACATTGACGCTGACAAACAAGCCGAAGCCTTCGTCAAACAGGTCAACCAGGGCAACCGCTCCGTACCGACCATCGTCTTCCCCGATGGTTCGACGCTGACCGAGCCGGATAATGTCAGTCTTTCGAACAAACTGAACCAGTACAAATTCTCCAAAGGGTAGGACGTTCCGGGCCGTCGGAATGCCCGCCTGCGCCGCCCGCACAGCAGCAGATTCATGTATACTTGGGGACAATGAATACCGACATCCAAACCCTTCATCACACCTGCCCTGGCGGCGCGAGGTGTTGGGTCAGGAAATGATTCTCGCCGAATCATTCGTCGAGCCGCCGCAACTGACCCGGCTGCGAAAGCGCCTGGGACTCCCTGAAACCGTTACCAGCCAGGACGAGTTCCTGGCATCGTATAAAAATTCCATCCAAAACTAACCCTGTTCTCCTGGGGGAGCATGAGCGACTCAATATCGTCAACTTCATTACAACCTGTTAATGCATCGGAACGAATCCACATTCTCGACATCCTGCGCGGGTTCGCCATTTTCGGCATCCTGGCCGTCAATATAAGCGGTTTTGCCAGCCCGGCCTACCTGCCAGGTTACGAATTCACTGGGAACCTGCCCTGGTACGATGACATTGCCGAGGCCCTGGCATTGTACCTGGCCGACGGCAAGTTTTTTACCATCTTCTCATTCCTGTTTGGGATTGGCTTCTCGGTCCAGATAGCGCGCGCCGAAAGCAAAGGCCGGCAGCTGATGGCGTTCTACCCGCGCCGGCTGGGGGTGCTGTTCGGAATCGGCGTGCTGCACGCCGCCCTGTTCTGGGTGGATGATATCCTGCGCCTGTATGCCTTGCTGGGATTCGTCCTGCTGGTCTTTCGCAATCGCTCGAACCGGACACTGCTCATATCGGCAGGGACATTCTTCGTCCTGAACTATCTACTCAGCCTGGCGCATAACGCGCTGGAATTGAGCCTGCCGGATATCGCCGCTGCCGGTCGTCAAGCCTACCTGCACGGTTCGTTTTTGTCAGTTGTGCAATTTCAAACCTGGGCCAACCCATACATTTTTTTCATTGTAGCGCAGGTACAAAGCGCGAACGTCATGGCGCTCTTCCTGCTTGGCTTACTGGCCGGGCGGGTCAAGTTTTTCGAGACCTTGCCCGAAAACCGCCCGCTTCTCCAAAAAATCCTGACGATTGGGCTGCTGGCCGGGATTGTTTTCAACGCAATCCACCGCTGGCAGGAGACCGTCTGGCTGGCGAACCTGGATTTTATGATTGGCGCGCTTAGCCTCTCGGCAGCGTATGTCAGCGGACTTTGCCTGCTCTCGCTGAATGGAACTGGGGCAACATTGCTCGCGCCCCTCGGCCAGGCCGGTCGCATGGCGCTCACCAATTACGTTCTGCAATCAGTGATTTGCTCGTTCCTGTTCAACGGCTACGGCCTGGGATTGTATGAGAAGGTCGGCGCGGCGGGGCTGTGGGTTTTCACGCTTGTTATTTTTATTTTCCAGATTTGGTTGAGCAATTGGTGGCTGGCCCGCTTTCAGTTTGGCCCGCTCGAATGGCTGTGGCGCTCCCTGACCTACCTGCAAAAACAGCCGTTTCGCCGGAGAATTTGAAAATCATCCGCCGGTTGTTGTACAATTATGGCACATTCGAACTTCCAGCCCTGAGCGGAGCGGTTTCCAGCGCAGCCGAAGGGCGGGCAGCCAGAAACATGCCGCTTTGCAGTATCAACCCCAACAAGGAGAAAAAATGATGTCTTTAAGCATCCTGGTAATCGTCCTGGCGGTCGGCGGGCTGGCCGGACTGGTTGTGGTCATCGCGCTGGTGCTGTTATTCCGCAAGGGGAACAAAATCGATTTGACCTCCCCCACCGATACGAAGCCGGAATGGATGCGCCAGACCCCGCCTGTCGAAACCATCGCCGCCACCCTGGCAGACGAGGAGGGTGTGCAAGTCTTCGACCATGACCCCGGCGAAAAACTGGCCGCCCCGTTTGCCGAGCAAATCGAGGACATCGTACAGGCCCGCCTGTCGAAGCACCCCGAATTAAGCAAATACAACGTTGACTTTGGCAGCGCGCCGGATGGCGGGCTGGAAATTCACGTCAACGGCCAGGTATTTACAGAACTCGACGCCCTGCCCGACGAATCCCTGAGAACGCTCATCCGCGAAGCCGTCGAAACCTGGCGCAAAACGCATTAATGCCCGCCTACGCCCGCAACCTGCTCAAAATTGCGCGCGGCCGGCGCGACCTGCGCCCGCGCCTGGCGATGGTCTACGTCGCCACGCACTCAACCTGAACTGCGCCTACTGCGAAGATTTCGGCGCGCGGCGCAACGAGACGATGA
>DAOTZM010000109.1:0-3012 GCA_034434035.1 Anaerolineales bacterium
GGAAGGGCATTGGGGAGGTTCATAATCATCTTCGCAGTGTGGGGTGGTTGCGATTGTGAATTATAGTATAAAAGGGAACACCCCAAAGATATTTAGCGCAACTTCGGCCTTTTTTGGTAACTGCCTGCCCTCACCCTAACCCTCTCCCTTTGGGAGAGGGAAACGGATGGATAAAACGGATTTTCTTGCCAAAAGCGACAAAATCACCTCTGTTTTCTCCCCTCTCCCACCGGGAGAGGGCGGGGGTGAGGGCAGGCAGGCAGTTACCCCTAACGGGCAGACGCAAATCACCAGGCGAGGCGGCAACGCCCTATGAACAGGGAAAACGTCCGGGCGGGAATTGCAAGCCACAAATTCCGTTAGAACCAGAAAAGTTGAAGGCGACCGGTTTTTTACGCGCGGCCGCCTTCAGGGGGTTTGGGGGTCGTCCATCGTTTTCACTCGTGACGCTGAACCAGGGAGTTGTCTTCCTGGCTGGTGAACAGCGGCAGGAGGCTGATTACGGCGAACAAACCGACGACCAGGAACAGGACTGCGACTTCGTATGGGGTCATGGGAACCTCCTTTCAGGGTGGTAGAAGTGATGGATATATAACGATTGAAGGGGCGATTTGGTTCCATATTTCTCTACTAATCAAACACCATTTTGCCGGATTTGTTCCTTACAGGGGGCTAACGCAATCCTTACAGAGTCATAACAGGCGCTCTGCAACCGGGGCTATAGTATTATGGCGCAGGATTTGCGCTAATAGCGCAAATCATAGCAGCCTTTGGTTGCGGCCCGCGAAGCGGCTGCGCTATGATTTTAGTATACGCAGGATTTTCAACTTTCCTACTCCCCCACAAGTCTCATTCGCCAACGAACCCTCGCCTCGCCGCTGCGACTGGAATTCCCTGCCCACCAATAAAAGAAAACAGGACAAGAGCATCTCCTGTCCTGCGTTCGAAGCGAACTCACATCCGTTGCCCCTACCCAATCGACATAATTTTTTCGAGCATCTCTTCATTCGTGCCGAACTTGAAGGTCTCCAGCCCGCGCCGCTGGGCAATTTCCTCTTCGATTTCGGCCAGTTTGCGAATATCGGACAGGTTGACGACCGGCTTGCCAATCGCCTTCAGCCGCGCCGCCAGCGCAGACTCATCCGGCGTAACCGGCTGCAAGGTTTGGAGATATTGCCAAACGGCTTTCGAGCCGTTGACCCCATCTTTGCGGGCGTAACCCACCAGCCCGGTACTGGCCTGGCGGCTCCACCCGGCCACGAACACATCCGGGATGATGGCATCCGCATCCGGGTCGTAAGCTTCGTAAGAAATTTCATCCACCGGGAAACGCGGCGCGGGATTTTTGGCAAACTCCGACGACGAAACCGGCAGCCCGAAATCGGTATCCACCCGGTCGCCAATCGCAAACACGACCGAATCGACCTCGATTTTACGGGTTATGCCCGTCCCGCGCGCGCTCACCACGCCATTCTTGTTGACGCTCAAATGGTTCTCTTCCACTTCCAGGCCGGCGGCGACTTCTTCGCCCAACACCCGCACCGGCGAAACCAGGAACTCCAGCCGGAAGCGCGAGCGCGAATTGGGCGGCTCGGCCTTGGGCAGGGCATCCAAAATGGCCTGCTTTGCCGCCTGCGGGTCCTGCCCAATCGCCTGCATCTGCGGGCTGACCCGCTCGATTTCGCGGTCGAAAGCCTCCAAATCGAGGCTGGCAGCCACATGCTCCAGTTCCTTGCGGTCGAACTTCACCTCCGCCGGGCCGCGCCGCACCAGCGCAATCACTTCATCCACTTTCAGGCGGCGGGTCAGGTAGCGGGCGATGTCGAGCATCACATTCCCGGCCCCCACAATCGCCACCCGTTTGCCAAACTCGAAAATCTTCTGGGTATAGGGCGGCAGCAGGTTATAGTGAAACACCGGCCCCTTGGCGTGGTAAACGCCCGTCAGCGCCTCGCCGGGAATACCCAGCCACTTAATCCCCTGCGCCCCCGCGCACACCAAAATCGCCTGGAAACCCAGCCCGCGCAGGTCGTCCAGCGTCAGGTCGCCCTTCGCGCCGATGGTGACGTTGCCGCAATAAGTCAGGCCGGGCGTATCCAACACCTGGTGGAACTGCTGGCGCAGGCCGCGCTTCATAGTATGCTTATCGGGGTAAATCCCATATTCCGCCAGGCCGCCGGGCTTAATATCACGATTGAAAAGCACCACCCGCGCCCCGTTGCGCGCCAATTCGCGGGCTGCATACATCCCCGCCGGGCCCGCGCCCACCACAGCGGCATAATAACACTGGTCTGTCACTTTCACTCTCCTTGACTAAAATTGCGTAACGCGGAATTCATTCCGCCACTTGCTTGAACGGCAATACGATAGCGAAACGATTATATGGCATTCGGCAAAGCATGGCAAGCAGGCGCTGATATTCCTCTAACAAAACTCTTGCCAAAGACAGACGCATTCGGTATAAAATAAACGCGGATTTTTTTTTGGAAAACCCGCCCCCAGGCTGGAACCTGCCCCCGTGAAACAACGGTGTTCCAGCCCAAGCATTTTCCGCCAAACGCCATCTGAACTATTCCCCGTTCAACCCACATTCCCAACCCAGACGAGGTGGTCATGACCGAAACCTTCACCTTCAAAGCCGAAACCAAACAACTCCTTCACATCCTCATCCACTCCCTTTACAAAGACCGCGAAGTCTTCCTGCGCGAACTGCTCTCGAACGCCTCCGACGCCCTCAACCGGCTGCGCTTCGAAATGCTCACCAACCAGGACGTGCTGGACCCCCAAGCAGAACTGAAAATCCACATCACGGTCGATAAAGACGCCCGCGCCATCACCATCACCGACACCGGAATCGGCATGACGCGCGAGGAAATTATTGACCACCTCGGCACCATCGCCCAATCGGGCGCGCGCCGCTTTTTAGAAGCCGCCAAACAGCAGAGTTTCGACGCCTCGGGCATGATCGGCCAGTTTGGCGTGGGATTCTACTCGGTGTTCATGGTGGCCGAA
>DAOTZM010000110.1:0-31793 GCA_034434035.1 Anaerolineales bacterium
TGCGCAGCCATCCGTTGCCGAATCCGTTTCTCCGCTTCATCCGTTGACTACATCCGTTGCCGCCATTCGTTCACCACTTCTGCCGTGACAAACATGCTGCCCGCCGAAACGATGACATCACCCGTTTCAGCGGCCAATTCCAGCGCCCGAACCAATGCCGTTTCGACGGGGGCAGCCGACTCGCACGCCACTGGAACTTTTTTCGCCGTTTCGATGATTGTTTCCGGCTCCAACGCGCGCGGATGGTCGGCGCGGGTTACAAGCAAGCGGCTGATTATACCCTTCATTGCGTTCAACATGGCGAAAATATGCTTATCTTCCGACGCGCCAAAGATGAGAATGACCTTCCGTCCCGGGAAATATTCCGCCAAGGCCGCAGTCAACTTCTCGAACGAATCCTCGTTGTGCGCCGAATCAAATATCAACGTGGGCTTGTCCCGGCTGGCAACCTCGAAGCGGCACGGCCAGCGGACTTCCGCAAAGCCCTTCGCAATCTCCGAATCGGCCAGGTCGAACCCGCTCCGCTTCAGCGCCGCATAAGCCGTCACAGCATTCGTGACCTGATAGTCTCCTAATAGTGGGATTCTGAACACTAAATACTCCGCCAGGTCATTCGGGGCAGACTGGTTACTGATTACTGACGACTGAACCTTGAACGTTTGTCCGGCAAGTGAGCGCTCCTCCAATCTGAACGCCACCTCCCGGCCAACGACCGTTAAAGGCGCATTTCTCTCCGCTGAAACCCGCTCCAACACTTCCATCGCCTCCTGTTTCTGCGGCGAAGACACCACCGGCACGCCCGGCTTGATGATTCCCGCCTTCTCCCCGGCGATTTTTGCCAGCGTATCGCCCAGCACGGCGGTATGGTCATACGACAGCGAGGTAATCACCGCAACGCGCGGCGTGATGACATTGGTCGCATCCAGCCGCCCGCCCAGCCCGACTTCGATGACCGCCGCGTCCACTTTTTTCCGCGCGAAATAAAGAAAACCCAGCGCGGTTGTAATTTCGAAGGTTGTCAGCATCGGGATGGCAGCCACCGCTGGTTTGATTTCTTCTGTTAAATTCGCCAGTTCCTCGTGCGAAATCGGCTGCCCATCGACCTGGATTCGTTCGCAAAAGTCCACCAGGTGTGGTGAAATGTACAGGCCGGTTTTGCGCCCGGAAGCGGTCAACACGCTGGCGCACAAGGCCGAGGTGGAGCCTTTGCCCTTCGTCCCGGCGATATGGATAGTCGGGTAAGCATCCTGCGGGCTGCCGAGCGTCGTCATCAACTGGCGCATCCGCCCCAGGTCAAAGTTGGCCGCCGCGAGTTGGTCGGCTTTTTTCAGGCTATAATCCACAAAGGAATAGAGATAATCAAGCGCAAGGTTGTAGCGGGTTTCGGTGTCCATACATAGCATTGTAATCCGTAATTCGTAAACCGAGAACCGCAAATCGGAATTCGATAATCAGAAGTCGGAAATATGCTTGCTGTCCTCGTCATCCACCTTCACCTGCCCGGCTGCGGTTCGCTGAAAGAGAAGCGCAGCGAAATCAAACCCCTGCTTGCGCGCCTGCACCGCGAGTTCAACGTCTCTGCCGCCGAACTGGATTTACAGGACGCCCACCAGCAGGCTGTCATCGGATGCGCCATGATTGGCAACGACGCCGCCTATCTCCAATCCGCGCTCGAAACCGTTCGCCGCTGGGTCGAAGCCAACTGGCGCGAGGGCGAAATTATCGAACAGCGTATCGAACTCCATCCCTGATTCATTGGTCCTGGCTTAAGCAGGTGAAAGGATAGGAATCGGGGTAGATTTTTTGCGAATGCGTTTGACGACACCCCAATCTTGATGCGCAGGCGCAACCAGATAGTTGACGGCATCAGATGCTTCGCCACGTTTTCTTATCATGCTGAAGTGATACAAGCCGCGGAAAACCATTTCCAGTGAAATACGGTCAAAGGGTAACATCTGTTTATTTGGAATCTCAAATCTCGCCATGAACTTTCCCCTCGAACTCTTATCTTTTTTACGCAAGGCCCAGCGTGCAGCCGTATTAACTGGCGCCGGGGTCTCGCAGGAATCGGGATTAAGCACCTTCCGAGATGCGCAGGTCGGGCTGTGGGCGCAGTATCGCCCCGAAGATTTGGCGACGCCGGAGGCCTTTGCCCGCGACCCGAAACTGGTCTGGGACTGGTACGCGCTGCGGCGCGAGAAGGCGCGCGCGGCGCAGCCCAACCCCGGTCACTTTGCGCTGGTTGAAATGGAGAAGCGCGTCCCGAACTTTACGCTGATTACCCAAAACGTGGACGGCCTGCACCGCCGCGCGGGGAGCGTGAACGCGCTGGAACTGCACGGCAATCTCCAGCGGGTGAAATGCTCGGCCTGCGGCGAACAGGCGGCAGGTTGGGATGAGTCGGGACCGGATGTGCCGCCATGTCCCCGGTGCGGCGGGCTGCTCAGGCCGGATGTCGTCTGGTTCGGCGAATCCTTACCCTTCGCTGCATTGGAAGCGGCATTCGAGGCGGCGCGGACTTGCGATGTCTTCTTTTCGATAGGCACGTCGGGGTTGGTGCAGCCAGCCGCCTCGCTGGCCTGCGCGGCGCGGGGCAAGGGCGCGCTGGTGGTCGAAATCAACGCCGAGCCGACGCCGCTGACCGAGACGGTTGATTTTTTCCTGCCGGGAAAATCGGGGGAGATTTTGCCTGCGCTGGTTGAGGCGGTGTGGTAATCGGTTGTTACGCCTTCCACTCGTTCAATCGGTCGCGCAAGTCCGAGAGCCGCTCACGCTGCCAGACGGCCAGGATGCCCAGGACGATGAACAGGATGCCGGTGCAGCCAATCAGGATGACGGTCGCCAGGCCGCGCAGGACGCTGAAGACGACCGTCACCACGCCCAGGACGACTATCACAATGGGAGTAAAGACCAGGCTGCGCGAGCGGAAGACCAACCCGTAGAGCATGACCACATTCGATTGAAAGAACAAAGCCGCAAAGTAGGCCAGCGAGTTGGTCGAGACCATCTGGAGATAGGTCGTGCCGAGCAGGATGAGTTGCGAGACCATGCCGGTCAGGAACGCGCCGGTTTTCGAGCCGGAGCGTGTGAGAAGGTAGTGCATGAGCAGGCCGAGCAGGGCCGCGCCGACCGAGAAGAACTGCGGCTGGTCTACGTTGAGTTCCAGCAGGATGATATAGTAGGCCATCAGGTACAGGCCGTTGGCGGGGAATCCGAGCCAGACGTTGCGGCGGCGGAAGGCTTCGACTGCCCACAGCGTGGCGGCGATGGCGACTGGCAGGCTGGCCCATAACCCGGAGTTTTCTGCTGGGGAGGAGAGCGCGGTGAAGGTGGCGAGCAGCAGGCCGCTCAAGCGGCGGATTTGCCCCCAGCCTTTGGGCCGGTCGAGGAATCCCAGGGTGTAGTAGGCCAGCGAGAGCAGGATGAGGACGCCTGTCCATTGGTCCAGCCCGGCGAAACCGGCAGCGGTCAGGGCGGTGACAGCGACCGAGGCGAAGTAGATGAATCCCAGGCCGGGTTTGCGATAGAGCAGGGCGTAGGCCAGGAAGAGCAGGTTGAAGGTCGCGCTGGCGGCGACATCCAGTCCGGAGGCGGTTTGCCAGCCGGAAAACAGGAACAGGCTTCCGATGAGGGCCGCCAGCCAGCCCGCCAGGCGCGGCAGGATTTTGAGCTGCGCGCGGTTTCGCAAGGCGCGTTTGAAAAATATGTCTAGCCCCAGAATGACGACGCTGATGCCCATCAAGTACAGGGTGGGGGTGTCGATTTTATTTTCGAGCAGCACCAATCCGAGCGCCAACGCATATAAGCCATGCGCGGCAACTTCGAGCCAGGCAATCCGTCCGAAGGTCTCGATGACGAACAGGATGCCGATGACGCCCACATACCAGCCCTCGCCGCTGCCGCCGTAGAACCCGGCAAACGGGGAAGCAAACAGACCCAATGCCAGCCCCGACCAGCGCAGGGCGTTGGCCCAGCGGCCCTTTTTGTCGAAGCGCGCCAGCGTGTAGCCAGTAAGGTAATAGAGAACGGACAATACGGTCAGGGCGGGCAGCCACCAGTCCAGGTCGAAATGCCGCAGGGCGAAGAGGATGCCGATGGGCAGGTAGCCGGTGAACAGCGCCAGAAAAATTGGCAGCCTGAAGCGCAGGGCATAAACCAGGCCGAGGAAAGCGAACAGCCCAAAGGCCAGGGCGGCGCGCGGCAAATCCGCGTCGAGGGCGGTCAATGAGACGAAGGAGCCGACAGCCAGGGTGAGCAGCGCGAACAGGCGCAGCGGCCGGCGCCAGGCCGGGCGGGAGGTTAATCCGCCGGGAATCAGCCAGTCGAGCAGGGAGAGTGGGATGAGCAGGCCCGCGATGATGAAGATGTCGTTGATTTTGAGCGTCTGGATAGGCGGCAGGATGAAGAAGAAATACCAGGTCAGCACCCAGCAGGCGAGGGCGGCTGTCCAGACCCACCAGCGCGCGCGGCGGATGTGGGCCAGGCTCAGCGCCAGGGCAGAGGCGGCGAACAGGCCAAAGCCGAGCCAGGCGTTTTCGGTCGCGCCGACCAGGCTGGCGATGAAGAAGAGCGGCAAACTTGCCAGGTTGAGCGGCAGGCCGAAGCGCGCCACTTTGTCCGTTTTGAAAAACGAGGCGGCTTCTCCTGCCAGGAGCAGGGCCAGGCCCCAGGCCCACCAGCCGAGCGCGAAGACGGTGTTCGACGGCTCGACCTCGTTGAGTGCCAGCCAGATGACCGGCATGAGCGCCCCGGCGGCCATAAAGCGGAACGGGGCGAAGGGGATGATAAAGTCGCTTGCGGTGTAAAAGGCAAAAGCCGTCAGCCAGGTGAGCGCGCCGAACAGCCACCAGGCTCTGGCGTAGTTCTCGAACAGGTTGTACCCTGCCCAGGGCGCGGCAATCATCAAGATGACGAGTTCAAAGGCCTGTACCAGCAGGTAGAGCGGCAGGGCAAATTTTTGCGATTGCCAGGTTTTCAGCAGCCAGGCTCCGGCCAGGCCAAACAGCCCGGCGGCGGCCAGCGTAAACAGATACAGGTCGTTGCCCGGCGTGAAGATGTTAGCAAAGTGCCAGGCCGCTGCTGCCAGCGCGCCAAAGGCGGCCAGCGAGAAGAAACGCGAGGTATACAGCCAGGTGCTGAATCCCCACAGGGCAGACATGACAGCCAGCACAACCAGCCAGTAGACCGATAGGATTGCGCCGGACAGGTCGAGCAGGTCGGCCAGCACGCCGCCTGAAATCGGCAGCAAGGCCGAAAAGACCAGCCACAGGACAAAACTGGGCTGCGGCAGGCGTTTTTTCAGGGCCAGCGCGCCGCCTCCGAACAGGGCCGAAATGCCCAGCAGGATGGGCAGGCGCAGGGTTTCGACCAGGGCGGTCAGGATGAGCGCGGCGGCTATCACGAAAAATGCGCCCAGGTAAAGCGCGATTTTGATGCTGGTTTCAGAAAGAAGGGTTTGGACGAGGCTGGGACGGGCAACGGATGGGGGAGCGGATTGTGACAACGGAGGAACCCCGCTGGAAGGCGCGGGGCAAGTCGGAGAAGCGGATGTTGAAACGGATGGAGTGGATGGAGGAAGCGGGGCAGCGGATTCGGGAACGGAGGGGGCAGCAGACGGGGCGGGGGACAGGATTTCGTAGCGGCGGCGTAGGATTTGGGCGCCTTTTTCGGTCAGCAGGCCGTCTTTGCGCCATTGTTCGATTTCAGCCAGGATAAATTGGATTTGTTCGGGGGAATATTCGTTCATGCTGGCCTCCTTATGAACTAATCAACACAAACACGTATGTCGTATATGCTTCCAACTCCGGCAGGGGGGTATAGCCGCTGAACCCGCCTGCGCGGACCTGTAACTCCGCCGCCTGGCCCGCGCCGAAGACGGTTTGTGGGGTGTATTTACCATTGGGCAGTTTACCACCGCTCAGGCTCAAATTATACTGACTGACTGGCTGCTTGCCCAGGTTGACCAGCACCAGCGCAGTCTGGCTGCCGGCCTGGCGCAGGATGGCATAGACCGCCGGGCTGCCGGTTTCGAGCAGAATCACCTCGCCGGCGCGCAGGGCGGGCGTCTCGCGGCGCAGCGCAATCAGGCTGCGGTAGTGATTGAGCAGGGAATCGGGGTCGTTTTCCTGCGCGGCGACGTTTTTTATCGCGTAGTCATCGTTTATGGCAATCCAGGGTTTGCCGCTGGTAAAGCCCGCGCCCGCTTCCGCGCTCCACTGCATCGGCGTGCGGATATATTCATCCGGTTTTTGGCCGGTCATGCCGATTTCCTCGCCGTAATACAGGTAGGGCGTGCCGGGCCCGGTCAGCAGCAGCGAGGCGGCCACTTTTGCCCGTTCCACATTTCCGCCCAAGACGTTCATCACCCGGTCCTGGTCGTGGTTGGTGAGAAAGGTTGCATAATCGCCGTGCGGCGCGCCCGTCAGGGTGAACTTCAGGGCGCTGACGACGCTGGAATTGGCCTCGCCGCGCGCGCTGTTGACGTATCCGCTGGCGAGTTCGAAGTTGAAGATGTGGTCCATCTGCTCCTGACCGCCGCCGTAGGCCTTGATGAGCGTCCCGCCTGCGCCAAATACCTCGCCGACGGTGTAGGCCTCCCCATCCACGCCTTTGTAGAAGGTGTAAAACTCCCGCAGCCAGGCGTGGGTGGCGGGCGTGTTCTCCTGTTTGCCGTCCTCCTCAATCAGGTGCTTGACAGCGTCGATGCGGAAGCCGTCCACGCCTACATTGTTTAGCCAGAAGCGTACCACCTTGTTGATTTGGGCGGTTACTTCGGGGTTGGTGTAATTCAGGTCGGGCATGCCGCCCCAGAACAACCCGTAGTAATAGCCGTTTTCGGTCTTGTGCCAGGCTGGGCCGCCGTAACCGCCTTTTTGACCAGGGTCGGTTTCCGACCAGACGTAATACTCGCGGTAGGGGGATTGGGGATTGAGGGCTGCCTGGAAGAAGGGATGCCGGCTGGAGGTGTGATTCGGCACGAAGTCGATAATCACCCGCATCTCCCGGCTGCGCGCCTCGCTGAGCAGCCGTTTGAAGTCATCCATCGTCCCGTAGGCGGGGTTGACGGCGTAGTAGTTCAGCACGTCGTAGCCGTGATAGGACGGCGAGGGGTGGATGGGCATCAGCCACAGGGCGGTGATTCCCAGCGATTGCAGGTAATCCAGCCGTTGGGTAACGCCGTTGAAGTCGCCGATTCCGTCTCCGTCGGAATCCTGGAACGAGCGGACGAAAATTTCATAGAAAACGGCCTCCCGCCACCAGCCGGAGCGGGAGGCGGGCTGGAAAATGTTCGGGGCGCAGGAGATGAGCAGGGTCATGAGCAGGGTCAGGGCGAGGAGACGTTTCATCGTATTCCTGGGAAAAAAAGAATCTTTCCTCTTTCGTCTTCCGGTTCAGGAAAGAAGAAAGAGGAAAGAAGGTGAGTCTGGTTAAAATCAGCCCTTCACCGCGCCGGTGGTCAGGCCGCTGGTGATATATTTTTGCAGGGCGATATAGGTGATGGCGACCGGCAGGGCGACGATGACCGCGAAGGCCGAGAAGCGGTTCCAGGGGATGGCGTTGGCGTACTGCCCGACCATATTGTAGAGCGTCATCGAAAGGGTGTAGTCGCCGGGTTTGGTCAGGAACAGCCAGGGCAGGGCAAATTCCTGCCAGTGGCCGATGAAGCCCAGGAAGAAGGTGACGGCCAACTGCGGCACGGCCAGCGGCAGGACAATCATGGTGAAGACCTGGTTGGGGCTGGCGCCGTCGATGGCGGCGGCTTCCTCGAGTTCACGGGGGATGGTGTCGAGGTAGCCTTTCAGGTTCCAGACGGCGAAGGGCAGCGCGCCCGAAATCATGGCGATGCCCACGCCGAGCAGCGAGTCGCGCAGGTTGAAGAGCAGCCTGCCGGCTGCGTCGCAGGTCGTGAACGGGTTGACGGCGATCACCCCTGGGGCGCATTCGGCGATGCGGAAACTGTTCATCAAGAGGAAGAGCGGCGTCGAAAGACCGACGGCCGGCATGAGCAGCGGGATGAAGACCATAATCATCAACACCTGCCGCAGTTTGAACTTGAAGCGCGAGAAGGCATACGCGGCGGTCACGGCCACCATCAGGGCAATTGCGCCGACGCCAAACGAGAGGAAGAAACTGTTACGCAGCAGTTCGACGAAGGTGACAGGGTTGGCGGTCGGGCGGTCCAGCACCTGCTGGTAAGCCACGAAGGAGATTTCACGTGGAATCAGTTGCAGCGAGGAAGGGCGGGCTGTTTGCGAA
Source organism: Anaerolineales bacterium (assembly GCA_034434035.1). Classification (GTDB taxonomy): domain Bacteria; phylum Chloroflexota; class Anaerolineae; order Anaerolineales; family Villigracilaceae; genus UBA5195. Next base: position 8,257 of record DAOTZM010000110.1, read on the forward strand.
CTGAACGACAGCGTGACAATGTACATGATGGGGAAAAGCACCTCGAAGGCAATGATGAGGGTCAACACCTGGAGCAGGATTTGCCGCCAGAGCGGCAGGGCGCGCCCGCCGGACTCGTTGGAGGTGTTCATGGTCAGGAAGCGGACGAGGAGATTCTTTTTCGGTTCGCTCGCGGCAGTCATGTTAAGCCTCCGTATAGGTTTCGGTCGCGCGCGTGATGCGGTTGGTAATCAGGAAGACGGTCAGCGACACGAAGAAGATGAAGACCGAGAAGGATGCTGCCGCGCCATACAACCGCAGGTTGCGCACCAGGTCGTAGGCGAACGTGACCAGGATTTCGGTGCTGCGGGCCGGGCCTCCGCCGGTCATGAAGTATACAAAGGCAAACAGGTTGAACGACATGGTAAAGCCGTAGACCGCCGCCGGAATCATGGCCGGGCGCAGGAGCGGCACGGTGATGTTCCAGAACTGCTGGCTGTCTGATGCGCCGTCAATGGAAGCGGCTTCGTACAGGTCTTTGGGAATGCTCTGGAGCGCGCCGGTAGCGACGACGGTCATGAACGGCCAGCCCAGCCAGAAGTTGGCAATCATCATAGCGTAATAGGCCAGAGGCAGCGGGCCGTTAGGAAGCAGCCAGGGGATGGGCGGGGTGTATTCGGTCAGCCAGCGCAGGCGCACCGGGTCGGTCGCGCCAAACCACATCGAAATGGTGGTCAGGAACTGGTTCATCGCGCCATACTGCTCATCGAAGATGTTGCGCCAGACGGTGGCAACTACCAGCGGCGGGACGACGACCGGCAGGATGTAGATGGCGCGGTAGATTTTCTTGAACCACAAGCCCTGCGTGTTGAGCAGCACGGCAATCAAGACGCCAGCCGGGACATGAACCATGACGTTGGTGATGGCCCACCAAAAGTTATATGTAAGAACACGGAAAAATTCAAAATTTTGAACCGGCAGGCCGCCTGTCAGGATGTTGATGTAGTTTTTCAGGCCGATGAAATTCAGTTCCGGGGAAGCCAGACCCAGCCTGAGGTCTTTGGTGGCAAAATCGGTGAACGAGACGATAATCTGGTACACCAACGGGTAGAAGGTGATGACGGACATCACGAGGAAGGCGGGAACCAGGTAGAGATAGGGGAGCGCTGCCCGCCAGAACTTTGCGCCGCGCGTGGAAGCGCCTGCGATTTCCATTATTGCCATGTTTTTCTGCTCCTGTTGGTAGATTTTGAGACTCGAAAAATTTTTCCTGGCGAAGAAACCTTTGGGGTCTCAAATTCTGTGGATGTGGAAAGGCGAACAGGGCATCCCCTGTTCGCCTTTGTTGGCTTGCCAGAATTACTTGTTGGCGTTGGCGGTGCCGGTGGCAACCCAGTCAGCAGCCGGGACGCCCTTTTCGAAGACTTCATCGGTGCCGCAGAAGTTGGACCAGTACAGGCCCAACTGCGGGACCTGCGGGCGGACGTAGCCGGTCTTGAAGGCTTCGACCAGGCCCTTCATGAGCGGGTCGGTGATTTCGACATCGGTGCGGGCAGGAACGTGGCCGGCTTCATTCATCATGATGATCTGGGCGTTCTTGTTGGTCAAGTAGAGGGCCACTTCAAGAGCAGCTTCTTTGTTGGCGCTGTTCGGGTTGAAGTAGAAGCCATCCACGCCGAGCAGGGGGTTAGAAGCGCCGCCGGGGCCGGAGGGCAGGGCAGCCACAGCCAGTTTGTCGCCGAGGGCTTTCTTGTAATCGCCCATGGCCCAGTTACCATTGGTGATGGCCGCAACCTTGCCTTCGGAGAAGGGAGCCAGGCCGTCGCTGTCGTTCTTGGGCCAGCCCTGGGCTTTGGAAATCTGGTACAGGTCATTCAGGTAGCTCATGGCGTCGGCAATGCCGCCCTGGTCGGCAACAACTTTCCAGTTGCTGTCGAAGATTTGGCCGCCAAAGGCGCCGAAGAAGCCCCAGTGGTGGTAGCAGCCGTAAGAAAGCGCGATGGGCGTGCCGCCTTCCATGAGGGCTTTGAGTTCATCGGTGGTCTTGGGGGCAGCAGGCAGCATGTCCTTGTTGTACCAGAAGGCAACTGCCTTGAGGGATTCGGGAACACCGTACAGCTTGCCTTCTACGCTCATGCCTTCCACAGACAGCGGGGCGTAGGCGTCCAGTTTGCCCTTGGCCAGGTCAGTGATGTCGGCAATCAGGCCGGCGCGGGCATCGTTCCCAAGGTCGTCATTGGGGGCGATGAACATATCTGGGCCGCCGCCAGCCGCGACATCGGTGCGATATTTGTTGAAGATGTCACCGAATGGAACCTGCAGGGCGTTGATTTCGTAGTTGGGCAGGTCGGTCTTGGCCTGTTCCAGCAGTTTCGCCAGGGCGACTTCTTCAGCGGAACCGGTGCCGTAAGCGTGCCAGAAGGTGACGGTGGTCTTCTGGGCCGGGGCAGCGCCGCCGCCGCAGGCCGCCAGGACGAACGAGGCAATCAGCAGGAGGCTGATGAGTGCCAGCAAAGACTTTTTCATTTCTCTTTCTCCTTATTTGGGTTGAATTGAGTGGTTTTGGGAGAAGCGGTTGCTTCTTCTCAACGATGAAATAGAGTTGAATAAGTTTGGGTTGTTCTCTTCTTGGGGAGTGGCGCATCACCTCCTTTGTTCCGTGACCTGGTGTAATGCAATCGATAATGCCTGGACGACTGCGCCCATGGCCGATGAGCGTCTTCGCAAGATGGCAGTATTGATTTTGACAGTGCGCGCCGAGGCTTGCAGGCTGCGCCGGGCGACGGCATCGCGGATGGGCTGGAGGAGTAAATCCCCGACCTGGGCCACCCCGCCGCCGACTACGATGGTGCGAGGATTGAACAGGTTGACCAGACCAGCGATGGCGATTCCGAGATAATTCCCGGCCCGGCTGATGATTTGCTGCGCTGCCAGGTCGCCGCGCCGCGCCGCCGAAGCGACATCGCGCGCTGTAAGCTCTTCCACCGGCCCCAGGCTGGCAAGCAGGGTGCGGTTTCCCTTGCGGATGGCTTCCCTGGCCTGCCGGGCAATCGCGCGCCCGCCCGCCAGGGCTTCGAGGCAGCCTGCGTTGCCGCATTCGCACAGCGGGCCGTTTTCCTCGATGGTCAGGTGGCCGATTTCCCCGGCGGAGCCGGTCGCGCCGCGATACACCTGTCCGTTGAGCAAGATTCCCGACCCAATCCCCGTGCCAACCTTGATATAGGCCAGGAAATTCTCACCCCGCCCGGCGCCATAAGCCCACTCGCCAATCGCGCCCAATTCTGCGTCGTTGTTGAGGGAGACGGGCAGGTTCCATTTTTCTTCCAGGCTGGCCTGGATGGGGTAGCCGTCCCAGCCGGGCATAATGGGCGGAGCAAACACCATCCCTGCCTCGCTGGCGATAGGGCCGGGAACGCCCAGGCCAATGGCTCCCAGGCTGGAGGCAGCCAATTCGTGTTTTTTAAGCAGTTCCATCAACAAGCCGTTGGCTTGTCCAAGACAGGCCTCCGGGCTGCCGGCGATGTTGAAAGGTACTTCCACTTCGTCGATGACCTGGGCCGAAAAATCGGTCAGGATAACCGACAGGTGGGATGCGCCCATGTCAATGCCTGCTACATAGCCGCGCGCCGGGTTGATTTCAAGGATAATGGGGGGACGCCCGTTTTGTTTGTTGCGCGACTCGCTCTCGCGCACAATGCCGCTCTCCAGCAGGTCGTTGACGATGGCCGTCATTGCGGCGCGGCTCAAGTCCATGCGCTGGGCCAGTTCGGCGCGGGAAATCCCGCCGGGCGTAAAACGGATTAAATCCAAGACGGCATGTTTGTTAATGTTCTTTACAATTTGTGAAGATGGAGACCAAGGGAACTGTGTCATATCTGCCGTCTGTGCCAAATTAAGCGATTTTCCTATCATTTATGATAACATTAACTCATTGTTTGTCAAGTTTTCTAACAATGTTTTCTGGGAATTTCGACATTTTGTATGGCACGTAACCGGTTACAACCTGGCAAATAAAAAAGTGGCTGTCACCTTTTAGGTGACAGCCGCTTGATATCGGGCCGCAGGTGTTACTTCACGCGCAGGGCATCCCAACCGGCGTACTTGGCAGTATCGCCCAGTTCGGCTTCGATGCGGATGAGTTGGTTGTACTTGGCGACGCGGTCTGAGCGGGCCGGGGCGCCGGTCTTGATTTGGCCCATATTGAGCGCCACTGCCAGGTCGGCGATGGTGCTGTCTTCGGTTTCGCCGGAGCGGTGCGAGGTGACGGCGCGCCAGCCGTTGCGGTGGCAGGCTTCCACAGCCTCGATGGTCTCGGTCAGCGAGCCAATCTGGTTCAGTTTGACGAGCAGCGCATTGGCGGCGTTTTCTTTGATGGCGCGGCGGACGCGCTGCGGGTTGGTGACGAGCAGGTCGTCGCCAACGATTTGGAGTGTATCGCCGAGTTTTTCGACCATCAATTTCCACGATTCCCAGTCATCCTGGGCCAGGCCGTCTTCGATGGAGACGATGGGGTACTGCCGCACCCAGTTGGCCCAGAATTCGACCATTTCGGGGCCGCTCAGTTGCTTGCCTTCCTTGCGCAGGTTGTAGGTCTTGGTCTCTTCGTCATACAATTCCGAAGCGGCCGGGTCGAGCGCGATGGCGACCTGTTCGCCGCGTCCGGCCTTGAAACCGGCCTTTTCGATGGCTTCCAAGATGACTTCCACCGCTTCGTTGTTGGCCTTGAGCGCCGGGGCGTAGCCGCCCTCGTCGCCGACCAGCGTGGCGCAGCCCTTCGATTTGAGAACTGCTTTGAGCGCGTGATAGATTTCCGCGCCCCAGCGGACGCCTTCGGTGAAGGAGGGCGCGCCAAACGGCATGACCATGAATTCCTGCGCGTCGGTGCTTTGCCAGCCGGTGTGCGCGCCGCCGTTTAAGATGTTGAGCATCGGCACGGGCAGTACGTGGGCATAGACGCCGCCGATATAGCGGTAGAGTGGCAGGCCGAGCGAGTTCGCGGCCGCCTTGGCAACCGCCAGCGAGACGCCCAGGATGGCGTTCGCGCCCAGGTTCGCTTTGTTGGGCGTGCCGTCGAGCGCCAGCAGTTCGGCGTCGATGGCTTTTTGGTCAACGGCGTCCCAGCCGAACAGGGCGTCGGCGATGGCGTTGTTGACGTTCTCGACCGCCTTGAGCGTGCCTTTGCCCAGGTAGCGGCCTTTGTCGCCGTCGCGCATTTCGAGGGCTTCATGAACGCCGGTGGATGCGCCGGAGGGAACCGCGGCGCGGCCCCATGAGCCGTCGCCCAGCACCACTTCGACTTCCACCGTCGGGTTGCCGCGCGAGTCGAGAATTTCCAGCGCGGAAATGCTTTCAATTGTTGTGTCCATACAAACTCCTTGAATTTTTGATAAGAACGCTTTGCCCTGCCGGGTGTTCCTTCCCTTGCGCTCAGGACAAGCCTTTTGGTTCAACAATTCCAAATCTAAAAAAGGACGCGGACGAGCGCGGATGAACGCGGATGTTTTGTGGGCAGTTTGGCGCGAAATTTTGCGTAAACGGCATTCAAATTTGCGCAGACCGCAGATTCAAGGTGTTTTTTCCGCGTATGCAGCGTTAATCCGCGGCCCAATTCGCTTGTTTTGGTTTCAGATTTGGAATTGCTGGGCTTGCCTGCAAAACATGGCGAGAACCTCGTTTTTCAGATATAAAACCTTTCCCGGTCGATTTCTTCGCGCAGCAGGCGCAGTTCCTCGTCTGTGGGCGGGTCGTTAATGCCAACATTTGCGGGGACGAGCAACTCGAATCCGGTGTTGGCCTTGACCTCGCCCATCGTCACGCCAGGGTGCAGGGCTTTGAGCCGCATCCGGCAGGCAGCCGGGTCGTAGTCCATCAATGCCAGGGTCGAGACGACCGCTATCGGCCCGGTGCCGCGCGGCAGTCCGGCAGCCTCGCGCGCGCCGGGGCCGGTCAGGTAGCCGGGCGTGGTCACGAAATCCACTTTAGGGACAAAGCGGCGGGCGTCGTGCTGCATAATGGCGATGGTCTGCCAGCACAGGCTTCCCACGTCGTTGCCGCCGCCGCTGCCCGGCAGGCGCGCTTTCGGATGGTCATGCTCCCCAATCACGACGCTGTTCAGGTTGCCATACGGGTCAATTTGCGCGCCGCCCAGGAAGCCATAGTCAATGAAGCCGCGCTGGGCGGTTTCCATTGTGTCGCAAATGCCCAGCGCCGAAAGACCCTTGTGGAAGGTGCGCGCCTCGCCCACCGCCAGCGGCAGCTCTTCCAAAATCGCGCCGGTGCCGCCAAATTCAAAAACGGGAACGATGTTCGGGGCAGTGGTCTTCGAGGCCAGCATGGCCGCCAGCATGGGGATGCCAGTGCCGATGAAACAAGTTGCGCCGTCCTCGAACAGGCGCGCCGCCACGCAAATCATCAGTTCGGTTTTGGAGTAGGTCGGTTCGCTCATGCCTGCCTCCGCTCGCGCAGCGCGACGCACCTTTCCAGCCGCTGCCGGCCGACCTGTTCCAGGTAGGCCGCATGGTTGGGCAGGCCGTAAACGGTTTTTTGCAGGTAATCTTGCGCGCCTTCAGGCGTTTTGCTTCTCTCGACCCATTCCCGGATGCCCGGCTCATCGCGCCCGTACAGGTAAGCCATCTCGCCGGGATGCGAGCCATAGGGCGCATGGACGACCGCGTCCACCAGGTAATAGGGGATGACCGTCCGGTCGGGAAAACGGCGGATTTCCTCGGTGGGGATGATTTGCTCGGCGCTGATAATCAACCGCTTGCAGGCGCGCGCCATCTCCAGCGCAAAACCGCTAATTCCCTCCAACTGGCAGTTACCGAATTTGTCGGCCCGGTGAACGTGGATGAGGGCCACATCCAGCACCAGGGCCGGCAGCAGGGCCACCTTGATGCCGGTGAACGGGTCTTCGACCACTTTGGCGGCGCTGTATTTCAGCAGGTCGGTGCCGAGCATGGAACGGGTCGGCAGGAACGGCACGCCCATCGCCGCGGCTTTCATGCGCCAGGAAATGGCGGCATTCGACCATTCCACGCAGGTCTCGACCTGCCCCGATTCGACCGCCCGCCGCAGGCAGGCCGTCGTGCCGTACACTTCCAGGCCGATGTAAGTAATGTCCAGTTTCTTGATGAGACCGGCAGCCAGCCACAGGTCGAGCTCCAGCACACCCTGCCCGCAGACGCGCAAGTCCTTGCGCCCCTGGCGGACAACCTCCCGCGCCAGCGACATGGGGCAGCGCACCGTGCCGTATAGCTCGGTGCCGATATAACAGCCGTCCTCAACGAATTTGGCGATGGCCTCCTGTTCGGTCATCACTTTGTCAACCAGTTTGCGCGTTTTCCTGATACGATTCCACTCCCGGAATTCGTCCAGGTCGAATGGCTGGATGATTTCCCCCCGGCCAGAGTCCAAAATCTGCATCGTCCTCCTCCTTTGTTATAGAGAGTTGGTTGGATGGCTTTTAGAATGTGAAAACCGTCCCGAAGGTTTACAAACCTTCGGGACGGCTCTATTCAGACAACACATGCCGGGCAATCACCAGGCGTTGAATTTCGCTGGTTCCCTCGCCGATGGTCATCAGGCGCGCGTCGCGGTACATGCGCTCGACCGGGTACTCGCGGCTGTAGCCGTACCCGCCAAAGACCTGGATGGCGTTGCGGCAGACGCGCTCGCCCATTTCGCTGGCGAACAGTTTCGCCATGGCGGCTTCCTGGGTATAGGGCTTGCCCTGCTGTTTGCGCCAGGCGGCGTAATAGAGCAGGTTACGGGCCGCGGCAATCTCGGTGGCGGCGTCGGCCAGCATCCACTGGATGGCTTGCAGGTTGGCAATCGGCGCGCCGAAGGCGCGGCGTTCTTTGGCATAGGCAACCGCATTCTCGAAAGCCGCCCGCGCCAGCCCGAGCGAAATCGCGCCGATGCTGATGCGTCCGCCATCGAGCGTGGTCAGGGTTTGTCCCAGCCCGCCGCCCTGCGCGCCGACCAGGTTGGCGAGCGGAACGCGCACATTGTCATAGGTCACTGCGCTGGTGGGAGAGCCTTTCAGCCCCATTTTCTTTTCGGGCGGGCCAATCCGCAGGCCGGGGGTATCGGTCGGGACCAGAATCATGCTCAGAGAGCGGGAGCCGCCTGCCGGGTCGGTGCGGGCCAGGGTGATGATGTACTCGGCAATCGTCGCGTTGGTGCACCACATCTTCGCGCCATTGATGACCCAATCGTTCCCATCTTTTACGGCTTTGGTCTGGATGCCCTGCAAATCGGAGCCCGCGCCCGGTTCGGTCAGGGCCAGCGCGCCCAATTTGCCTTTGCCGCTGGCGGCCAGTGGCAGCCATTTTCGTTTCAATTCCTCCGAACCATACAGGACGAGGGGCGTCGTCCCCAGGCCGTTGTGGGCGGCTATCGCCAGGGCGGTCGAGCCGCAGGCCCAGCCTAATTCTTCGATGGCAATCGCCGCGCTGATGGCGTCCACTCCCGCGCCGCCGTATTCCTCCGGGATATTCAACCCAAGCATTCCCAGCGGTCCCATTTTGCGGACGGCAGGCCAGTTGAATTCCCCCGTTTCGTCGGTTTCACGCGCCCTGGGCAGCACTTCCGCCGCCACAAAATCGTGGACGGTTTTTTGCCACAAGCGCTGCTCCTCGTTGAGACCAAAATCCATAACGCTTCTCCTGTGGAATGACGAAGAACCCTGTGTAATTAGTTTACAACAAATAAAAATAACTGTTTCCGGTAAAGTCTATTTTACTATTGCCGATAATATCTATGGTATTCATTTCCCTTGCCAACAAGTGGTGAAAAAATTCAAACTGCCCACTGGCAGCGCGCATTCCAGCACGAAGCCGTCCGCAAAGCGCACGGTCAGGTCGAGCGAGCCAAGCGCAAAAGCCGAGCGGCGCGCGTAAAAGCGGTAATCGACGCCGAAATGCTCCGGCAGGGCGGGGACTTGTTTAACGGGTAACTGCGCCCAAACCGAAGGGTCATTGGACGCGGCTTGCAGGGCTGCGTGGAATTTGGAGAGGGTTTGTTCGGCGGGCAAATCCAGCCGACCCAGGATTCCGACAAGTACCCCGGCCAGCGCAATCACCAGGATATGCCCGGCCAACCGCCTGGGGCGCGCCTCGGCGGATTCTTTGTGGATGATTTGGTTGTGCCGCCGGGCCGTCCAGCGCAATGCGGCAGCCGCCGCCATGTTAACGCCAATCAGTGGCACAGCCATCAATATGGATTGGAAGGTCACGGCCTGGCCCTCCGCGCCCATTTGAAAGAAAAAGGCGACCGCCAGCAGAGCGGTTATCACCGCGCCGCCTGCCACAATCCCCTGGTATTCCTCCGTGAACCAGCCCGCAATGGACCCTGCCACCCCAAAGGCCGCGCTGAAACCGACCCACATCCCGAAGATGTGAACCCAATCCACGCCCAACGGCAGGTTGGGGAAGGAATAGACGTTGACCAGTGAATTCGACAGGACGAAAGCGGTTGCGGTTAGCGCCCCATACAAGGCGGCAGGCAACATTCGCTCACCGCGCTGATACAGGTTTTCTTGCCGCATGGGCTTGCGAAATGTTTCGAGAATGGAGTTTATCACTTGACTTTATTTTCCCAATGAAAATGCGCCTGATTTGACCATCTTTGCCTCGGCTTTTTGGAGCAGTTCCTCAAAGGTCATCGCTTCATCGGGGAAGGCCGCCACTCCAAACCCAACCTGCACACCGACCTGGGCGCGGGTTTTCTCAACCACCCGCCGGATGAGGGTGTTGGTGTTGGAGGTCTGGGTTTCAGGGCAGAGGATGATGAACCGGTCGGGCTTGTCCTGTTTGACAATGGTGTCGGTGTTGCGGGCTTCCTTGTCGAGAATCTCCGCGATTTGGGCCATCACATAACGGCGAGCCAATTGCTGCTGGATTTCCCGGGGCGCAGGTTGGAATTCGGCTCCTATGGCGGCTGGGTCCGGTTCAATGATGACCAGCGAGAGCGGACGGTTGTAACGGCGGCTGCGAGCCAGTTCGGTTTGGATGACTTTGGCGGCTTCCTCGAACAGGAGCGCGCGCCCCGAAAAGGTGGCAAAAATCAGTTTCTCAACCGTCTGCTCCATCTCGCGGAAGGAGAGAGTGATTTCACGGGCCAGCATCATACCCGTCACCAGGAAGACCAGTTCCAACGCCAGGATGTTAAACTGGCCGCCGGAGAATCCGCCGCCCAGCGCGACCCACAAGGCAATGTACGAAATCATGGTCAGTCCCAGCGCGAGCAGGAGCGGCCAGCGCTGTAAGGCAGGAGCCAGGATGGTCAGGAGGATGGCGGTTGTAAGAACTGCGAAAAAATAAGGGCTGAAGTTCAAGACGTTCGCGGTTAGCCCGAATTGGATGAAACTGCTGACCATCAAAATATAGAGAACGAAAAAGACCAGGTTTTTCTTGAAGCGGCTCATCGTCTGTCCTTGTGTTTGATGGAACCCGAAGTCTCCCGATTGCGGACAAAATCAGAAGCGTTTGGACTCCGGAGCGTGTAACGATATTTTATCGCGTAATTGGTAAAATGTATGAAGGAGCCGCTGCCCATGTTAGAACAATTCCAGTCCCGCTTACCGCGCGCTTTGCAGGAACGCTTTGCCAGCCTCGCCAGCCCGTTTGCCATTCAACAGTATCTCGATTCGATGCCTTACATCGCCGAGGAGCGCGACCGCTCGCCGCTGAATGTGATGCTGGACAACCAGTGTCATTGTCTCGATGGCGGATTCTTCGCCGCCCTGGCCTTGTGGCGCATCGGATTCCGGCCCCTGCTCCTCGACCTCGTCCCCGACCCTGGCGCGGACGATGACCATGTCCTGGCGTTGTACCAAATCGAGGGCCGCTGGGGCGCGGTCGCCAAGTCGAACTACGTCAACCTTGGATTCCGCGAATCGGTCTACAGGAATTTGCGCGAGTTAGTGATGACTTACTTCGAGCATTATTGCAGTATTCATCAGACCAAGACCCTGCGCGGATACACCCGGCCATTCGACGCGGCGCGTTACGTTGATTTGATGTGGGCCTGGGATGAAGCCGGGGCGAACCAACTCTACCGGGCGTTCTACCGCCGCAAGCCCGTTCCCCTGATAGCGCCTTCCATGGCCGCCCGCCTGAGCCCGCTGACCGAGCGCGCCTACGCCGCCGAAACGCTCTATACCGATTTGAGTTGGTCATTCGGCAACCGGGAAGGGCATTGAACTGGCGCTCAAAACCCCTCTCCCAATGGGAGAGGGGCTTGGTGATGAGGAAACGTCCCGAAGGTTTGCTTGAAAAACCTGTTTGCGCCATTCAAACCTTCGGGATGACGCTTCTCTCCTAAAAATATTGAGAAGATATGTAACTACCTGCCACCCTCACCCCCCAACCCCTTGCCTTCGGCACGCTTCGCAGTCCCGGCGGGAGAGGGGAGAAATCTCGGACGAAAATGTCGTTTTCGGCATAAAAATCCGCTTTTTGTATCCGTTTTCCTCTCCCTTTGGCAGAGGGGCAGGGTGAGGGTAGGTAGTTACGAAGATTCGCTGTTTACTTCTTGAACCCGCTGAACTGGACTTCGCGCAGGTCATCAAACCAAACCGTGCCGTAGTTGCCGCCAATGCGGAGCTTCCAATCCAGCCCGGCCCAATCTTTGCCGAATTTTTCACGGTATTTAATGATTTGGGTCGGGTTGGCCGGGTCCCACCAGACGGCCAGGAATTCGCCCTCCGGCCCAATCGCCATCAGCACGCTGTACCAGGTATCGGCCTGCGGGCGGAAGTTGCCGTGCAGGTTGTTGAAAGCGACCGGGTTGTTCTTGCGCCACAGGTTGGACTGTGGGTATTTTTCCATGTACATCCCAAAGCGGCGGTAGCCTTCGGTATCCCAGGCGCCGTGGTCTAAAAGCATCTCGAATTGGGCGCCCGGCGCAGCATACTTGACGTTTAGAATCAGTCCCTGTGCCTCTGTAAAATCTCGCGTCTCCAGCCAAAGGCCGCGCCAGCTGTCGCCGACGACTTTCAACATGCCATCCTCGATGACGCCAATATCCATGCCCCAGCCCAGGTTTTCATCGAAGGGGTCATAGTAAGTCACGGTCAGGCCTTCGAGGAATTGCGCGGCCACCGAGGGCGGCTCGAGGGTGGGCGTGGGCGGGATGGGCGTGGCGGTGGGGGGAACGGGAGTCTGCGTGGGGACGGGGGAAGGCGTCAGCGTCGCAGAGGGCACGGGAGTCGCCGTTGGAGGCGGCGGGGCAGGCGCAGGCTGGCAGGCCGCCAGCAGCAAGGCCAGGGCGAGCAGGGTAAGGCGAGTTTTCATGGTTTCTCCAGGGTTGTGTGGATTGGTGTTTCCATCTGCCCAAAATTGTGCCATAATTCATGTCAAACCAACCCGAAAGAAAATTTTCGAAAACATGACCGACCTCGCCGCACTGCTCCGCCGCTACCGCAAACGCGCCGGCCTGACCCAAAAAGGGCTTGCCGAGCGCATTCATTTTCACCACAGCGTTATTAGCCGCACCGAAACGCCCGGCAGCGGCTACCTGCCTTCGGAAATCTACCTGGATGCCTTTAGCCAGGGTCTCGAACTCTCCGAATCTGAGCAGGAATCTCTCCAGATGGCGCTGGAAGCCTCCCGGCAGGCTGGCCCCCCACCCCAGGCGGCAGGCGCGCCGATTTGGCGGGTCTCGCGTTATTTCGTCCCCGTCCTGATTTTGGCGATATTCCTCGTATTCGCAGGGATCTACCTGGCGGCGGTGTTCCTGTCCTCGGCATCCCGCGCCGCGTCGGCCCCGGCAGGCTACCGGGCTGTTCCGAATGGGGGCGCGTTGTATGTGGATGATTTCGAGAATGGCGATTTTTCGAACTGGCGCAGCCTCAACGATGGCCGCTGGGAGATTCTCCCGCTGGAGGGTGGGTTCGGCCTGGGCGTGCAGAATCAGTCACCGGGCAGCATCCCGAATGCCTATCTCCTGCCCTCCGATGATTGGGTGGATTACGCTTTCAGCGTGGATGTCATCTTCGAATCCGGGCAATACGAACAGATTTACCTGGTGGCGCGCAGCGCGCGCCAGCCAAATTGTTCCGGCTACCGGGCGGGAGGCAACCGGCTGGGGGTGTCTATTTTCCGCTTCGATGACATGGGAGGAGACTGCCAGGGCGAGACGCTGGCCGAAAATCCCGCCTACCCGCTGCGTTCCGGCGCGCCCTACAACTTGCGCCTGGAAGCGCGCGGCGCGGAGATTCGCTTCTTCGTGAACGGCCAACTGGCTGTGGAGGCCAGCGATGGCAAGTATCCAAAGGGCGGGCTGGGACTGCTGGCTTACCAGGTAAAAATGGCGTATTTTGATAATGTGGTGGTAACGAAGTTGGGGAAGTAAGGCGGTCAGCCGGTTTCCAGGTGTTTTTTAATTTCCATCAGCAATGCATCCATGCTGGGTACGGGGAAAACATGACCCACGCCAGAGAGCCATACGCCTTTTGCATTTGGGATTGCCTCCGCCAGCTTTTTCCCATGCCCGATAGGGGTGAATTGGTCCTGCGCGCCATGAATGACAAGCGTTGGCAGACGAAGGGTTTTCCTTGTTCTAACGGAATTTGTGGTTTGCTATTTCCTGCCCGGACTGCCCGGACGTAAACATCCGGGCTGTCACGCAGCGTCCGATAAATCGGACTTTTTAGCCCCGTTCACAGGGCGCTGCCACCTGGCCCATTGATGCCGCGCAACAGCGCAAGGTAAGGTATTGAGTGGTCATAAGCAACCCAATTTTAGCACAGGAGACCAGACGCGCCTCCATGCGCCAATTCCCTGGCGGCCAATTATTAGAATTAAATCAGACTAACCGGTCGGTTTTATACTCAAATCGCATCTTGGGGGTACAATCAAACCATCCGAGGGAGATTCGTGTCCAATTTTGCGCCCCCGCCTTCCAAACCTATCCCCCCACCGCTCATCGAACTGCGCGGCGTGGTCAAAACCTACGCCAGCGAAGCCGGGGAGTTTACCGCGCTCAAAGGCATCGACCTGGATATCTATCCCGGCGAATTCCTGGGCATCATCGGCAAATCGGGGGCCGGCAAAAGCACCCTGTTGAATATGATGACCGGGGTCGACCACCTGACGCAGGGCGAAGTGATTGCCCGCGCCAATGGGCAGCCGGTCTCGGTTCACGCCATGAGCGAAAACGACCTGGCGCTCTGGCGCGGGCGCTCGATGGGCATCGTCTTCCAGTCCTTCCAGTTGCTGCCCATGTTGACCCTGCTCGAAAACGTGGTGCTGCCGATGGATTTGTGCGGCCTGTATCACCCGCGCGAAAGCCGCCGCCGCGCCCTCGAACTGTTGGAAATGGTCGAAATCGCCGAACACGCCAGCAAACTGCCGGCCTTCATCTCCGGCGGACAGCAGCAGCGCGTGGCGATTGCCCGCGCCCTGGCCAACGACCCGCCCATCCTGGTGGCCGACGAACCGACCGGCAGCCTCGATTCCGTTACTGCCGACCACATTTTCGATGTGTTCGAGCGGCTGGTTGCCAACGGCAAAACCATCATCATGGTCACACATGAGATGGGGCTCATGCCGCGCTTCAGCCGCCACCTGGTCATTGCGGATGGCGAAATCGTCCCCACTCTTGTCCCAGACCCCGCCCCGGCCGCGGCTTCACGGAGGAACTGACATGCCCCGGCCTGCCTCCGCTTCGGACATCCGCTCCTCCGACTTGCCCCGCGCCTTCCAGCGGGGTTCATCCGTTGTCCACTCCGTTCCCGAACCCATTCCCATGATTGACATCCGCCGCGTGGTTAAAAGTTTCAAAAACGCCGCCGGGGAATTCACCGTGCTAAAGGGCGTCGATTTGCAGATTGGGCGCGGCGATTTCGTCTCGATTGTCGGCAAATCGGGCAGCGGCAAAAGCACCCTGCTCAATATGATGACCGGCATCGACCACCCGACCTCCGGGCAGGTGATTGTCAATGGGCAGGATTTGTACAAATCGCTGGACGAATCGGGCCGCTCGCTGTGGCGCGGGCGTAATCTCGGCATCGTCTTCCAGTTTTTCCAACTGCTGCCCATGCTCTCGCTGGTCGAAAACGTTATGCTGCCGATGGATTATGCCGGGGTCTACGACTTCGACGAGCGTCCGCGCCGCGCCATGCAACTGCTCGAAACGGTCGGGCTTGGCGCGCAGGCCGGCAAACTGCCGCTGGCCGTTTCGACCGGGCAGCAGCAACTGGCCGCGATTGCCCGCGCTCTGGCCTGCGACCCGCCCCTGCTGGTGGCCGACGAGCCAACCGGCAACCTCGACTCGCGCACTGCCGATGTCGTCATCAATATCTTCGAGCAACTGGCGGCGGATGGCAAGACGGTCGTCATGGTCACGCACAATCCCTCGCTGACGGCCCGCACCACCCGCAACATCATCATTTCCGACGGTGAAATCATCAACGAAATGGTTGCCCGCTCCCTGCCCCTGCTCAATCACCGCCAAATGCTGGCCGTTACGCGCCAGGTCGAGCGGCAGGCCTACCACCCCAACCAGCCCATCCTGCGCCGCGATGAACATGTGGACAAGTTCTTCATGATTGAGCGCGGCGAAGTGGAAGTCGTCTTGCAGGGCAAGAATCGCCAGGACGTGACCATCGCCCGCCTGGGGCCAGGCGAATACTTCGGCGAGGTGGAACTGCTGCGCGGCGGCAAATCCATCGCATCTGTGCGCGCCGCTCCCGAATCGCCGGTGGAACTGTTGGTGCTTTCGCGCGACGCCTTTTGCCAACTGCTGAAAGAATCCCCGCTGACCGAGGAAGCCCTCGGGCGGATTGTGCAGTCCCGTTTACAAGAGAACAAATCCACCAACCGGCGCGGCGCGCGCTGGTGGCCGTTCAAGTAAATGCAAAATTCAGAATGATGAACGCGGAATCCATCATTCATCATTCACCCTTCATCATTATTCTTATGAGACCTCGCTGGCGAAAAGTATTCCTAGACCTGTTCGAAAACCCGACCCGCACCCTGCTGGTGGTCTTTTCGATTGCGGTGGGCGTGTTTTCGATTGGCGTCATTTCAGGCACGTATGTCATTATTTCGAACGACATGAGCGCCAGTTACGCCGCCAACCAACCCGCCAATATCGAACTGCGCACCGAGAACTTCGACCGCGAGTTTCTTTCCACAATGGAAAACGCGCCGGGCATGGAACACGTCGAAGGGCGGCGCGTTTTCAGCGTGCGCGTGCGCCCGGTCAACGCGCAGCAGTGGACGGCCATCAACATCATCGCGGTGGATGATTTCGACAAAAACAAAGTGAACCTGCTCACGCCGATTTCAGGCCAGCCCCAACCGGGCAAGCGCGAATTGGTACTGGAACGTAAGGTGCTGGAGGAGTTTGCCATTGCGCCGGGGGAAGACCTGGCGCTGGAACTCGCGGATGGTTCGTTCAAAACCCTGAAGGTGGTGGGCATCGTCCAGGACCCCACCACGGGGGCAGCGGATTTCCTGGCCCCGCCCTTTGCCTATATCACGATGGATACGCTCTCGACCCTCGGCCAGCCAGACGAGTTCAATCGTATTTATGCGACGGTGAAAACCGGAAAGAACGACAACCAGCACATCCGCAACGTTTCCGCCGACTTAATCAAGCGCATTGAAAAAAGCGGCGTGGATGTCTTTCGCTCGCGCACGGCCCTGACCAACCAGCACCCGCTGGCCTCGACGGTGAATGCCGTTTTGGGGATTTTGCTGGCGTTGGGCGTCCTGATTGTGTTCCTGTCTTCCTCGCTGATTGCCAACACCCTGGCCGCGCTCCTGAACCAGCACATGCGGCATATCGGCGTGATGAAACTGGTTGGCGGGCGCGATAAACAGGTTTTTGCGATGTATCTCTTGCTCATCCTGTCGTTCGGCATCCTGGCGCTGCTGATTTCGGTGCCGCTCGGCGGGCGGGGCGCTTACGAATTGTCGCTGTTCATTGCCCAAAAGATGGGTTTCT
Organism: Anaerolineales bacterium; assembly: GCA_034434035.1. Classification (GTDB taxonomy): domain Bacteria; phylum Chloroflexota; class Anaerolineae; order Anaerolineales; family Villigracilaceae; genus UBA5195. The sequence goes on from DAOTZM010000110.1 coordinate 25,192, forward strand.
CCCTGCTGGGTTACCGAATTGTGCCGTTGGCCTTTGTCATCCAAATTGTGATTGGGATTCTTGTCCCGCTCCTGGCCGGGTTTGGGCCGGTGATTAACGGTTCGCGCATTTCGGTGCTGGACGCCATCAGCGGGGACCTTGCCCACGAAACGGGAGGCAAGTCGCAGCCCGGTCAGAAGCGGGAGTCGCTGTTCGAGCGCTTCGAAAACCGGGTCAACACGGCCCTGCTGCGGCGTGGAATCCATCTCCCGCGTCCCCTGTTGATTTCCCTCCGAAACACCTTCCGCCGCAAAGGCCGCCTGGCGCTGACCTTGTTCACATTGACGATGGGCGGGGCCATTTTCGTGGGGGTCTTCAATGTCCGCACCACGCTGTTCGATTATATGGACAACGTGGGCCGCTACTTTGTGGCCGATGTGACCCTCGATTTCAGCCAGCCTTATCGCTTGAGCGAGGTCGAAAAACTTGCCCGCCAGGTTCCGGGCGTGGTGGATGTGGAAGGCTGGGCGTTTGCGACCGCTGAAATTATGTACCCGGATGGTACGGTGGCCGAAAACCTGACCGTGCTTGCGCCTCCCGCCGATAGCAAGATGGTGGACCCCGAACCGGTCGCCGGGCGTTGGGTGCAGGCCGGCGACGCCAAGTCAATTGCGATGACCGAAGGCATTTTGCGCAGTTTCCCAGACCTGAAGCCGGGCGATACCCTGAATGTGCGGGTCGGCGGCAACGATGACCGCTGGCAGGTGGTCGGCTTTTTCAAGTTCATCGACCGCGAGGGGCTGATTGCTTACGGAACCTATGAGTATTTCTCGCGCGAGACGAACCTTGCCAACCGCTCGGTCTCGTTCCGCGTGGTGACGGAGCAGCACGACAAGGCCTACCAGCGCGAGATGAGCGAAAAACTCGACCGGCGCTTCCGCGAGGCCGGCTTCCAGATTAGCCAGGCCCGTCCCGGTCTTTCGGCGCTTAACAATGCCACCGAGAGCCTCGACATCCTGGTCATTTTCCTGCTGATTATGGCCCTGCTGACAGCGGTGGTCGGCGCGATGGGCCTGACCGGCACGATGGGCATGAACGTACTGGAACGCACCCGCGAAATCGGCATCATGCGCGCGGTCGGCGCAACCGATAGCGAGATTATGCGCATGGTGATTGTGGAAGGCATGGTCATCGGTCTGATTTCCTGGGTTTTGGGCCTGGTCTTATCCATCCCGATTACTTATGGTCTCTCGCTGATTGTCAGCCTGGCCGTGTTCGAGACGCCCATTGCGGTTGTCTTTACCCCGGTTGGCTATCTCATCTGGCTGGGGCTGGTGATTGTGCTTTCGGCGCTGGCAAGCGTCCTCCCGGCCCGCAACGCCGCGCGTCTGACCATCCGTGAAGTGCTGGCTTACGAATGATGAATGCGGAATGATGAATCGCATCGAATACCGAATATCGAATACCGAACCCCGAGGTTTCCATGAAAAAAACAATTTTCTTTGCCCTGACCCTTTTCTCCCTGCTGCTGGCTGCTTGCGGCGCGCAGCAGGCGACTCCAACAGCCTCCGCCGCCCCTGTAGCGGATAGCGGGGTGATTGCCGAGGGACGCCTCATCCCGGCCCAGGATTTGCGCGTCTACCCGCAGGCGCGCGGCACGGTGACGGATATCCTGGTCAAAGAGGGACAATCCGTCTCGAAGGGCGATGTCCTGGTCCGGCTGGGCGACCGTGAGAGCGCCGAAGCCGCCCTGGCCGCGGCCCAACTGGAACTGACCCAGGCCCAGCGCGCTTACGACGACTTCATCCGCACTGCCGGGCTGTCTGCCGCCAACGCCTGGAAGGAATACCAGCAGGCGCAGGCGGCGCGCGCCGCCGCCCAAAAGGAATGGGAAAAGGTCAAACCAACCGATGTGCAGGATGAAATCGACAAGGCCGAGGCCGACGTGCGCGACCGCCAGAAAAAACTGGAGGATGCCCAGGAAGAGTTCGATAAATACAAAGACCTGAAAACCGACAATCCCACCCGCCGCAAAGCGGAGGATGAACTGCGCGCAGCGGAGGCCAATTACAACGAGGCCCGCCGTAAGGTGGAGGAACTCCAGCGTAAGGTGGATGCGCCCAAAGCCCTGCTTGAATCGTCCATTGCTGCCGAGGCCGAAGCCAAACGCAAATTCGAGAACACAAGGGATGGCGCAGCCGACCCTGAACAGAAAGCCGTCCTGGAGGCGCGCCTGAACAACGCCAAAGCCCAGGCTGGCGCCGCCGAGAAAAACCTCGCCAACTACGACCTCCGCGCCCCGTTTAGCGGCATCGTGACCGACGTCAACGTGACGGTTGGCGAACTGCTCGGCCCCGAAAAATTCGCCGCGCAAGTTGCCGATTTCGGTTCCTGGTATATCGAAACAACCGACCTGAACGAACTGGAAGTGATTAACATCCGGGAAGGCCAGCGCGTCGAAATCAAACCGGACGCGCTCAAAGAGGTTACTCTGGCGGGCGTGGTCGAGAGCATTGGTCAGTCCTTCCGCATCCAGGGCGGGGATGTGTTGTACACGGTTAAAATCAAGTTAAGCGACTCCGACCCGGCCCTGCGCTGGGGCATGACGGTGGAAGTGGTCTTTTTGCCGTAAATCCAGATGTTTCATAACCTTGCAACGATGCTTGAGAATTGCAGGCGAACCCGCGCCGCAGCGGGTAATCGATGATATAATCACTGCAACCCCAGAAATGACAGGTTTATGCGTGCCAGTCCCTTACGAGGCTGGCGCGCTTTGTTTCACCCGGTTGAATTAGGAGGCGCTCGTGAACATTCAAACAGGCGATACCGTGATGCACTGGACATACGGACTCGGGCAGGTGCTGCGGATGGAAGCGCGCATCCTGTCCAACAAGAACACGGTGTACTATATGATTCAGGTCGATGAAATGACCATCTGGGTTCCGGCGGACAGCAATCTCCAGAACCGCCTGCGCGCGCCAACTTCCAAAGCCGATTTCAAACGCTTGTTTGCCATCCTGTCTGGCCCTGCCGAGCAACTACCCGACGACCGCTATGAACGAAAAACCTACCTGCTGGCGCAATTGAAGGATGGCCGCGCCGAATCACTTTGCCGGGTCATCCGTGACATCACCGCATACCAGCGCGTCCGCTCCCTCAATGAGACCGACATGGCGATACTCCGGCGGTCACAAAAGATGCTGGTCGGGGAATGGAGTTATGCGCTCGGCATCCTCCCCATGCAGGCCGAACGTGAACTGAGCAATTTGTTGGAAAAGGGTTTGCCCGAAGACTGAAAAATCAGTAACTACTCACCCATCCGGCCCCGCCGGGGAATCAATCCCCCGGCTGCGTGGCAACGCCCTGTAAACAGGGCTTTCTCCGCCTCAAATCAACGTGATGGACGGTGTAAAAGTCGGATTTATCCCCTGTCGGGGACTTTCCGACGCTGTTCATAACCGGAGAGCTCTGCGAAGCATCCCGAAGGGACAGCCCCCGGCGAAGCGGGCGAAAACATGCACCGGTGAGCAGTTATAAATTGATATAAAAACGTCCTGAAGGAAGCAGGGAACGGTCGAAACCACCCTGCGAAACCTTCGGGACAGTACTGTTTAATGACCGGGACCGTTGTGCTGCGCATTCACCTCGACAAAAATATACTTCGCGGCGGCATTGCCGAGCGTGACGGCTTGGCCCTCGACAGAGAGCGCGATGGTCTGGTTGAACGGAAGAATCTCTGTCACAGCGGCAGATGCGCCCGGCATCACTTTGTGCTTTTCGAGGAATTCGAGCAGGGCGGCGTTCTCCTCGGCCAGTTCGTGAATGCGGCGGATGGTCACGCTGCGCCCGGCTTCGATGTCTGTGAGTGGAATCCAACCTGTCACCGCCGCCTCGCAGCCGGGCAGCGGGTTGCCGTGCGGGCAGGTTTGCGGGTGTTCCAACTGCTCCATCAACGCCGTTTCTGTCAGGGCCGAGATGGCATGTTCCAGGTGGTGAGCCTCGCCGTGCAGTTTCGACCAGGGCAGGGTCTGAATCATCATCCATTCCATCAGCATGTGGCGGGTCATCACCGTGCGGGCGGCGGCCCAGCCCTGCTCCGTCAGGTGCGTGCCATCCTGGTTCATGGTAATCAGCCCATCACGGGTCATGCGCTTCAGGGTGTTGGTCACGGTCGGCGGGGTGACGCCCAGCAATTCAGCCAGGCGCGAGCCAACAACCGGTTCCTGGTCTCGCTCCATCACATAGATTAAAGAGAGATAATCCTGCACGGTGGAACTGAGGGTAGAAATATCAAATTTGTCGGGGAAATTCGTGACATTCGTCATGGTCAAAACCCTTATTTGGGACTATGCTAACATCAGAAATTAGCATATACTAACAATAGAGCAATTTAACCCATTATATCATTGATGAAGTCCCGCCCAGGGGCTTGAACAAGGAGAACCATGTCCCCTGAACCTGTCTCGATGTCCAGCCTGACCGCTGGCGAACATGCCACCGTCCTATCGTTTGGCGGCGGGCGGGCAGTGCAAAACCGCCTGGCCTCGCTCGGTTTCACCCCCGGCGTGGACGTGGATATGACCCAGAATTACGGCTTCGGCCCGCTGATTGTGACCGTGCGCGGCACGCGCATCGCCCTGGGGCGCGGCGAGGCGGCGAAAATCCTGGTGCGTCGGAGCGGTAAATGAGCGAATGTCACGATGTCGCCGCGCCGGTTATGCAGATTGCGACCGGCGCGCCGCTGATTGCCCTGGCCGGGCAGCCCAACATGGGCAAATCGACGCTCTTCAACATGCTGACCGGGCTGAACCAGCACGTCGGCAATTGGACCGGCAAGACGGTCGAACGCCGCGAAGGCACCTTCCGCCACGACGGGCGCGAGTTTTGCCTGGTCGATTTACCGGGAACCTACTCCCTGACCGCCAACTCACCCGAGGAAGTGGTCGCGCGCGAGTTTATCGTCCGCGAACGTCCACAGGTGGTGGTGGCGGTGGTCAGCGCCGCCAACCTGGAGCGCAGCCTGTACCTGGTCGCCGAACTGATTTCGCTTTCCGCCCCGGTCGTGGTTGCCCTTAACATGATGGATGTCGCTGCGCGGGAAGGTATTGTCGTCCAGCCCGAAGTGCTGGCCGCTGCGCTGGGCATTCCGGTCGTCCCCATGACGGCCAGCAAAGCGACAGGGGTCAAGGAATTGCTGCGGGTGGTCGAGGATGTCCTGGGCGGGAAAGTTTCCTCGTCGCCGAAACTGCCCGAAGTGCGGGCCGACCACCGCGAAGTGTTGCAGGAAATCGAAACGCTGGTCGCCGCTCACGTCCCCGCGCCCTATCCGGTCGATTGGGTGACGTTGAAATTGTTCGAGGGCGACGCCGAAGTGACCCGCATGATGGAATCCGAACTGCCGCAGGAGAACCTGAAAGCCGTCAATGCCATCCTGCGCGAACACGATGACGCCTTCCTGGCGGTCGCTTCGGGCCGTTACGAATGGATTGGCCGCATGGTGCGCGCCGCCGTCACCCAACCCAAAATAGGACAAATCGGCCTGACCGAGCGGCTCGACCGCTGGGCCGCGCATCCCATCTTGGGCCTGTTTATCCTGGCCGGGATGCTCGGTCTGGTCTTTTGGGTCACGTTTACCCTGGCGGCCCCGGCGCAAGATTGGATGGACGAAAGCCTCATCGCGCCTTTTTCTGAATGGGTCGGCGGATTGCTGGAAGGCGCGCCGCTTTGGGTTCAGGGCATGGTCGTAGATGGCGCAATTGGCGGCGTCGGCTCGGTGCTGACCTTCCTGCCCATCCTCGTTGTGTTCTTCGCCGCCTTCGCCCTGCTCGAAGATGTTGGCTACATGGCGCGCGCTGCCTACGTGATGGACAACCTGATGCACCTGATGGGTCTGCATGGCAAGTCTTTCCTGCCGCTTTTCCTGGGCTTCGGCTGTAACGTCCCGGCCATCATGGGGACGCGCGTCATCGACTCGTGGCCGGCCCGCCTGCTGACCATTTTAATCGCCCCGCTCGTCCCCTGCACCGCGCGCATGGTGGTGGTGGCCTTCATCGCCCCGGTTTTCTTCGGCCCCAATGCCATCTGGGTCTCGTGGGGGTTGGTGCTGCTGACCCTGGCTGCCCTGGTCGTGAGCGGTATCCTGCTCAACCAGGTCTTGTTCAGGGGCCAGCGGTCGGCCTTTATCATGGAAATGCCGCTCTACCACATCCCCAACGCCCGCACCATCGGCCTGCTGGTCTGGCAGCGCTCGATGTCCTTCGTCAAAAAGGCTGGCACAGCCATCCTGGCGATGTCGCTGGTCGTGTGGGTCTTGTCGTACCTGCCGCATGGCGAATTGAATACCAGTTTCCTGGCGCAATTTGGACAGGCCATTGAACCGGTGGGGAGATGGATGGGGTTCGACTGGCGATTGACGGTTGCGCTCATCACCAGCTTCCCCGCCAAAGAGAACGCGATTGCCACGCTGGGAGTCTTGTTCGGGAATTCTCCCGAAGCGGGCCTGGCTGGAACGCTGGCCGCCGCCTTCTCGACTGCCTCCGCCCTCTCCTTCCTGGTCGTGACGATGTTCTTCATCCCCTGCATGGCGACGGTCGCCGTTGTCAAACAGGAAACCAACTCCTGGC
>DAOTZM010000111.1:0-17741 GCA_034434035.1 Anaerolineales bacterium
AAAATGGGGATTGAGACTGGCTGCCAGCCCAATCCCCATTCACGCACTCACAAAATCAGCAAATCACGCAATCACCCAATCCTAGAACATCGGGTCCATTACCATCGCCGGGTGGCCGTGGGCTTCGAGCCAGGCCAGCAGTTCATCGACGGTGGTCACGTTGCGCTCGTCAGCGATTTTGTCCATCAGGTCGGGGTCGCCTTCGCGTTCACAGGCGGCCTTGAACTCGTCGGCCATCGTGTTCTTCAGCACGCTCGACATCCAGACAATCCGCTTGAACCCGCCATCGGCTGAGATGAACTTGGGACTGATGAGGTAGAACTTGCCGACGCCCATCACGCCCGGGGTCTGTAACCCGCCTCCGGCGATGCCCGCCAGGGTCGAGAAGGTCATGCCGGCCGGGGTCATGCTGGTGTCTTCTCGGCTGACAACCATCACGCCGTTGGCTTCGGGGATGAGCATCACGATGCACTCGAAACAGCCGCAGGCCGTCATCGGGTTCTCCATGATGGAGTACATGGTCACTTCGTTGACCACGCCGTGCGAACCCATCGCCGCGTATTCGTTGGTGCCAGTCCAGTAGCCTTTATGGAAATCAATGACCTTGCCGAGCTTAATCGGCTGGTTGGGACCGGTCGGGTTGATGCTGAACGAGGCTTTGCAGTCCAGCCAGTTGTACGCGCCGCACAAGCCCAGCCGCTGCGGGCTGACCACGCAGACATGGTTCGGGGCGAAGGACTGGCAGAGCGTGCAAGAGTAGAATTCCTCGACCTTGTCATCGGTCAGGTCGGCCAGGCGTTTGTTGCGATAATCGTACGATTCGCGCGCTTTGCCCAGCCATTCCTCGAACAGTTTCGGGTCGGTGTAAACTGTCACCTGCACTTTATCTACAATCGCGCCGAAATCGGCGTGGAAGCGGGCGTGCAGGATTTTTCCGAGGTCTTGCAGGCTGAAACCCTTCTCGGCGGCGGCGTTCGAAACGCGAATCCAGGCGATGTCGCGCTGCCCGACATGCTGGATGCCGCTTGCGCCGTTGACGAAGTAGTGGATTTGACGCTCCAGCACCGGCTCGAAGTCGGTTTGCATGGCGCGCCCGGCCACTTTGGCAACCACGCCCACGCTCATGCTGCCCTGGGGCGGGATTTCGCTAAAATCAGGGCCAACGACTTCCACTTTGCCATCGACCACTTCTTCGAGCGGGGCCGTGTACAGGTACTCGAAGCACTTCGAGTATTTGCCGCCAAATTCGACCCGCAGGTCGGCCTTGCGGACGACTTCGCCCTCGAAGGCCGAGCCATACGGAACCGGAATCGGCACTTCGGTCATCTTGATTTTGACGCCGCGCACTTCGATGCACTTCTGGATGAGCCGCTCGGCCTTTTCCATGTCGTCCGCGCCGTCGATTTGGTCGAACGGCATCGAGACGACATGCTCATAAGTGGTCACGCCGGTTGGCAGGATTTCGGGGATGACCGTATCGGCGATGACCGGGAAGCCATAGTTGATCGCGCCCGCCGCGGCGGCATATTTCAGGTCATCCACTTCGCCGAGCGCCAGCACGAAGGCGAACACGCGCTCCTTGTTGTAGAGCAGGATTTCCTGCGCCATGCCCGCTTTCAGGCCGCCGAAGGTCAGCGCCGAGCGCGAGGCAAACCCAATCGGGTAAATGGCCGAGATGGTGTCGGTGCCGAATGGCACGGTGTAGGTGTCGTAGCCCAGTTCCACGCCCTCTTCCTGCAACTGGTCGATGATGCTGCGCCCGTTGACATTGCCGCACAGGAAGGTCAGGATGTTGCGCTTTTGCAGTTCGCGCACGATTTTGACGGCTACCTGGTTGTTCTTGGCGCACCCCACAATGGCCGCGAAGCCAGGCATGCGCCCATCCACCAGTTGGATGCCCCAGGCGCGCAGGCGAATGTCGTCGATGGGGCCGTTGAGATGGCCCTCCATCGATTCCCCAAGTTGCGGGTAGACTGTTCCACCCGCCAGTTGGAAGCCGGGGCGCGCCTCGGGCTGGAGTTCGTACAGGAAGCGGATGGCTTCGATGGTTTCGGCAGCGAACAGGGTTGCCATGCCGCCGTCGAGCGTCTCGCCCAGGTAGGGCGTCCACTTGCTGGAAGCGGGAACCGGGTGCAACAGTTCGCGGGCGTGTTTAAGCACGTCGGTCAGTTGACCGAGTTTTTCAACGGCGATGCCGGTCATGGCAAAGATGGTTGGAAGGTAATAGGCCGTGTTAGGGAAGGAAATCGGCGCGTCGGGGCCTTTTTCGGCCAGGGCCTTGTTCAGCATGAACTCGGCTTCGGTGACTAATGCGTTTGCGCCGCGGATGGCGCGGGTGGCGATATATCGGGACATAAGTACCTCGTTATTCGTTGTTCGATACTCGTTATTCGATACTCGGTATTCGATGGTCGTTCCCGCTGCGGGGACTTTGGCCGAATATCGAATTATCGAATATCCAATAACCGAATTATCCGTAGATAGCGACTCGCTTCTCCTCAAGGGTCAGCCCCTCGAGTTCGACCATTTTCGCATCGCCTGACTTTCCAAACTTGTTCTCTTCCCAGGCGGGCAGGCCGAGCGCGGCGCGTTTCTTGTCGATGTGCGCCAGCGTGGCTTCAATCATCTTGTCCGGGTCGGCGATAAATTCCAATTTGCCGCCGTAATCCTTCTCCCAGCCTTCGGAGATGTATTTCAGCACCTTGTCGCTGTCGTCCACCCGGTCGGGCATGCCGCCGATGGGCGAAGCCCCCCCGAAAATGACATACGCGCCCGAAGCGACGCAGTAGGTGGCAATGGCCAGCGCCTTCTCGGACATCCACTCGGGGGCCAGGCCAACTGCTGGAACCTGGTCAATGTCATCGCCCAGGCCGCCTTCTTCCACTATCTGGGTCAGCACGGTCAGGATGCGGGTATTATCGACGCATGAACCCATGTGCAGCACGGGCGGGATGCCGACTGTCTCGCACACTTCGCGCAGGCCGGGCCCAACCTGTTCGATACCGGCTTCGCCGAGCAGCAGGCCAAGTTTGGCCGAGGCAATCGCGCCGCAGCCGGTTTGCACCACCAGCACATCCTTTTTGAGCAGTTCGCGCACTACTTTTACATGCAGGTAATCCTGCTTCGAGCGCGGATTGTTGCAGCCGACGATGGCCGCCACGCCGCGAATGCGCCCTGTCATGATGGCATCATTCAACGGGCGGAAGGAAGCCCGGTACGAGCCGCCCAGCATGTAGTTGATGTATTCGTGCGAGAAGCCCGGAATCAGGTCTTCTTTTTCATCTGGGATATGTACTTCGCCGCGATTCTTGTAGTTGTCGATGGCGGTCTTTAGGATGTTCTTGGCAATCGTCAGCGCATGATGCTCATCGAACTCGATATGAGTCGCGCCGGTAATTCTTACCTTCGGGGAAGTGGTGATGATTTTGGTGTGGAAGTGGCTCGCCAGGCTGACCAGCGCCTGCATGATGCACTGTACATCCACCACCATCGCCTCGACCGAGCCGGTCATAATCGAAAGTTCCTGGTGCAGGAAGTTGCCCGCCGCCGGGATGCCCTGGCGCATCAGGATTTCGTTGGCCGTGCAGCAAATACCGCTCAATTGCACGCCCTTCGCCCCCGCCGCTTTGGCATATTCGAGTATTTCCGGGTCCTGTGAAGCCGCCACAATCATCTCGCTCAGGGTTGGTTCGTGACCATGCACGACCACGTTGACCATATCCTTCTTCAGAACGCCCAGGTTCGCCTGTCCCAGCACCGGGGCCGGCGTACCAAACAAGATGTCCGAAACATCGGTCGCAATCATCGACCCGGCCCAGCCGTCGGCCATGCCGGTTTTGATGGCATGTTGTAAGATATGCTGGTAATCCTGGTCGTCGCCGATGTGGGTGCGGTGCAGGGCCTCCACCACCTCGCGGTCCACCCCGCGCGGGATAACGCCCAGCGCCTTCCAACGTTCCTGGCGTTTCTTGGGCGCGCGCCGTACCGGAACCACCTCGCCGCGCTGCTGGCCGAATTGCGAAATATAAAGGTCGGCCAGGTCATTGGCAATTTCTTCCGGGGCGCGCTTCTCTATCGGAATGTCGTAATGCCCGGCCACTTGCCGCAGTTTGGCGACATCCTTGATGCGATAGCCCTCGGTTTGTCCGTTGGCGACTGCCTTGAGTGTAAAGGCCATGTCGCGCCCGTGGTCTGAGTGGGCCGCCGAACCTGCCGCAATGGCGCGGGTCAGGTTGCGGGCCTGGATGGTTTCAATCGTCGCGCCGCATACGCCCACATCGCCGGTTTTGGTCAGGCGGCAGGGACCCATGCCGCACTGCTTGCAGCACATCCCCGCCCCGCCAATGTTGCAGGGCGACATCGCATCGGCCCGCGAAAAAGCCGTCCCGATACCCAACTCCTCCGCGCGAATCAACATCTCCTGCGCAGCGGTGTCAATCGTATATTCCTGGATTTCTCGTTTTTTAGCCATGGTTCACCTCTCAGGGAACGGAGTGCAAAATCTCCCGATTTTGCGCCGACGACCGGAGTCGTCGGACTCCTACTCATCCATAGACCTCACCACGCCCATGCCGGGGCAATTCCACAGCGGGCGCCCGCTGTAGGGCACTTTTTGCTGGAAACTGACGGTTTTTTTCACCGTCTCATAAATCGCGCTGTGGCGAAAAACGCTGTCCGCCTCCGCCGCCACGCTGACTTCGGCCATCATCGGGATTTCTCCCAGGTACCCGGCAGCATCCAGCACCTTTGCCAACGCCTCATGGCTGGTTTTTGCCTCATCGAATGTGATTTGCACCGCCCGGAAGGCCGAGCTGGCATACACATCCGTCACGCCTTGCGCCTCAAATAACAGACGCCTGACCTCGGTGACATGGTGGTCTCCGTAAAGGGCAGGCGTATCGAACGTTGAGGTCTGCATTTGAACCTCCTTCTAAAAATTGATTGGATTAAAATAAAAATCTGGAGATGGGCTCCTCGTTGGCTCCTCGTCGCTGTTTGCTTCGATGTCTTTGTGACTTCATTCTAGCATCTTTGCCCGAAGTATTCGTTGTGTTGAATGTCACACAATCCGTTGACAAATGTCGCTAATGGAATGACCTCGTTTATAATGGATTCAACCTTTTACCAGGAAGCGAACTACAAAAAAATGACCCTGCCTTCAGGTTTCCCGTTCAAAAAGCCAGGCCCGCAGACCCCGCCGGGGCTTGAGTCCCGCGCCGGGGAGCTGCGCGCCAGCCTCGAAGGGACTCCTGCCGAAACCCTGGCCGCCCGCACCGGGACTTCTTACCTCGAAATTGGCCCCGGGCGAGGCGAATTCCACTTCAACTTGTTCGAGAAACCCCTTATCGGCGACTTCCCCAACCTGACATTCTTCACCCCCGCCGGTGACAAACTCCCCGATTTCCTGCAAGCCCTTTTGCTGTATTATTTTGTAAGCGCAGACGGAACACAATTGACCGGCCAATGGGTCTCCTTCGCCGACCTGCCCGGCGGGCGCATGTACAACCAGGCCTTCCAGGGCTGCTCTGGCGACGTAGTTGTAAGGCAATTTGCCAAATTGCCCCACCCGGCTGCCCTGGATACTTTCCAATCCGCCTGCCTGTCCCTCGGCGGTCAGCCGCTCGACATCGGCTCGGCCTCATTCGCATTCCCCGCCCTGCCGCGCGTCCCGCTGCTGCTCACCTTCTGGCTCGGCGACGAGGATTTCCCCTCCTCCTGCAAAGTCCTGTTCGATTCGTCGGCCACCCATTACCTGCCCATCGACGGCTGCGCCATCCTCGGCAGCCAGTTGACCGGGAAAATTGTCAAAAGGATGAACCCATGAAACTCGCCATTACCGGCAAAGGCGGCGTGGGCAAAACCACCCTGACCGCATTAATTGCCCAGGCGTATGCCGACCAGGGCCGGCAAGTCCTGGCCGTCGACGCCGACCCCTCGCCCTGCCTGGCGGGGGCGCTCGGCTTCCCCGACGAGTTGCGCGCCAAACTCGCGCCCATCTCCGAGATGGACGACCTGATTCTGGAGCGTACCGGCGCGAAAAAGGGCCAGGTCGGCGGCTTTTTCACCATCAACCCGCGCGTCGATGACATCCCGGAGCGCTTCAGCGTCCTCCATCGCGGCGTGCGCCTGCTCGAAATGGGCGCGGTCGAAACCGGCGGCTCCGGCTGCATCTGTCCCGAAGCGGCCATGCTCAAGACCCTGTTCACGCATCTCATGTTTCGCAAGGATGAAGTCTTGCTGCTCGATATGTATGCCGGGGTCGAACACCTGGGCCGCGCCACGGTCGATTTCGTCGACGCCATGCTGGTCGTCGCCGAGCCGACCCGCCGCAGCCTGGGTACCGCCGCCCAAATCAAGAAACTCGCCAACGACCTGGGCCTCCAGCGGCTCTACCTGGTCGGCAACAAAGTCCGCAACGACGATGAAGCCCGATTCCTCGAAACCGAAACCCCCGGCCTGCCCGTTTTAGGCTTCCTGCCCGCCGATTTGCTGGCGCAGGAAGCCGACCGGCTGGGGATTCCGGTCTATGACCATGTCCCGGCGCTCAAAGAAGCCACCCAACGCATTCTATCAGCCCTGTAGGACAGACGTTTCGTCTGTCTGGTAGAAACGTCTGTCTGGGCAGGCCAGAGACCTGCCCCGTTGGAGAACCCGAAATGCCCATCGCCTGCATCCTGCTTTCCCTGCTCGCCATTGGCGGCGGAATTTTCGCCTGGCTGAAATTCGCGCCCGCCCTGCAAACCCGCCGCAACCTGGCGCGCCTGGGGCCAGAAGCGCCCGTCTTGACGGAAAACGGCTTCCAGTTCCGCGATTTGAACAAGAATGGGGTGCTGGACATCTACGAAGACCCGCGCCAGCCGGTCGAAGCGCGCGTCGAAGACCTGCTCTCCCAAATGACGCTCGAAGAAAAGGCCGGGCTGATGTTCCACTCGATGATTGGAATGCAGCCCGACGGCATGTTGACCGAAACGCTCAGCCGCGAGGGCGGCCCGACCAAGACCTCCGAGGTGATTGCGGTCAAATGGATGAATCACTTCAACATCCTGAACGTATTCGAGCCGCGCGCGATTGCCGCCTGGCACAACCGCCTGCAAAAAATGGCCGAGCGCACCCGGCTGGGCATTCCGGTCACGATTTCGTCCGACCCGCGCCATGCCTTCTCGAACAACGTCGGCGCGAACCTGCCCGCCGGGCATTTCTCGCAGTGGCCGGAGCCGACCGGGCTGGCCGCTACCCGCGACGCGGCCCTGGTGCGCGAGTTTGGCGACATCGCCCGGCAGGAATACCTGGCGGCGGGCATTCGCGTAGCCTTGCACCCGATGGTTGACCTGGCGACCGAGCCGCGCTGGTGCCGCGTCAACGGCACGTTTGGCGAGGACGCCGACCTGGTTTCTGAAATGGGCAGCGCCTACATTCGCGGCTTCCAGGGCGAAACGCTTGGCAAGCACAGCGTGGCCTGCATGACCAAGCACTTCCCCGGCGGCGGCCCGCAGATGAACGGCGAGGACGCGCACTTTGCTTATGGCAAGGAGCAGGTTTACCCGGGGGACAATTTCGACTATCACCTGAAGCCCTTCGAGGCTGCCTTCGCCGCCGGGACTTCGCAAATCATGCCCTATTACGGAATGCCGGTCGGGACGCAGTACGAGGAAAAGGGCTTCAGTTTCAACAAAGCCGTCATCACCGGCCTGCTGCGCGAGAAATACGGTTTCGATGGGATTGTCTGCACCGATTGGCTCTTGCTGAACGGCCTGACGATGTTTGGCCGGGAACTCATCGAGGCCAAGGCCTGGGGCGTGGAGCATTTGACGCCCATCGAGCGGGCGCAGGTCGCGCTGGAAGCGGGAGTCGACCAATTTGGCGGCGAAACCTGCCCGGAGTTGATTGTCGAACTTGTCCGCAGCGGGAAGGTGTCCGAGGAGCGCATCAATCAATCGGCGCGGCGGTTGCTGCGGGAGAAATTTCGCCTGGGGCTGTTCGACAACCCCTACCTCGACCCGGAGTTTGCCGAAAAAACCATCGGGCGGGAGGATTTCAAGGCGAAGGGCGAACTGGCCCAGCGTAAGTCGCTCGTTTTGCTGAAGAACGGGAAGGATAAATCGGTTCTGCCCCTCTCCGGCAGGCCGAAACTCTACATCGAAAACATGAATCCCGAAACGGCGGGGCAATACGGCGAGCTGGTCAGCGACCCGGCCCAGGCCGATTTCGCCATCCTGCGGCTGGCCGCGCCCTACGAGAAGCGCAAGGGCTTCCTCGACAGCCTGTTCCACGCCGGGGACCTGGATTTCAAAAGCCCGGAGAAGGAGCGTATCCTGGGCATTCTTGAAACCGTCCCGACCGTGGTCGATTTTTACTTCGAGCGCCCGGCGGTCATCCCGGAAATCAACGAAAAGTGCGCCGCCCTGCTCGCCAACTTCGGCGCGAACGACGCGGCGGTGCTGGATGTGGTCTTTGGCTGCTTCACGCCAACCGGCAAACTGCCCTTCGAAATCCCCTCGTCGATGGAGGCGGTGCGCAAACAGAAGGAAGACCTGCCGTATGATTCGGAGAATCCGCTCTATCCGTTTGGGTTTGGGTTGACGTATTGATTTTGAGACAAGTTTCGTGAATTTGGTACAATCGAGAAACAGAGAGTTTCGTTTCTTGTGGAGAAAATATGACAAATAAAATGCTTTCGGCTCTTGAAGTACACGGTTTTCGCGCTTTCGAACACTTGAAGTTGGAAAAATTAGGGCGCGTTAATTTAATCGTTGGCAAGAATAACGTGGGCAAATCAACCTTGCTGGAAGCATTATGGGTTTATGCCAACCAGGGCGCGCCTTCTGTGCTTTGGTCTTTGCTGGTTGAGAGAAATGAAAGCGAGGCAGTTTCATCCTTGCGCATGAGTGACCGATTGACGGATGAAGAGTTTGAGAATCAGATACTTGCAATCCGCTATTTGTTTTTTGGCCGTCAAGACCTGTTATCAAACAAACAGAGCATTGTTATTGGCTCCCCCAACGATGAAAAGAATAAACTGACGATTGCTTTTACGAAAAACATTAATCTACCACAAACAAATTTGTTTGGCGATGAAGTCAATGAAGTTCCTGCTTTATCCGTTCAGGTTGGTCCAAATTCATCGTTGGTGAGACTGGATCGCAGCTTTGCAAGAAGAATTCGAGAATTTTTACCTTTATCAGCGGAAAGAAAGAGCGTTTTTGTTCCAGCCAATGGCCTTAACGGGAATGATATTAGCCGTTTTTGGGACAATATTACTTTAGGCGCGCTCGAACAAGATGCTCTTGACGCATTGAGAATCATCGAGCCAAAAATTGAACGAGTTAACTTGATTGGCGCTTATCCTGAACGATATCGCGACCGAGTCCCTATCGTTAAAATATCTGATTTCGATGCCCCCCTGCCTTTGCGCAGCCTGGGCGAAGGCATGAATCGCATGTTTGGGATTGCGCTGGCAATGGTGAATGCCAAAGGTGGGATGTTACTGATCGATGAAGTGGAAAGCGGCCTGCATTATAGTGTTCACCCAGAACTATGGCGCTTTATTTTTGGAGCGGCTAAACGGTTGGATGTGCAGGTTTTTGCCACCACGCATAGTTGGGATTGTATTTTTGCTTTCCAACAGATGGCGCAAGGAAGTGAACAGGATGGTTTGCTGATACGGCTGGAAAATAAAAAAGGTCAGATCAAGCCCACCCTGTTTGATGAAAAAGACCTTGAAATAGCAACCCGTGACCAAATCGAGGTAAGATAAGATGGCAAGGTCACAACCGCGAGTTTTGCTTGTAGAAGGTACTGATGACAAGCATTCAGTCTTGGCACTTGCCCATTATGCCGAATTACCGGGGTTCGACATCGTTGAGAAAGGTGGGATTAATTCACTGCTTGAGTCATTGCCTGTCCAGTTAAAAGCCAGCGACCTTGATGTTTTGGGCATAGTTGTTGATGCTGATACTGATTTGCTGGCTCGCTGGCAATCGCTGCATGATAAATTATCTCGTGCTGGGTATCAGGTCCCCGATCGGCCAGAAGCCAACGGAACAATTTTGCGTCAGGATGACTTACCGGTAGTTGGCGTGTGGCTCATGCCCGATAATTGCATTCCAGGGATACTGGAAGACTTCGTGGCAGCGCTTATTCCTGGGGATGACTCTTTGTGGCCATACGCTCAAGAGTCTGTTACAGAACTTCCCGAACGTCGTTTCCCAGAAGTGAAAATAGCAAAAGCCAGGATTCACACCTGGTTGGCCTGGCAAGAAGAACCGGGAAAGCCGCTTGGGCAAGCCATTACTGCCCGTTACCTAAATCCTGGATCAGGGCAGGCGCAACGTTTTATTGATTGGCTGCGAAGCCTGTTTAACATGCCGTAGAGGTTTCTATGACAACCACAATTGCATTGGCCGGAAAAGGCGGGGTGGGCAAGACCACCGTCGCCGGGATGGTCATCAAATACCTGGCGCAGAACCAATCGGGCAGCATCCTCGCCATCGACGCCGACCCATCCTCCAACCTGAACATGGTGCTGGGGCTTGATTTGGATTGGACGGTCGGCGACATCCGCGAAGACATGCTCCAGCAGGTCAAATCGACGCTGGCGCAGGGTGGCGCGGCGATGGGCGGGCTGCCGGGCGGCGTTTCGAAGCGCGAATATCTCGAATACCATGTCCGCTCGTCGCTGGCGGAAGGTTCGCGTTTCGACCTGATTGCGATGGGGCGCGGGGAGGGCCAGGGCTGTTACTGCGCCGTCAACCACAACCTGCGCGAAGTGGTGGATGGCATGAGCCGCCATTATGCTTATGTGGTGATTGACAACGAAGCCGGGATGGAACATCTCAGCCGCCGCACCACGCGCGATGTCCAGCATCTCATTATCGTCAGCGACCCCTCGCAGCGTGGATTGGTCGCCGCGCAGCGCATCGCTGAGATGAGCAAGGAACTCGACATCCGCATCGAAAAGTCTTACCTGGTGATTAACCGTGTGAATGGGGCTTTGCCGCCCGAAACCAGGGCGTTTACTGAGAAATTGGGCATTCCCCTGCTCGGAACGATTGCCAGCGATGCGGAACTGTCCACCTTCGATGCGGCCGGCAAACCGCTGGTCGACCTGCCAGATGAGTCGCCGGTTTACCAGTCTGTGGCGGGGATGCTCAAATCCATCATGTAGTTCGCCGACCGAAGTATGGGTACACCCATGAATATCAGCGTCAAGGGTTAATTTACCTGCGCGCGCACTCACAACAAAAAACCACTCCCGCATGATTTACAACGAGCAGGTATCCCATAGAGCCAGCGCCCAATGATGGCCGGCGGGGCGATTACTCACCCCGCCGCCACTCCTGCCTGTTCTGATGTGAAAGAAGGGCGTTTGTCACTGGTAGTCCTTGCGGATGCGGGAAAAGCCCGGCGCAGTCGTTTCGCTTTACGGTTCAACTCACCCTGACGAACACCGGCAGAATCTCGAGCGGAGCCGGGAAATCCTGCAAAACAGTCCCCCCATCGTACAGCGCGCCGGTCCAATGGTCGCGCCATTGGCCGGGCGGCAGGTAAATAGCGCGGCTGCGCTGGCCGGGCCGCGCGACCGGGGCGGCCAGGATGTCGTCGCCGAGCAGGAACTGGTCATCACAGGTCAGGACGCGCTCATCGTTCGGGGCCAGCCACCAGACCGGGCGGATGATGGGTTGGCCGGTACGCGCTGCTTCGCGCGCCAGTTCCAGGATACGCGGGCTAAATTCCAGGTGCAGTTCGGCGTAACGGCGGCAGAGCGCATTCGATTCGGCCCCGTAATCCCAGGGGGCCAGGCTGAATTGCATGGCCGGCAGCAGGGCGTTCAACTGCGTCCAGCGAATCATCAACTCGGCATCTGCTTGTTCATCGTAAGCATTGCCGCCAATCATATCGGGCAGGATGAACGGGTAGCCCGCCAGCCCCAGCGATAACATGCCGGTCAGAACCGAGTGCAGGCCGTTATCCAGCCCCCAGGTCGACCATTTGTCCCACTGGCGGAAGAAAATGGGCGCGCGCTGGTTCTTCCAGGCCGAGCGCACTTCGGTCAGGCGGAAATGCCTTGCTGCGAAATCGACATAGCGCTGCGCATATTCGTTGGGCTGGAGGGATTCCGCGCTTACGGCATCGGCGGGAAAAAAGGCCGCTTCGCCCGCATCGAATTTGCAGCCGTCGAGACCGGTTTCCCGCTGGAGCCTTTCGAGCCGTTCCCGGAACCACTCTAACGCCGAGGGGTTGCTCACGTCGAGCAGCGCCCCCACCCCCTGCCGCCAGCGCACCGGATACGGTTGCCCGTCCGACTGCCGCACCAGGCAGCCCCGCGCCTTGCCCTCGGCGAAGGCCTCCGATTCCGGGTCGAGAAAGGGAATCACCCAGCCCGTGACCTGGAAGCCCTTCTCGTGCAACCGCTCAATCATCCCCTTGGGGTTGGGGAAGCGCGCCGGGCCGAAGGAGATGTCGCCATAGTGAACCTGCCAGCGGTCGTCGATTTCCAGTACGCCATAAGGATAGCCGTTTTGGATGATTTCGTCGGCAAAGTTCAGCACGACTTCCTGTGAAACAGCGGTCTTATAGCGCGCCCAGGTCGTCCAGGTCGGCAGGGTGAACAGGCTTTCGGGGGGCGTTTCAGCCGGGTGGCCGAAGATGCCGGTCAGGTAGTGATAAGCGGCGCGGGCATCTTCGCTCAAGTGAACGGAAAGGCGCAGTCCCTGCCCGCTGAAGGTGAGCAGGCCGTCGCCCTCCCCGCCAGGGTCGGCAAAGGGTCGGTGGTTGAAGGGGCCTTTTTCTGCGCCTAAACTCCACTCATAGCGCGGATAATGCGCGGGCGGCTGGTTGATTCCCACTGAAACCGGGCTATGTGCAACAACGGAAATGCCATTCGACGAAAACCAGGCCGGGTTGGGCTTGCAACTCTGCCCGGCGGGGCCGTTATCGTAAGACTGGAAAGGGCTTTCGGGCAGCATCAGCCGGTTGAGCGGGTATTGCTGGTGGACCAGTTCGCCGTGCCCGTACCAGTGGCCGTGCATCTCGAAGGAGAGCGAAAAGTAAGCGGTTTCGGGCCGAACCTGCAGGTCGCAGCCGTGCCCGCTGGGGGTGATGGAGAGGGTGCAGGAGGCAAACTCCACGTCCATGCCGGTATTGGTCTGCCGGATGGAGAGAACGGGCTGTGGGTGCGGGGCAGTGCGCAGGCAGATGTCCCCGCCGCGGCAGCCCGTCAGCCGGAAATGCGGTTCGCGTTCGATAGAGAGCAGACAGTGTTCGATTTCGAGCAGCATGATTTACCCGGCGTGGCCCGAATCGGCCAGTTCTCGCATTTCGGCCAGCAGGCGGTCTTCCTGGTAGCGGGTGAAGACCACCCCGGCAGAGAAGCACAGCAGGAAGCCGACGATTCCGCTCAGGCGGATGCCCAGGTCGTTGCCGGGGTCTTTGCCGAGCGTGAGCAGGGCGGCAAAGACGAATATTCCAAGCGTCTGTCCGAATTTTTGCATCAGGGTGCGGGCCGCGAAGTACATGCCTTCTTTGGCTTCGCCGGTTTTGAGGGCGTCATGCCCGGCAATGTCGGCCAGGATGGCGTTGGGCAGCACGCCCAGGAAGGCCAGCGGCACGGAATAGAACAGGACCAGCATGTAGGCTTGGGTTTCGGGGGAGAGGGGGAAGTTGCCAAAGAAATAGATGCCCAGGAAGACAAAACTCATCGCCAGGAATGAGATGACGACCAGAATCTTTTTGCCCACCTTGCGCGCCAACAGGTTGACCAACGGGTAGAAAACGAAGGAACTCAAGACCATAATCGCCAGCAGGCTGCCAACCAGGGCTTCAGGCAGGCCCAGCAGGACGGTGATGTAAAAGAGCAGGCCGGTGTTGATGATGGCCAGCCCCATGAAGTAAGCGAAATCGGCGATGACGTAGTAGATGAAGTGCGGGTTGCGGAAGGTCTGGCGCAGGGCGGGGAAGAAAGGCACGCTGGTCGGTTTGCTGTGGCAGCAGCGGCGCTCGTCGATTAAGAAGGTCGGGACGAGCATCAGCAAGAACGCAAAAACCGCCAGCGTCCCAATCGCAGCCTGGAAGGCCGTCATGCGGCTGGAAAGACCGAGCGCGGACTGGAAGACATCAGCCAACAGCGGGGTTTGGGCGGCGACGATAATGCCCAGGGCGTAGGTGATGGAAATCCAGGTCGAGAGATTGAGCCGCTGGTTGGATGTGTGGCCGAGTTCGGGCAGCAGGGCAAAGTAGGGCGTAACATAGGCGGTCAGAAAGGTGTAAAACAAGGCCTGCACAACCACCAGCCAGACCATGTTCCAGACGCTGATTTCGCCCGCCGGCGGGACGAACATCAGGAAACAAAACAGGGCTGCCGGGAAAGCGCCCGCCAGCATAAAGGGGATGCGTCGTCCGCGTTTGTGGGTGGAGCGGTCGCTAAAACTGGCAATCAGCGGGTCGGTGATGGCATCGACCAGGCGGCCCGAGGCGGCAATCAGCGAAACGGCGTTGAGAATGCCGAGGAAGACGACCTGCGTAATCAGGAAGGGAATCCCGGCGTCATCGGGCGGGACGTAGAAATAGACCAGCATCAGGCCGATGATGTTGACCAGGGTTGACCAGCCCAGTTGACCGATGGCATACGCCATTTGGCGGCCAAACGAGAGTTCTTCGACGGAGTGGGTGGAGGGTGCAGCGGTCATCAGACGCTCCTTTTGTTGGGGCGGGGGGAAAAGTGAAGGCAAGTCCTGAGCGGAACGCGCGGCTCTGCTCGAGGCTTGTCACATTATTATCTGACAAATTTCCTGCCGGTGGCGAGTTCGACGCTTTTGTACGCGCCGTCGTAGAGACCAACGCCTTTGTTTTTGATTATAAAGTCGCAGTACATCGAAAGCAAGTCAGCTTCTTCGGTCAGCAGGTCGATGGCCTGGAGCGTTTGTGGAATGGTACGGGTTTCAACGGTCGAATCGCCGATTTCCGCGCCGCGAATCGCGCCCCACATTTCGTGTCCGCCGACGCGGGCGTTGAAAATCTTGGGGATTGGGTAGAAGGCCAGTTCGCTCGGTTTGGTAATCATTACGTCCATGACGCGCATCAGGTAGTTGGTGGCATAGACGGCGTGGAAGGTGTTGTCGTGCAGGAAGACGTGCAGGCCGCGAGCGGGCGTCTCGCGGATGCTGTCGGTAAAGGCGCGGGTGTCGTCCCAGGTGAAATGGGTGTGGATGATGTCTTTGTGTCCGGCCAGCTCGGCTTGCAGCCATTCCCAGTTGTTTTTGTGGTCGCCCAGGTTGATGAAGAGCGCGATTTTGTCTTTTTCGACCAGCGGGATGGCGTGTTCGATGATGGCCTTGAACAGTTCGCGCTGCGCCCCGGCCCCGCCCATCGTTACCAGGAAGCGGCGCGGTTCTTTGGCCTTCATACGGCGCAGGCGGGCGTCGCAGTCGTGTTCGATGTTTTCGACCAGTTCATGGTCGATGTGGTGGCCGGTGTAATAGAGCGCGTCGGCGGGCGTCGGCTTGAGGATGCGGCCCTGGTCGTCGAATCCGCGCATGACGCGGAAACCGTAATAGCCAGAGGGCGATTGGACGGCGTGTTTGGCGCCTTCGGTCAGTTGGAAGGCCATCGGCCAGTTGTCGAACATCATATCGACCACGTTGGTCATGCCGCCCGCCACCGCGCTCTCCGACCTGACACCTGCTGAAGTGACTGCCCTGGCAGAAATTTTCAAGGAAGTCACCACCCGCTACGACAACCTGTTCGAGATTTCCTTTCCCTACTCGATGGGCTTCCACCAGGCCCCAGCAGATGACCAGCCACACCCCGAATGGGTGCTGCACGCTCATTTCTACCCGCCGCTCTTGCGCTCGGCCACCGTCCGTAAGTTCATGGTTGGCTACGAGATGCTCGCCATGCCCCAGCGCGACATCACTCCCGAAACGGCGCTCGAACGCCTGCTCAGCCTGCCGCCGGTGCATTACAAACAGCGCAGTGGAACGCCGGCCCGAGTCGCATCGTTAATCCCGGCGAGTTGAGCGGAGGCCAGGAGCGGCGCGTGGCAGTGGCCGAAAAAGCCGCCCGGCGGCACTGGGTGTAGACGGCAAGTTAGCTCTCGGCGGGTAAATGGACCGTCGACGCAGTTCGCAGCGACCCAACCGCCCGCCCCAATCGCCGAATTCCCTCTTCGATTTTTTGCTCATCCTGGACGACAAAATTGAGCCTTATCCAGTTCGCGCCATCTTTTTCACCGAGAAAGAAACCGCTGCCGGGCATGAAATCGACGCCCTGGCGGATGGCGACCGGCAGCAGTTCATCTGCTGAGAAACCGCCCGACAACTTCATCCACAGGAACAGGCCGCCCTGCGGCGTTTCAAACTGGAACCGGCCGGGAAGGAAACGCTGGAGCGCAGCCAGCATGGCATCGCGCCGTTTACGAAAAATTTGGCTGGAGCGGCGCAGGTGAGCCTGGTAGCGTCCAACCGTGACGTAATCATGCAGGGCGCGCTGGATGAGGCTGGAGGTCGCCAGGTCGTTGACCCGCTTGAACTTGACCAGGCCATGGTAGACCGGGCCATCCGCGACCAGAAATCCGACCCGCAGGCCGGGCATCAGCATTTTGGAAAATGTGCTGACGTGTATCACCCGCCCGCCGGGGTCGAGCGCCTTGAGGGCGGGCTGGGCGCGGCCCTCGTAGCGCAGGTCGCCGACGAAATCATCCTCCAGGATGGGGACGTTGTAGCGGTCGGCGAGAATGATGAGTTCGCGGCGGCGCGCTCCAGACAGGCAGGTCCCGGTCGGGTTGTGAAAGTTCGGGATGGTGTAGACCAGTTTGGGGTGGTGTTGCTGCAGTTGCTTTTCGAGCAGGTCGACCTGCATCCCCTGGTGATCGACCGGGACGCTGATAATCCTGAAGTTCAGGGCGCGGAACAGGTCGAGCGCGCCGGAATAAGTGGGACTTTCGACCAGGATGGTATCGCCTGGTTCGAGCAGCAACTGCGAAACCAGCGCCAATGCCTGCTGTGACCCGGCGGTGATGAGGATGTTTTCGGGGCTGGTCTGCAAGCCCTGGCTGGCGAGAATGTGGGCGATAGTCTCGCGCAGGGGAGCATAACCGCGCCGGTCGCCGTAGTCGAGCGCGTCGATGCCGTCGCGGCGCATGACGGCTTGCAACACTTTGCGAAAGTCATCAGCGGGGAACAGGTGCGAATCGCTGATTCCGCCCGCAAAACTGATGTGGTCGGCCCGCCCGGCGGTCAGGCGCATTTGCTCGACGACAGCCCGCGCGCCCAGGCTGCGTTCGGGCAGGGTTTGCTGCCATAACGGCCAGGCCGCTTCGGCGCTTTTTTGGGGAATCTGGGGAAGCGGCGGAGGCGGCAGGACATAAGTTCCGCTTCCCACCCGCGAATAGACCAGACCATCGGCCTCCAGCGCGGCGTAAGCGTTTTCGACCGTGATGCGGTTGACGCCCAGGCCGCGCGCCAATTGGCGGCTGGCAGGCAGGCGTGTTTCGGGCGCGAGGCTGCCGCTCAGGATGCCTTGGCGCAGGTTCTGCTCGATTTGCTCGTAGAGCGGGATGGGGGAGTTGCGGTCGAGGGGGATGCGCATGTTTTAACGTTGAAGGTTGAATGTTTAAGGTAAGCCTGGAGGGAGGTCGAGCAGCGGCTGGGTTTGCCGCGTATCGAGACCGGTTCGATGGTCAGGGAGGGCGTTCGACGCGAATCCAGAAGCGGCATGGTCAATATATCATTTTTATCCCCAGGTTT
>DAOTZM010000112.1:0-13719 GCA_034434035.1 Anaerolineales bacterium
ATATCTTATTCTTGTCATTTCGAGCCGCGCAGCGGGGAGAAATCTTGCGCACTGGGAGAAGATTTCTCGCTGTCGCTCGAAATGACACACTAACACGAAGTTTGTCCGGTAGAGAAAGGTTTTTTTGTATTTTACACCCTGTTAAGACAGGATGCGCAAATACTTATGAAATTATCATGTTAGCGGACGCGGCGTTTCCACTCTTCTTTCATCTGGAGTTCACGCGGCGTATCGTCTGAAGCAAGCGCCAGGAAGTCGGTCAGCAGGCGGTTGAAGCGGGCGGTATCTTCGAGCATGGGGAAATGCCCGGCCGGGTCGAGAGTAATCATGTGCATATTGTATGGGGCAGTGTCAGTCGAGAAGGAAGGCGGTGTCACGGCCGGGTCGTTTTGACCATACACCAGTAACGTGGGTGTGTTGATAGCGGCAATCCGGTTGGCAAGGTTAAACGTGTCGGGGTTGGCAAAAGAAGCGGCAATGGCCTGCGGGTCGGCTTTCAGGGCATCGACGCGCGCAGGTTCGGCAGCAGGGTCTTTGGCGAGCAGCCAATCGACCAGGTCGGTTGGCTGCGCGGCGCGTAAACGGGTCGCAACCATGCCCACATCCAAGGGAACACTCACCGCCATCGCCCGGTCCACCATTTGTGGGTAAAGACGGGTAAAGTGCAAACCAACCACGCCGCCCAGGCCATGTCCAACGAAGGCCACCTTGCCGATTCCCATTTGTTCCAGGAAACTTTTGACCATGCCGACATGCGTGTTGATGTCATAGCGTTGTGAATCATGCGCCGTATCGCCAAAGCCCCATAGATCCAGCGAATAAGCGCGGAAGGATACGGAAGCCGCCTGCATGGCCGGCACCCAGTAGCGCCAGGAGCCAACCCAGCCGTGCAGGAAGACGATTGGACGTCCACGCCCAATCACCTCGTAGTGAACAATCGCGCCTTCCAGTAAAGTCGCGCTCATAATCTCCGTTTACTTCTGGTATTTTGCCAGGACAGCTTTGACCCGGTCTACCAGTTGGTCCGGGGCAAAGGGTTTGAGCAGGTACTCTTCGGCGCCTGCGGCAAAACCCTGTTCGATTTCATTCTCCTGTCCCTTGGCAGACAGGAAGATGACCGGGATTGCCGCGAGTTCCGGTTCAGATTTGATACGCTTGCAGGCTTCGTACCCGGTCAGTTTGGGCATGCGGACATCCAGCATGACCAAATCGGGACGTTCCGACTTGGTAAGTTGGCAGCCTTCTTCTCCGTTGGTGCCGGTGATGACTTCATAACCGGCAAAACGCAGGGTAAACGCTATCAGTTCGCGGATATCGGGTTCATCTTCTGCGATGACAATTTTTGCCATGCTTACTCCTCAGGTTGATACGCCGGTATGGTAAACGAAAATGTGCTGCCCTGGCCCGGCGCGCCTGTACTGAACATCCAGATTTTGCCGTGGTGCATTTCCACCAATTGTTTGACGATGGAAAGCCCAAGCCCCGTGCCGGGCGTGGCAAGCACCAGATGGTTTTCGCCGCGGAAGAAACGGTCGAAAACCCGCTCCTGTTGTTCGAGGGGAATCCCTACACCGGTATCTTTTACATCGATTTGCACCATGCCGTCGTTCGTTCGCAAACTGACCTGAATTTTTCCATCAGCAGGGGTGTAGTTATAGGCATTATCTACCAAATTCTCAATCACCTGCCGGATGCGCTCGGTATCGGCCAGGGCGCGCGAGACGGGGTCTTCGGCAGTAACCGCAATCTCCACTGGTTTGTTTTCTTCCTGTGAACGCTGGATGAAGCGGGCGACAACCTCCCTGGTCACTTCAACCAGGTCAACCGGCTGGATGGAGAGGGACACACGTCCGGCCTCGATTCGGGAAACATCGAGCAGGTCATTCACCAGGACGTTCAAACGTTCGGTATTGTTCTTGACAATCTCCAGGAAATGCGACTGGTTTTCGTTCAACGCACCGGCAGCGCCCATCAGCAGGATATCGACATAACCACGAATCGAGGTCATCGGGGTACGCAGTTCGTGACTGACCGTTGCGACAAATTCCGATTTCAAACGGTCTACTTCGACTTCGTGGGTAATATCGCGGAAGATGGACACCGTGCCGAGGAATTCCTTATGCCAGATAACCGGGGAAAGGTGAACCAGCACCACCTGACCGGTTTCCAGGCTGATTTGTTCGGCATACATCTCGCCGGCATGATGCAAGTCGGGGCTTTGCGACCACTGCTGGACCGCTTTTACCCAGGTCTGGGTAGATTTTCCAAATAAACCAGCGAAGTTCTCCACCGGCCTGCCTGACAACTGGTCGGCGGATAGGGAAAGGATGCGCTCGGCAGAGGCGTTGACAAAAGAAATTTTATTGAGCGGGTCCGTGACCAGCACGCCGTCGGCGACTGCTTCGAGGATGGCGGTCTGGCGGCTGGCTTCCACCTGTTGCGAACGCAGCATGGAGCCCAGGCGCTCCGCCTGGTCACGGATGAGTTCATAGAGTTGGGCGTTGTTGATGGAAATGGCAACCTGCGCGCCAATCGCCCGCACCATTTCGAGCGAATCTTCTGTAAAGAAGCCGACTTTACGATGGAAGGCCATGATGGCGCCAATGATATCTTCGCCGACAACCAGCGGAGCCACGATTGCGCTGCGGTGGTCCTGGGAACTCTGCGAGATGACCCAGCGCGGGTCGAGGTACAGGTCTTCTATCAAGACGGGCTGGCGATTCTTGACCACCCAACCGGCCAGGCCCTCGCCAATTTTGAGTTTGAACGAAGACGATTTGCGGCTGTCGTGCGCGTCCTGGGTTACATAGCCGTAGCCAGCCCGATAGTTGAGCGTATTGTCCTCGGGACGCAGGAGCATGACGGTTCCCTGTTCAGCCCCAATGGCTTCATTCAGGAGCGACAGGGTGCGGCTCAAGGCGCGGTCGAGGTCCAGGCTGGCGGAAACCTCGGTCAGGATGCGCAACAACGTCTCGGTGCTGCGTTGTTCGCGTTCGAGTTCGGCAGTGCGCTCGATGACGCGCTGTTCCAGCGTGAGGGCAAACTTCTGGGTCTCGGTGAGCAGGCGGGCGTTTTGGATGGCAACTGTTGCCTGGTTTGCCAGGGTGCTCAAGATTTGCTGGTCGTTTTCGCTATAAGCGTTGAACTGGTAGCTCTGGGCCGACAAAGCACCAATCACATTGCCGCCCGAAACCATTGGAACAACAACAATGGAATGGGGCGTGCCTTTCTCGCCAATGATAACCCCGCCGCGCGCCTCGACCTCGCTGGATTGCAAGGCGAGGATTGGCTGGCCTGTAGCAATCACCTGCCCGGCAAGTCCCTGTCCAGACGGCAGGCGCACCCCGGAAATACGCTGTCCCATATCCACAATGTATGCGCCATCGACTTCGTTTGTATCTTCATCATTCAGGGCAACGATAAAGGCATCGACCGGCATAAGTTTCGAGGCCGCCTCATGCACAGCGCGATAGATGTCATCCGGGTTGAGGCTGGCCCCAATCTCGAAAGAGACCTGGTTCAGGATTGCCAGGCGTTCTGCCGTTGCCAGGGTAGATTGGTACAGGTCGGCATTTTCCATTGCAATGGCAGCCTGGTTGCCAATTGTACGCGCCAGGTCGATTTCATTGGATTTGAAGTGACCGAACTCGCTGCTCTGGATGGCAACGGCATAGAGACTCTGGCTGCTGGAGATGGGCAGAATCAGCAGCGATGCCGTATCTTCCAGGAATTCGGAGAGGCCAGCCAGTTTGGCGTCGGCGCGGGCATCATCGGTGGCGTAAACGGTCAGTGTTTCGCGCAAATGGGTCAGGGCCGGTGAATCAGGGATGGAACGATAAATCGCCGGGCGGCCAATTTCGTCGGGCAAGACGGAAAGCAGCAAGGCGCGTTTGTCCTGGTCGAGCAGGAGTATCATCGCCCGATCGGCCCGCATGGCGGTCATGAGTTGGTTGGCCGTCAGCCGAAGCACCTGGTCAGCATTGAGCGAACCGGCCAGTTCCGCTGAAAACTGATTGAGCAGGGCCAATCGCTGGGAGCGTTCATCGAGTTCCGCCGCGCGCTGCACCGATTCCTCGAACAGGTTGGCGTTATCAATGGCGACTGCCGCCTGGCTGGCAAAGGTGGTGGCGAGTTGGACAATGTCGCTTTTGTAAAAATGAACCTCGGTTTTCTCGGTTGCCACGACACCAATCACCTCTCCCTTGGCAATCAACGGAACGCCCAACCAGGAGAGATGGGCAGCCTCGACCAGGGTGGAGAATCGAGGGTCGGTCCGAACATCGCCGACCACTATCGCCTGGCCGGTGCGAATCATCTCATGAAACAAGAGGCTGTCTTCGATTTCGACGGTCAGGCCTTTACGCTCTTCGTTGTCATCGAAACCGCGCGCATCAGCGACCACCAACCTGCCATCGGTGCGCAGCCAGAGAATGGCGGTGTCGTAAGGAACGACCATCCCCATCCGGTCGAGCAGCGAAGCAGCCAGTTCGTCACGCTGTAAACTGGAGGTTAGCGTCGCAGCAACAGAATTGAGGGCCTGGAGTTGACCGGTGCGCTCTTGGGTCGCCTGCACCAGGCGGACGTTTTCGAGGGAGAGCGCCACCTGTTGTGTCAGGGAGAGCAGCAAGGCTTCATCGTCTGGCCGAAATGCCGACTGGGCGTTGAAATTATCCAGGACCAGGAGGCCAATATTCTGCGCGCCGGTTTGGATGGGAACGAGCAGGCTCGAAACCGGCAGCCGCCCGCCCGTTGCCTTTCGATACTTAAGCAGGTTTTCGGCAGGCAGGTTATAGTCATTTGCAAAATTGACTTCATCCACCCGGCGCGGCAGTTTTTCCATGAACACGCGGCCAGGCAAACCTTCGTTGAGGTGATAGGTGATGCCGAGGATGCTTTCATCGTCGATGTAATTCATGGCAGAGACCGGCGCCAATCTTTCCTCGCGCGCATCCCACTGCAGCACTACGCCAGCGTGCGCAGGAGCAACCACGCGCAGGGCGCTTTGCAGCAAGGACTCCAGAATCTGGCGAGGGTTCAAACCGCTCAATTGGCGGCTGAAGTCGAGCAGCAGGTTCACTTCTTCCAGTCGCTGCCTGGTTTCGTTGAGCAGGCTGATGTTCTGGAGGATAACCGAAACCTGGCGGCTTATCTGGAAATAAACCTGCCGGTCTTCGGCAGACATCACAGGCATGGTTTCCGTATCAATCGCCAGCACCGCGGCAATCGTCTTTTTATTAATCACCACCGGAATAGCAATAAACGATTTGGCGTGCAAACTTGTCAGGAAAGGCGTATCGTGCCAGGTTTCATCTTCGTCCAGGTTGATGGAAAGCATGGTCTCACCCGATTGCAGGCAGGCGCGCAGAGGATTGCGCTGACCAAATAAGGCTTGCGGGTGAGCGCCGGCTGGCAAATTCCCAAGCACATGAACGATACGCGGCCCATCGACGGTATCGCGGGCGACCATCGAAATTGACATATCGAAACTGGTTAAAACCTGCTGTCCCAGAGTCATCAGCGCGGAGGACGAGTCAAACTGGCGGCTGATGGCCTCCGTCAATTGCAGACCAGCGCGAATGTGCCGGGCGCGCTGGGTCAGGTTTGTCACCGAAACGGTGTGGTCGATGTCTTTTTGCAACAAAACAGGCAGGCTGCGCTGGCTGAAGGTCAACAAATTCTTTTCGCGCGTTACTTCTTCCGACAAGGTCAGGATACGTTCCTGAAAGGCTTGGAGGCCCCGTCCGCTGACAATCGTCAAGGCGGCCTGGGTGGCATACGCTTCCAGGGTTTCGATGGTTACTGTATCTGGGCGCATCCCATCGCGCGGCGCATCCACGCTGATGATGCCCAGCGGGTGGTCATTATTATCATAAATCGGGATGAGCAAAATATCATCAGGCTGCCAGGAGTTGGGAGCCTGGCCTCCATGCTCTATCACCGTTACAGTTTGCACATCGCCAGGGATGACAGGCGACTGGTCGGCGGGTATGAAGTACAGGCTGTTGATTTCGAACTCGGGTTTCATCAATTGCGAAATGCTCGTCCAGGGCTGTTGGTGGGCCTGGAGTTGCGAAAAGGTCTGTAAATCAAAACCGGCCCCGGCAACGCGGGTCAGGATGCCGGTCTGCAAATCATTCAAACTAATTAAGACAACGTTGAACGGCGTGGCTTTTTGAATTCCCTGCGCTATCATTTCCAGGGAAACTTCGAGGGAATAACCGGTGCGCAGGTTTTGTAATGTTTCGGTTAACTGCTTGAAAGACGCAGAACGGCGGCGGAATAGTTCCATGCGGTGCTGCTGTTCCCGATAACTCAAGGCAGTTTGCAGGGCAATCGCCGCCTGGATGCCGATGTTTTTAATCATCTCCACGCGCGCTTCG
Source organism: Anaerolineales bacterium (assembly GCA_034434035.1). Taxonomy (GTDB): domain Bacteria; phylum Chloroflexota; class Anaerolineae; order Anaerolineales; family Villigracilaceae; genus UBA5195. The sequence goes on from DAOTZM010000112.1 coordinate 6,381, forward strand.
TCGAAGTGACCTGCCTGCCCGGCATGGAGTTCGATGAAACCGAGGGTCTCACCCTGGTGACAAATCGGCGCGACCAGGACGGAACGGACGCCCGCGTGAAGAAGATTCTCGCCGGTCAATTCTTCGGCCAGGACCGGTTCTCCAGAGGCAAGGCTTTGCCTGACGATGCCGCGCGTGGCGTCACTCACTGCATGGCCGAGAAAAAACATCGCGGAGCGACTCTCGATATCGGCGCGGCCAGGCTCGTACAACAACGCCGTACCGCATTCTACTTCGGCAACCCGCAGACTTTCTTCATATACAACGCGCATCAATTCTTCGAGACCGACAGCCGCATTCAATTCACGCACAATGCGCGCCATCACGGTTACATAACCGGCTTTGCGGCGCAGTACTTCGTCCGTCTGACCGGCATGGCGCGTGTTTTCGATTGCCACCGCAATCTGACTGGCAATGGTCGAAGCAATCTGCAAATCGGGGGTGCCGAACATATCCTGGCGCCGCCCGCCAATCATCATTTCGCCAATTCCCTGTCCGCGCACGATGAGCGGCACGGCGAGTGCCGATTCCAGCGACAAGCGGCGCACCATTGCCTGGTAAAGCGGCAACACGCGCCTGTCTTTGGACAAATTACCGGAGAGAAAGGGCCGCTGGCTTCCAGCAACGGTCAGGCGATAGGTGGACGGCTTGACAATAATTCGAGACAGCGAATCAAGCAGTTCTTCGGGGACGCCAAACGCCGAAGGGATGTGGGCATGCATCACACCCTCGCCCTCATCCAGCAGGAAAACCGCCCCTACTTCGGCCTGGAGCAACGGGGAGAGTTCTTGTAAAGAATAAATGATAATTTCGTCAAGCGTGGCGGTCGAACTCACCAGGCTGGCAATACGACGCAGCGATTCAGCGCGCTGGTTACGCTGGCGCGCCTGTTGCACGAGCAGGGCATTATCGATAATCGCCGCAACCTGATTGGCGACGATGTTCAAAAGGCGCAATTCATCCTGTGAAATAGCCTGGCTGCCCTGACGGTGATTGGAGAGCTGTAAATACCCCAGGAAACGACCCGCAGAAAGCAGTGGAATCAGGGCCGTATCGCGCATCGAGGCAGCCTGGGCCAGGTCCTGCAAGCCCAACTCAGCCCATACCGCATCCTGGCTGGCATCCAGAGTCGTGATGACTTCCTGGCTCAAAATACGCTGTTCTGCCGGGCTTTCGGGCCGGATGGTTGTTTTATAAATCTGAACAATGTTGTTCGGCAAGCCATGAAACGGCATTTGCCCTTCCAGCGTGCGCCGCTGTTCATCGTACAGCAAAAAACCCAGGATTTCGACATTGAAAAGAGGGGATAAACCGCTGACCAGCCGCGAGAATAAGTCTTTCAAATCGCGCAGCGAACCAACCGCCTGAGACAGGTTGGTCAGCCCGAACAACTGCGCGTTCCAGCGCTGCTGTTTTTCGTACAGGGTGGCATTACGCAGGGCCACGGCGGCCTGTCCCGTAACGAGTTGCAAGATATTCAGGTCTTCATCTGAAAAGCTGTTGACGGGAATCACACCCACTTCCAGCGTGCCGACCAACAGGCCATAGGCAATCAGGGGCAGGCCAATATAAGACCCCATCGGCGGTACGCGGCTGCCAAACGGGTCATACCTGACATCGGTAAAAGAGCGCGTATCTGGAACGAAAAGTTCTTTGCGTTGGGCTATCAGGAAACCGGCGTATTCCCCAAACTGGCTGCTGCTTTCACGCTGGAGGGTGCGCGCTGCCCCGGTTGCATCACTCATGCGATAGGGAATGAGCGACTTGGTGCTTTCATCCCAAACTTTTACTTCCAGGAAATCCGAGGCAACCAGCCTTTCGACGTTGACCAGGGTGGCCTGGATGGTCGCTTCCAGGCTCAGGCTGCTCGCAATCGCCTGTCCAAACTCGGAGACGGTTTTGAGCGCCGCGCCTGGAATGACATCGCCCTGCTGTGATTGTCCCAGCCCCAGGGAACTTTCCGTCCGCCGAATAGCCAGGAGGGTAGCCGGGACAGTTCCCGGAACGCGGTATGAAATCGCATCGACGAGTTTGCCATTAATTGAAAAACGCGCCTGACCTTCAGCGGCGCATAGTTCAAGGAACCTCTCGCTTGGCCTGACCCGGCGGGCCAGGCGTTCGAGGTGGGGAATTTCCCCTTCGAATAACTCAAACCACTCACGAGCCTGGGGATTCACATACCGAAACCTGCCGCCCGCTTCGACAACCAGGATGGCATCATTGCGCGCTTTTTGCTGGATGAAGGCCGGCTGCTGCGCCGGCTCTTGGAAAACAGGCCGAAACCTGGGCACCAGAAAGCGTAAGAGGGCCCAGACTATTAATATCAATAACAGTCCGACCAGGAGAAAGCCGACGCTTAAAAGAATCGGGCCTTGCGGCATGACGGCATCTCTCCTGCCTATGCCCAGGCCGCCGTCCCGGCATCCTGGCGGCGCGCCTCGGCAGCCAATTCGGTAATTTCACGAATATCGGCAAATGAAGTCTGGGATGGCGATACCAACCCAATCGCCAGGGTCATGAGTGGGAATTGCTCGCTCGGCCCATCGGGGCCAGGCGCGAGGATAAAACCTTGCTGACGGTCGATAAAGTTGTAATGGGTTTGCACTTCCTCTGCAAAACGTTCTTTCAGCCGGGTTCTCACCCCGCTCGAAGCGCCTTCCCTCGTAATGATGATGAAATTATCACCTCCGGCATGGCCGACAAAATCGGCAGGGGTTCCCAGTTCATCCAACACTTCGCCAATCATCATGCCGGTAAAACGAAGGACATCATCCCCGGCAACGAACCCATACACATCCTTGAACGGCTCAAAATTATTGATTCGAATATCGAGGAAGGCCCAACCGGTCTCGCGGATAATTTTGCGCAATTGTTCTTCGATAAGGCGACCCGCTGGCAGGCCGGAACGCGGGTCTGTCAGACTCTCTCGCTCCGAGCGGCGGATGGCGCCCTGAACGCGCAACTTTAGTTCCTCGATGTCGAACGGCTTGGTGATGTAATCATCCGCGCCCAATTCCAAACCCTGCAAGCGGTCGCTGCGCTCATCCTTCTGCGTCAGGAAAATGACAGGAATGTGGCTGGTGCGCGTATTCGTCCGCAGGGTGCGGCAAACTTCATAGCCGTCGATATCAGGCAACATGATGTCCAGCACTATCAGATGCGGCAGCGCGTTTCGCGTTTTTTCGAGCGCATCGGAACCGCGCATGGCCGTATCGACATCATAGCCCAGGCCGCTGAAGTATATCTTCAGCATGGTGGAGATATCGATATCGTCTTCCACGATCAACAGGCGGGCTTTTCCCATAACGAGCCTCCCATCATGATTGGCGCCGCGCTTTTTTGGCGTTACGGCGCACTGCTTCGATTTGTTCAGGTGTTACCGCGCGCTCGAAAGAGCGAAACCCGCTCAATCGAAAACCGTGCTTTGCGGCAATTTGAGAAATTTCTTCTACGCGCGCGCGGCTAATTTCCTTGCCAAGCGTGTAATCCTCGAAACGGCCCTCCAGTGCCAGAGCCATTGTCTCCGCCATGCAGGCATACGATTTGCCCGGCGGAAAACCAAAGTTAAAGTGGAAATCAACGGGGCCTGGCACATCAACCATACCGCCGTCAATCACTAATATATCATCCCGCGCCACAGCCACCATTGCAGATACATCACGGGGGCGGGCCACATCACACACGACCGCGCCAGGCCTCAGGTCTTCAGGACGAATAATATCATGAACGGCGCTGGTGACGGTCAGGATAAGTTGGGCGCGCCGCAGGACATCCATTGAGGTGCTGACGTGCAACCTGGCCTTCGCGGTTGGCTGCCAGCGCTCACGCAAGGCCTCGAGCGCATCGGCGCGGCGTCCTATCAAGTATAACTCACCTACCGCATCTGCGAGAAGTTCTGCGCAGACTTTTCCTATCGCGCCGGTTGCCCCAACCACAGCGGCGGCAGCGCATGAGATTGGAATATCCATTATATCAGCAGCCTTCTCCACCGATTCGACCGCCAGCGAAACGGTGTAAGAGTCCCCGGTTGTGACGGGAACATCCAACGTATTCGCAATGGTAATACCTGCATCGCCGATGACAGATGTAAAAGCGCCCAAACCCAGGATGTCTGCGCCCAGCCGTTCGGCCAGTTTCCCCGTTTCGATAATTTTTCGATACACTGTTTTTTCCGGCAACTCCAACATTCTTTGCGGCGTGTATGGACAGGCAACGAACCAGCCTTTGATTTGCTTGCCGGTAGCCTCGGAGGTGATGCCCTCGATTTCAGAGATATAGACCGGTGGGAAAAACGTCGAAAAGAAGTTTATCTGGCGTTCGCTGAGCAGTTTTCCTAAGAGCGGGTATTTTCGGCTGACATCGCGTTTTGGGTCAATGGGATGAATGATAAAAGCAAAGGTGTCCATGAATTACCAGGGTTCTAATCCCTTATTTTCTTCATCACGGGGATATAAACGCACATGGGCATTGGCGTTGCGCATCTTGTGGTGGTCGCTATCCTCGTACTTAATATCTTTATAGATAATGCGGCGGTCTCTCGACGCCACCAGGACCACATCCGACTCAATGGTACGGGCAGGGAAAATAATCATTCCAGCGCCAATCCGGCAATTATGTCCAACCGCACCACCCAACACGGGCCGGTTCGATGCTTTGAGTTCATTGCGCCCATCGAGGGCTTTGATGGGCACAGGTATCAGATTATAGTCGGTAAACGTCGAGCCAGCACCAATGAAGGTGTTGCGCCCCACGACACACATCTGCAAACAGGTATTTTGGGCAGCCATCGAATGGTCCATAATCGTGGTCATAAACAGGGAAGCCCGAAAGGGCAAGAACGTGCCATTGCCTACGACTGAGAGCATCAGATGGCAGCCTTGCGAGATATTTACATTATCACCAATCGTGCAGTTTTCGATGACTGCGCCAGCGTTGATGGTAACCCCATTCCCAATCGTTGTAGGTCCGTGAATAACGGCAGTAGGGTCGATGATACAATTTTTGCCAATTGTCACCAGGGATGAACATTCCAAGAGCTGCTTGCCTTCGTAAAGGGCAGTCGCCAGAATTTTCAATTTGAAAGCCAGGTCACTATTGAGGCGGGTTTCGAAACGCAAACCGCGCGCAAACAGCCCAAAGACAGCATCTACGATAAAGATGTGCGCCCAACAATCTATCGCCATCAATGCCCGGCGTGGCACCTGGTATACCAGGTCTCCCCGCCGGTCGGCCATGTAGGTGGGAACATGATAGTACCCCACTTCTTTGGCCTGCATATCAATTACAAGCGGGTCAACATCGGCCTCGGGGCCGTTGGGGTAATACCACAGGTCTGCCAGGTAGAGATTCCCCGCCGGGGTATACGAGATGGAAAGCGGCAGGGCGTGTTCCCGAAAAGCGGGGTCGCCGGTTGAGAATGCAGCGCGCACAGGCCGCCCGCGCCGTTTTGCCTGGGAGACGAACTCGGCAATGTAATGCTCGTCGAAAAACAGGTTGTCACGATACACCAACATCGGTTCTCGCAGTAACGGCAAGCGTTGATGAGGCAAAAGTTCGAGTTCCCGGGTGGTGTATGGAGCCAGGATATTTTTCTGCCATAACCAGAGAGGCTGGGCCTGGATTGCCAGTTCACGGGCTGTAACGTTGAAGGGCGGAATTTTCCGGGGAGCCTGCAAAATTATCTTCAACATACGTCAACTCATGGGGGTCTTTTCAATCAAGATTGTACACGCGGAATCACCGCAGGCGAGGCAGGCTGTTTCTTCGACTCGGTAAAACTTCCCGCCGCTCATCCAATAGAGTGATTCTTGCAACAGTCCCACCGCCATCTGGCAGCACGGACTGTCGGCTGTGCGTTGCCAGCAAAGCGGGCAGCGCTCGATGTGCCATAGAAGGACCTTATCCCTGTCTTCCAGCCGGACGCGTTGGTCACTATGCTTGTTGAAAATCTCCGCCAGCGCAGATGCGCCAGCGTTAAAGCGAGTCTGGGCAGGGAGCAGCCGAAAGGTCAGGTCGGTTAAGCCATGCAAAGGTCCAAATTCACGCAGGCCATGCTGGAAACAGGCGCGGCCAATGCGCAAGGCAACCCCCCGGCCACCGTGCGGCCCGTAAAAACCCTCCAGCGCGCTATGCAGTCCGCTGATGGAATCGAAGGAAAGTTTCTGATTATATTGTTGGCGCGAAATGCTGTCGATTAAATCCGTCAGGGAAGCCAGGTTCAGGATTGCATTCACCCCGTTTCGCCCCAAAATCTCTTCCATCGCCTGGAGAATGATTTGTCCCATGCGGTCAGGGTAGCAGAATTGGCAGGCAGTCATCAGGTCGGATTCGCTTCCTCATCCAGGAATGATTTCAGGTTTTCCATAAAATCTTGCGGCGTGTCCAGCATGACAAAGTGCTGGGCGCGTTCCCAGCGAACAATTTTTGCGCCTGGAACGCCCTGGCTAAGCGGCTGCCATTGCCGGGGATGAACGATATTATCCCTGTCGCCATACATTCCCATCACAGGAATTTTGACCTGCGACAGCATAGGGCGCAGGTCGGTGCGGCGCAGGGAGGCGATGCTGCGCAGGAAAGACTCGATTGTCGTGCTGGATAAATCCTTGTCCATCATTTCAGGAAAACGCGGGTCGGCGCAAATAAAAGGGGAGGCAATTTTCATTGTTCCCCGGAATGCCCACATCATATTGAAGAGCATAAACGCGATAAACCGATACCCGGCAAGTTTGAGCGGAATCGCCAGCGAACTGCCAACGATGGGGGAACCAATGACAACCACCTTCCTGGCCCGGTGTGGGTATTGGATTGCGACAGACAGGCTGACTGTGCCGCCCATGCTGTGACCAACCAGCGGGGCCTGGGCAATTCCCAGACGGTCCATAAACTGGTCAACCAGGCTGACAAAATCCTGCACGGCATACGTGTCGCGTTTTTTGCCTGATTCTCCAAATCCCCAGAAATCGAGGGCATAGGTGCGATAATAGCGGCCCAAATAGGCCATAGTTTCTTGCCAAAGTCCCCAAGAGCCCAGCCAACCGTGTAATAAAATTACCGGTCGGCCACGCCCATAGACCTCATAATGAACGATGCCCTGGTCAGTAGTAATCGATGACACGTTGTTCTTCGCAACTTCTTATTTATCCCCGCCATCCATCTCGGCTAGAATGCTGTAGAGCAACTCAAGCAGGACGTTTTTGACGGTGGCTTTATCACTGGCAACGCAAGGAAGCAATTTGACCTTGCCATCCAGCCGCAAGGCGTGGCGCATGTCGTCGATGTCCCAGGCATCGGCCATATCTTG
>DAOTZM010000113.1:0-1950 GCA_034434035.1 Anaerolineales bacterium
TATTTCTCAGACGATTTCGTCAGTATTCAGGACAATGCTCGCCGGTCTTTTCAGCTCATCCTGGCGAGGTCGTATTTTTTAATTAAACTTTTCGTGCTGCGGTCGGCTTCTCGGTGCAGGGTTTCGGTTTCCCGCCTGACAGTCTCTGCTCCGGCCAGGCCAGACAGGTATTCGCGCCCAGTGGCAAGCAGGATGGAAACGGATTTGCCGAGGTCATCTACTTTGACGTTTTCTGGAACGTTGATTTCCTGCTCCAATACGCGCACCATCAACTTGTTTTGTTTTGCCGCCTGGTTAACCCTGTCGCTCAACCCCGCCGCCCGGCGCGAGCCTTCGTACTGAAATGCCAGGCCTGCCAGCATTCGGTAGTGAATGTTGAAATAGGTGATGAGCAGGTTTTCGCTGTCTTCCCCCGCCGCGCCGCTCAGGTAAAAGATGTTTTCCACCAGGGCGCGCTCTTCGCTCGTCAACCCTGCGCCTGCTATCCCCTCTGTTACCACCTGCACGACCATATCCATTCCGTTGTAACGCCTTTGCTGGTCTGATGACACAATCGCTGTAATCCAGGCCTTGTACCCGGGGCGGAAATAGGACGGTTCCACTACATATTTTTTTAAGTTTCCCTGTTTGCGCAATTGAGTTTTGAAATCCTGAAAAACATCCTCCGACAATCCCAAAACTTTTATGAGCGGCGTGCCGGCAGTGACAATCGAATCGGGCAGGCGCATCACATACCGGAAGTTGACGCTGGTCTTGATGACGTTATCCTGCTCATCCGTAAACAGGAGCGCGCTTGCATTGGGAGAAACTTCTTCTTTGACGGCGATCTTTTTTGATGGCTCGAACTGGTAAGCCAGCACCGTCTCATAAGTAAACAAACCAAAAGCGGCAAAGCCATACCAGGCGTAATGGAAAAAATTGGCAAAGGAAAGCAAGAATCCTACCCCCAGGTTGGCTGGGAACTGTATCACAGCCTCGCCCAGGAACTTCAGCCCAAACGCGAGCGCAAAATATTTCCACGGGCCGCCGAACTTTCCCCACTGGGACAGGATGATGCTCCCCAACAGGAACAGCAAACCCAGGTCAGCCAGCGCATACAATAATCCGGCAATCCCGCCGCTTACGCTGGGCGCGCGCCCTGTCACGAGTGGAATGAACAGGGTTGCAACGACAAAGACCAACCCCAGTCCCGCGCCGCCCCATAGCACCTGCCGCTGCCGTTCGGTTAGCGGAGATTCAATATCAAAGCAGCGAAGATAAAGCCCGTAAAAGAGGGGCAGATAGCCAAGTATCCAGAGCCAATTCAGCACTCCAAAACGTGGCAAGGGCGAAGCAAAAAATAGCATGGTGCGAGCGGTTTCGAGCAGCGTCCACAGCCCAATTCCTATTGAAAAGGACATCCAAAGCAAGTTGGCGCGCGGGGTGTTTTTCAAACGCTCATAAATGCGCAGCGCAAGCACCAAAAGCGTAACAGCCGCCGCCAGGGCTACGACGCTGTTCAATCCCTGCACGAACCGGTTTCCACCGATGCGCAGCAGGTTGAGAATCAACATGATGAAGCCCGCTGCCGCAGCCGAATAGGCTATCGCCAGGAAACGGTCATTATATAGGAAAATCTCCCTGATTTCCTCGTGCGTTTTTTGTTCGAAAGTGGAATCATTCATCGATGCTATTCCTGTTTAAGTCAATTTTATGCCCTTTTTGGCGAAATGCGTTAACCTAATATTATTGTAATTCCCGGTCATTCCGGCGGAATGTGAATATCCTTGCAAAAAGTACAGATACGTCAGCAGCGCGGCCTGCCGTAAGAAAACAGCAATTCCAAATTCAAAGCTGAGTTATGGCGGCGCATGAACAATTTCCAAGCCATCCTCCAGGAAGGAGAATAAATCATCCCATGAGTCAAAGACCATGCAGCGAGTTCAAGCGCGCAAGTCATTGAAGAAGGTT
>DAOTZM010000114.1:0-6590 GCA_034434035.1 Anaerolineales bacterium
AGCAGTGCGAACGTTTCGCCTTTGCAACAAAAGCTGTTAACATTGTCGCGGACAGGTCGGAGATGGGCTTGGCGGCGGACAGGTCGGAGATGGGCTTGGCGGCGGACAGGTCGGGGATGGGCTTGGCGGCGGACAGGTCGGAGACCTGTCCTACCAAGTCCAATCCCAAATATTCGGCGTATAACCGCAAGAAGCCGCGCGCCTGGGCGGGCGAGGGGATGGCCGAGAGGTCGTCCGATTCCAGGGCTTCGAGGTAGTAGGAGCGGATGCGGGTTGCCTGGACGGCCTGCTGGAGGGTCAGTTTGCGGGCTTCGCGGGCCTGTTTGAGTTGCTCGCCGATGCTGGGCATGTTATTTTAAGAAAACATCACCGACCGTTGCCGCTGGGGTGTGGTCGGTGATGCGTCATTTCATCCGGTTTAGGCCTGTTCTGTCGGGGACGCTTCTGCTTCGGCAGCGGGTTCAGCGGGGGCTTCTGGCGCAGGGGCCGGGGCGGCTTTGATGGTCGGGTCGGCTTCGCCTTCGCGGTAAATAATCACTTTGAGTTCGGGGATGAGGTCCATCGTCAGGCGGACATGGATGGCGTGTTCGCCCAGGCTGCGGATAGGCTGCATGTCGATTTGCTGGCGCTTGACCTCGATCTGGGTGCGGGCCTTGATGGCGGTGGCGACATCTTCGGCAGTGATGGAGCCGTAGAGTTTGCCGGTTTCGCCGGCTTTGGCCGGGAAGCCGATGGCCAGGCCGCCCAGGACTTCGGCGATGGCGCTCATTTCCTGGTTGAGGGCGGCGCGCTGTTTGACGGCTTCGGCTTTGATTTTTTCAGCCTGCTGGAGCGCGTTGGGGGTGGCAAGGACGGCCATACGCTGCGGGAGCAGAAAGTTGCGCCCGAAGCCGTCGGCGACTTTTTTGACATCGCCCGCGCGGCCAAGTTTGTACACGTCTTTGAGGAGTAGAACTTTCATTTGTTTCAAGCCCTTTCTGGCAAGATTTTGGTTTGGAGCGAAGGGTACGACGCTCCGGCGCGTGATTGTACCAGAGGCGGGCGGCTGCGTCAACGCGAAATCTCGTTGATCGGGTTGACGCCGTCCCAGGCTTCGACAGCGCGCCCGTTTTTGGTGAGCCGGCCGTCATATTCTTTGCCGTCGCCGCTGGGAATCCAGCCGTCCATTATGAAGGGCAGGCGCGGGTCGTCGGCGGGAATCCAGACTCCGTTGTAGCGGCGGGCGATGTGCAGGTGCGCGGCGATGGTGAAGCCGCCCTCGCAGGAGGGGTGGCCGATTTTATCCCCGGCCTGTACCATCGTCCCGGCGGGGACTCTGTCGCGGGCGGCGATGTGCAGGTAGAGGATGACCCAGCCGGTTTGTTCCAGGCCGTCACTGTCGAGTTCCTGTATCACTGTGCCGTCTTCGGAGCGCAGGATTTTGCCCGGGGCGACGGCGCGCGCCCAGGCGTCGGTTTCACTGCACCCGATGGGACCGCCGGGCGGGGCGAAGTCTAGCCCGGCCCAGCCCGCGCCGCTGCCCCAGCCGCCGTGCGGGCCGCCGGTGAATTGCCAGATTTCGCCAGCTGCGAAGGGCAGGATGAGTTGGGGCTGTATGAGACCGGCGGGCAGGAGCGGTTCGATGGCCCAGTCGAAGGGGCAGCCGAACAGGCGGCTGTAGGCGGCGTAGAAGCCGTTTGGCCCGGTATCGATGTTCCAGGTGGCGAGGTCGTCGAACCAGGCAAACAGGTTCTGGACGCCGGCCGTGCCGGGGTTGATGCCGGGCTGCGGGATGACCTGCGAGCCGTCGGCCAGCGTGAAGGTCTGGATTTTGCCCTCGCGCCAGCGGTAGAAGCCCTGGTTGAGCCGGTCGGCGCTCCAGGCCAGTTGGCGGTACAGGCCGACCCAGTAGTTATCGATGTAGCCGATGGGGTAATCGAAGGTGGAGGGGGCCGGGTTGGGGTTGGTGAGCCACTGCGAGCGGTATTCGAGCAGGGCCAGCAGCAGGCGCGGGTTGACCGAGTAATTGCGCGAGACCAACTCTACGATTTGCGCGCCGGACAGGGTTTGCCCGTCCACGTTTTGCGTGTAGTAATTAAGATATCCGCCCTGGCTGCTGACGTAAGCCTGGACATTGAGCAGGCTGCTCAAGGGGCCGTTGACCAGTTCGGAATCGGGGATGATTTTGAAATAGTTGGCGGTGGCGAGTTGCGCGCTCGCCGCCGGGGGCAGGCCGGGCGTGGGCGTGACCGGGACGAGAATCGAGTCGCCGGGGTAGATGACGACATCGTAGCCGAAATTGTTGGCGGAAAGCAATTCATCGACCGCGATTCCATATTGCGCGGCAATCGAGCCGGGGTATTCGCCCGGCTGGACGACGTGGGTGAGCGGGCCGGGGGTGGGCGTTTCAATAGGGGCCAGGGTTTGCTGGGCAGGCGTGAAGGTCGGCAGGATTTGCGGGACGTTGGGGGTGGGCGTGGCGGCCAGGATGCCCGGCATACGGGTCGGCGGCAGGTAGGTCAGGATGGCAGGCGGCGCCCCGGCGGGCAGGCTCAGCCCTTCGACTCCGCCCAGGCCGGGATTGGGGAGCGGCGCGGGCGGGGTGTAATGGGTGTCTATGGGCGCGGAGCGGGTGCAGGCGGCCAGCGCCAGGAGGAGCATGAATGTCAGCAAGCCGGGGTTCGGGGGTCTCATGGGTTGATTGTACCAAGAATAAACGTCCCGAAGGTTTTTCCAAACCTTCGGGACGTTTTCCCGGCCTGGCGGATTAGCGCAGGATGCTCGTGCCGTGAATGTATTCTTCCAGGTTTTCGATGTAACTTTGTTTTTCTGAGATGATGGAGTAGACGACATCGCCGATGGATATCAGGCCGGTCAGGTGTTCGTCGGCGACGACCGGCAGGTGGCGGACGTGGTATTTGGTCATCAGTTCCATGCACTGTTCGAGGGAGGTTTCGGGTTTGACGGTAATCATCTTTTCGGTCATGATTTCTTTAACCGTCGTATGACGCGACTCGCGGCCTTGCAGGATAACCTTGCGGGCGTAATCGCGTTCGGAGAAAATGCCGACATAGCGGTCGCCTTCCATGACCAACACTGCGCCGATATTTTTCTCGGCCATCACTTCGAGGGCGTGAAAGACGGTGTCGTCAGCGGCAACAGAAACGGGGACCTGGCCTTCTTTTTTCTTCATCAAATCACGGACGGTGGGCATGGCTCGAGTTCCTTCCTTTGTGGGGATAAGTATGTGAAATGGGTGGTGTTTTACGAAAAACGCTTGCTCCTATTTTACGATATTTCGGCTTATCTTTTGCAAGAAATTTGCGCGAATTTTTATCGAATTTCGCCGGTTCTGCTTCGCCAGCAGTGTCATTTTGGGCGCAATGAAATCAGCCGCCCCAGGGCATGCCGGCGTATTTTTCGAAGGCCTGGTCGTGCATTCGCTTGAACAGCCGCTCGTGGCCGGCTTCCCAGTGGGCCAGCATGTCCAGCACCTTTTTGGCTTCGCCCTCGGTGCGGGCGGCCATTTGGGCGTAGAACTCGGCGAAATCGCGCTCGATGAGATAGGCCATGCGCAGCACCGGCAGGTCGGCGACCATTGCTTCGCTGACGGCGATTTCGATGTTCTCGCCCTCGGCGCGCTCGGCAAAGAACCCGGCGGGGGGCAGGTCGGGATATTCTGCGCTGACCCCGGCGTTGAGCGCGGCGATTTGGGCGGCGATGAAGTCAATGTGTTTCTGCTCTTCTTCGGCAATGGCCCGGAATGCGCCGGCCGCGGCGGCGTTTTGCAGGCGGCTGGCGTTTTCCCAGAAAAAGCGCTTGCCTTCGTATTCACGCTCGAGGGCGTATTCGAGAATTTTGGTAATGTCCATAAGATACTCCTGGTTTTTGTCCACGAATCGGTGCGAAATGGAACTCGCATTCAAAAACTCTGATTCTGCTGTTTTTTGTGGTCACAGTGATTTTCCCTCGCAAAGCCGCCAAGAACGCCAAGTTTTGGGGAGGCCGCCTTTGGGCATAAAGCCCCATTTGACGCCGGCCGGGAAACCCGCCCCGTCCGTCCGCGCAGCCCGGAGCGTTTGACCATCTCGATTAATTCCTCGGGCGGTTTGCTCAGCGCCAGTTTGGCCGCTTCATAGCCGCCATGCGCCAGGTACACGGCGATTTTCTCCGAGTTGGGGCGGTGGATGTTGCGGGTCAGGCTGGGTTCGAACATGGTGGACTCAATCTTGCTGGAGTTTCGGGTTCGTTTGAGATTAAAACCTTTTGGACGCGGATACTTCGACAGGCTCAGTACAAGTTTCACGGATTCGACGGACTGCCCCCGTAGGGGCGCGCGGATTTTTTTAAGAAAAATCCGTGAGATTCCGTGTACAAAAAGGGTTTGACCCAACTTGAACTCTAAACTCAAGTTACTGGTTAATGGGCTGGAATTGATCATCGTACCGGAAGGTACGGGCGAAATCCTGTACCAAAACAGCTTCGTCACCAATCACACGGTTACGCCTGCCAATGTGATTCACCTGGCCGAGATTGGACGAACGCGCTGGAAAATCGAAAACGAAAAGAACAATACGCTGAAAACCAAGGGCTGTCATCTCGAACATAACTTTGGGCATGGACAACACGATTTGGCCAAGGTTCTGGCATCCCTCAATATCCTGGCTTTTCTAACAGGCTTTATTGGTAAGTGGTCAACGCCATTTTTGGGACGCGGACAAGAGCCGACTACGCGGAGAAAAATCTTAAAATCCGTTCTTGTCCGTTCTCGTCCGCGTCCAAGTTTTTATTGCCGATACTGTCTAATCCATACGATTCAGGAGTGGATTGAACCAGCTTCTTCGCGTTTACGACAAGCATTGCGCGCTCGAAAAACCTTCGGGACGTTCGCCTGGCAGTTCATATTGAGAATTGCTGCATCGGCGGAGTCCGAAGTCTCCCGACTTCGGACAAAGCCAGGAGACTTTGGACTCCAGCCCGCTTTTTACCCTGGTCGTTCAGGCATGTTTGCGCATGAACCCGGCTCGTATTGACAGCGCCAGCCTGCGCAAGTGGGTGAGCAGCCCCAATCCAATCACCAGGCAGGCCGCGCCGCTGACCGTCATCACTGTATCGAAGGCGTCGGCATAATTGACGCCATTCCAGGTGTGGGTCGCGCCCATTGTGTACTGGATGGTCAAGATGAGCAGGCCCAGCACAATCGCCGCCGCGCCGCCGGCTGTCTGGTTGTCTTTGCCCTTGCCGCGCGCGAAGTTCACCCCTTGCCAGATGGCCGGGATGCGGAAGACCAGGAAAACCGCCAGTGTCAATACTGTGGTATAGACCACCATATCAACCGGTTGGGATTTACCGCGCAACATGCGCGAGGTGGCGATGTGAATCGCGCCAATGATGATGCCAGCCAGCAAGGTGAGAAGCGTATCGCGGTAGGCCTTGGGGTCGCCTTTGACCAGCAATACCACCGCGCGAATCCCGGCGATGCCAAGAGCAACTCCCGCCAGGACGTAGAAAATGTAGAGCCACTGCATCTGCGCTAAAGGCCCCATCGTGTTGACCCATTTGGGGTCGGTTGGGGCGAAGGCGGCGCAGGCTGTTCCCACCCCGCCCAGCAGGGTAAAACCGGCGGTCAGCGCCATCAGGACAATGCCGATGAAGCGCAGGAAGCGGGCAAAACCGGAGTTGTAGGGCATGTTTTTCTCCTTTTGAGCGCAGGACGGGATTCATCCCGTCTTACATTAAACCGAGAGCAAAACCATTGCCAGCAACATGTAAACCGAGGCGTACTTGAACAGGCCGAAGTTGAGTTTTTGGGAGGGACGCAAAACTGTCAGGAAGGCCAAAATCAGCAGTCCGGCGGAGAGAAAGGCCAGCAGGTGGACATAGCCCCATTCGACCCGAATCAAGATGGCAGCCAGGGCAATGCACAGGGCTGCCAGCACGCTCGAAAGCGCAATCACCTTGCGGGCGGCATCGAATCCGTACGTCGAGGCAAAGGTTGGGATACCGGCGGCCTGGTAATCGTCGAAATAACGCATCGAAAAGGTCAGGATGTGGGTCGGAATCCAGAACAGGACTGCGAGCGTGAGCAAGAGTCCGATGTCGTCAATTCGCGCGCCCGCGCCCAGGTTGTGCAGTCCGAAGACGCGCCCGGCCAAAATCGGCATCCCGCCTGCCACGCCGCCCCAGACGATGCTCCAGCAGGTGCGGCGTTTGAGCCAGATGGTGTATACGATGACGTCGAAAAACAACCCGGCGAAGACGACCAACCCGTAGAGCGGCTCCAGCCAGGCGGCCCAGGCTGCGCCCAGGGTCGAAAGCGCCAGCCCCAGCCGCAGCGCTTCGCCCGGCGAAACCTGCCCCGAGGCGATTGGGCGATGATGGGTGCGGTTCATCACGCGGTCGATGTCGCGGTCATGCCACATGTTGAGGATGGTGCTGCCGCTGATGGCGAGGAACAGGCTGCCGGCCAGCCCCGCCAGCGCGCCCCAACTCATGACCGGGCAGCGCGCGCTCATATATCCCGCTATGCCAGTGACGAGCAGTAACCCGGTTTGCAAAGACTTGATGAGCGGCCAGTACAGGCGGATTTGTGATTTCAGATTTTCGATTTT
>DAOTZM010000115.1:0-4398 GCA_034434035.1 Anaerolineales bacterium
GGGGTCGCGGTTGGTGGGCGGGAGTTCGGCGTATGTTCCGGTCAGCGCAAAATTGACCACCAGCGGATACTGCGCGGCGTCGAATTCCTTGCGGAGCGGCGAAGCGCCGTCGAGTTCGAGAACTTTCAGTTTTGGATTGACCTGCTCGAAGGGCGTGATACCCCACGCAGCGCGATTCTGCCAAAGGGCCTCCGTCAACCCCTCGGCGGGGACAATTTCCACGCCGGAGCCTGTCTCGCCGCCAAAGATGGTTTTCATCGCCTTGAAGGTTGATTCCGTCAAAAACAACGCCTGTTCACTCCCTGACCATGCCGCTTTTAACTCGTCGAGTGAGACTTCATCGCGGATTGTGGGGAAGGCAGCCACGAGGGCGTAAATCCAGACGGAGGTTCGATATTCGTGATTCGATTTTCGATTTTCGAGTATCGAATCAACGTCCAACCAGATATTGGCCTCAGCTTTATTCTCAACAACTTTTATCCCGTCCAACAGACTGGCTACACGTAGCTTTTCAGGAACGGCGGGCGAAATCCACAGGACAGGGACGGGTGTCGCCGTCGGTTCGGCAGTCGGCTCGGTGGCCGAGCCTGTCGAGACCGGGGCAGCCGCCTGGGGTGCGGGAATTGTTTCGGTAACGGGGGTCTGCGGGTTGGGGGAACAGGCCGAGAGAACGGTCGAAAGCAGAAAGAGGGAAAGAAGAAAGAGGGAGCGAAGAGTCATCGAATCACCAATTACGAATTACCACTTCCCCAAAGGCATATTCTTTCACCCGCGCTTCATCGACCGTGACGCCCAGGCCGGGGCCGGTTGGGACGGTGATGGTGCTATCGGGGTTGAGGGTGAAGCTTTCGAGGGTCACGTCTTGCCGGTAGTAGCGCGCCGAGGCGGAGATGTCGCCAGGCAGGGTGAAACCTGGCAGGGAGGCGATGGCAAGGTTGGAGGCGCGCCCGATGTTGGTTTCGAGCATCCCGCCGCACCAGACCGGCATGTCGATGGCGCGGCACATCGCGTGGATTTGAAGGGCCTGGCTGAGGCCGCCCACCCGCCCCGGCTTGATGTTGATCACCCGGCAGGCTTCCATTTCGATGGCGTAGCGCGCGTGGCGCGGGCTGATGATGCTTTCATCGAGACAGAGGGGCGTGCGCATTTGTCGTTGCAGCAGGCGATGGTCCCAGATGTCATCCTCGAAGAGCGGCTGTTCGATGAGCAGCAGGTTCAGGTCATCCAGCGGGCGCAGGGCGACGGCAGTGTCGAGGCGGTAGGCGGAGTTGGCATCGACCTGCAACTTGAGTGTGGGAAAGGCTTTCCGCGCGGCTTCGGCCTCGCTGACATCGCGCCCCGGCTTGATTTTGAGTTTGACGCGCCGGTAGCCATCGGCGATGTATCTTTCGACCACTTTGAGCAGGTCGGCAGTGGTATCTTGCAAGCCAATCGAGACGCCGACTTGGACCTGTTCCCTGACGCCCCCGAACATTTCCTTGAGCGATTGGCCGTCGCGTTTGCCGAGCAGGTCCCAGAGCGCCATTTCTACCCCGGCTTTGGCAAGGGGATGTCCGCGCACCGGCGCGACCCGGCGCTGGAAGCCGGCAGGGTCGGTCACGTCCTGCCCCGCCAGCAGCGGCAGGATGAAGTCTTTCAGGATGTGCAGCACCGTGCCGGTGGTTTCGTAACTGTAGCCGGGGTCGCGGTCGGCGGCGCACTCGCCCCAACCGGTCAGCCCTTCGGATTCGATTTTGACCAGGACACATTCGCGTTCGTAAATACGCCCAAAGGAGGTCTCGAAGTGCGCAACGAGCGGCATTTTGAGCGGGTAGAGGGTGATTTTTTCGAGTTTCATGGGAACTCCTCGGGTATAGGTGCGGCAGGTCTCCGACCTGCCGCGCAAATCAGAGATTTGCGCCACAGACCCTGATTAAAACACAAAAGGACGCAATACTGCGCCCCTTTTGGTTGCGGAATGAATTCCGCGTTACGCTGGAATTAATTGAATTTCTGTTTGAGGCGGGTCTTCTTGCCGGTCAGGCCGCGCATGAAGTACAACTGGGCGCGGCGCACCTGCGAATGGCGCTCCACCACAACCTTGTCCACGCGCGGGGAGCGCAGCAGGAAGGTGCGTTCGACGCCAACGCCGTTGCTGGCGATGCGGCGGACGGTGAAGTTGGCGTCTTGCCCGCCCTTGCGCAGGCGGATAATGGCGCCTTTGAATTCCTGGATACGCTCGCGGGTGCCTTCCTTGATGCGGACATGCACGGAAACAACATCACCGGCGCGAAGTTCGGGAATGTTGGGGTTGGCGGGGGCGGCGAGGGATTGAATCAACTGGTCGGTCATTTCGTAATTTCCTTACCAAAAATAGATGAATACTGCTTCACAGCAGTCGGTTTAGACGCGAGTGCGGATTATATCACGGATTCGGCAGGCGGGAAGGAATTTAACGATATTTCCGAACCGCCAGCACTGCATTGTGGCCGCCAAAGCCAAAGGCGTTGCTGATTGCCAGGTCAATGTTCGCTTCGCGCGCCGTGTTCGGAACATAGTCGAGGTCGCAATCGGGGTCGGGGGTCTGGTAGTGGATGGTGGGCGGCAGGATGCCCTCGCGCACGGCCTGGACGCAGAAGATGGCCTCCAGCGCGCCGGTTGCGCCCATCATGTGTCCGGTCATCGATTTGGTCGAGGACACGGGGATTTTGCAGGCCAGGTCGCCAAGCGCGGCTTTGATGGCCCTGGTCTCGGCGGCGTCGTTGAGCGGGGTGGCTGTACCATGCGCATTAACGTAGCCAACTTCATCGGGATTGGCGCCGGCTGCCGCCAGCGCCGCGCGGATGGCTGCCGCGCCGCCCGCGCCGTTTTCATCGGGCGCGGTGACGTGGAAGGCGTCTGCCGTTGCGCCGTAGCCAGCCAGTTCGGCCAGGATGTTCGCGCCGCGCGCTCTGGCGTATTTTTCGGTTTCCAGCACCAGCACGGCGGCGCCCTCGCCCATCACCAGGCCGTCACGGTTTTTGTCGAAGGGCTGGGGAGTCATCGAATAGTCGTCGTTGCGGCGGCTCATCGCGCCGATGCGGTCGAACGCGCCCACGCCGGTTGCGCAAATCGTCGCTTCGGCGGCCCCGGCCAGGGCGACATCCACCATCCCCATTTTAAGCATCATCCAGGCCATGCCGATTCCGTCCGCGCCCGAGGCGCAGGCCGAAGCGACCGAAAAACACGGCCCCTTGATGCCATGTTCGATGGCGACAATCCCCGCCGCGCCGTTGGGCATCAGCATTGGAATCAGGAAGGGGCTGACTTTGCGCGCGCCTTCGTCTTTCAGCGTGAAAATCGCATCCTGGAGCGATTTCATCCCGCCGATGGCCGAGGAAATGACCACTCCGATGCGGGCGGCGTTGGCTTCGGTAATTTCCAGCCCGGAATTCGCCAGGGCTTCTTTCGCGGCGGCGCAGCCAAATTGCTCGAACCGGTCGCGGCGGCGGGCTTCCTTGGCGTCCATGAACTGGGCCGGGTCGAAATTCTTGACCTCGCAGGCAATCTGCGCCAGCCATTCCGACTGCCAGTTTTTGGTATCGAACAGGGTGATGGGTCCGACGCCAGAGACGCCGCGAATCACATTCTGCCAGGTTTCCTGCACATTCAAGCCAAGCGGGTTGACCGTCCCCATGCCGGTGATGACGACTTTTTCCATAGGACCTCTATGAGATTGGATAATCAAACCGACCCCATTTCAGATGTGGCTGCCGGCGAATCATATAACCCCTGCCTGGCGCGTTCGTCACGAACCGAAACGAATTATCTCCACTCCCGCCCCAAAATTGCATAGTGATATTCGCTGCCATACTGGCCTTTGAAAAAGACATTTTCGACCAGGCGGGCCTCGCGCCGAAAGCCGAGCCGTTCGAGCAGCTTTTGCGAGGCGGTGTTCTCCACATCGCACTCGGCCACGACGCGGCGCAGGTTGAGTTCGCCAAACAGGCAGCCAAGCAGGGCGCGGACAGCTTCGCCAGCGTAACCCTGTCCCCAATGCGCGCGGGACAGGCTGTAGCCAAGATAGGCCTGGCGCGGGTCGGATTTCATGAGGTGGAAAGCCAGGTCGCCGATGATGCCCTCGCCCTCCGCCCTTTCCCCTGGAGAGAGGGGACTACTGCGCAATTCCAGCGCCAGTTGCAGCCATTCGCCGGGGGCGGGCTGTTTGCCTTTCATCTCGACCAGGAATTCGTGCGCGCTTTCACGCGAATAAGGAATATTCCAGCCCTGGCAGCGGGCGACTTCGGGGTCATTGCGATAGGCAAGGAAGGCCTCGAGGTCGGAATCGCGGAAACGGCATCGACCAGGAAACGCAGCAGCAGGATGCAGGCCGCTGCCGAGAGCATCACAATGCTCCAGATTTTGTCCTGAAAGGGGATG
>DAOTZM010000116.1:0-9421 GCA_034434035.1 Anaerolineales bacterium
CCATCGCCGATTTTCAGGCCAATAATTGTCGTCACGCCCATCCCCACCAGGGCGCGCTCGCCAACGTGGACATGCCCGGCCAGCAGGCAGCCCGGCGCGATATGGGTATAGCGGCCAATCTCGCAGTCGTGCGAGACAATCGCCCCGGTATTGACCATGCACTTTTCGCGCAAGACCGCCGAAGAACCAACGTAGGCATTGGCAAAGACCTGCGCCCCGTCCGCGAGCTGCGCCGAAGACTCGACCGTCGCGCGCGGATGGCGCAGGATAGGAAAGGCAAAACCGTAGCCAGCCAGCAACTCGAACAACTTGACGCGAATCTCGATGTTGATAATGCCGCCCACGCCGTTGGCAGCCAGGAAAATGCCCTGCTCCAGCAGAGATGGAATCATTTCGCGCGTCCCCAGCACCGGCACGCCCAAAACAGAAGAACCAGTTAATGCCGGGTTATCATCCACAATTCCCGCCACCCGAAACGCGCCAATCGCCTGAATCATCTCCAGCACCGCTTTGGCGTGTCCGCCTGCGCCATAGAGCAAAACTTGGGCATTGGATGATTGGGTGATTGGGTGATTGGGTGCTTGAGTGATTGGAGGATTTTGTGATTGGGCGATTTGGCGAATGAAGGATTCGGTAATCAATCGGTCGGTGGGCAGGGTGGAAAGGTCGAGGCTGAGTGATTCCGCCAGGGCGCGGGCCGGTTTCGTTATTCGCAAACCTGTCAGATGACTGCTCACTGATAACGGATTACTGGTTACTGATAACTGATGACTGATGACTGGCTCTTCCGCTGTCTCGGTGAGATACGCCAGCACTGCCCCTACCGACAGCGTATCGCCCTCGCTGGCAGCCAGGCGCGCGAAACCGCTCTCCGGTGCTTCGACATCGCTGGCAGCCTTGGTCGTCTCGATGGTAAAGAGCAGGTCGCCCTTTTGGACAGGTTGTCCATCTTTGACATGGATTTGCACCAGCCGGGCTTCGGGTTCGTTGGCGTTCAACAGGGGAAGAAGAACGGGGATTTGTGGCATATTTTTCCTATTCCTTAACGCAAATGGCTTGCAATTTTGTATAGTTTAACCCTATAATGGGACATCAACAATTCTCTACCGGACAAACTTCGTGTTAATTTGTCATTTCGAGCGACAGCGAGAAATCTTCTCCCAGTGCGCAAGATTTCTCCCCGTTGCGCGGCTCGAAATGACAGGAATAAGATATGTATTACAGGTTAGATTGTTTTGTCCGGTAGAGAACATCAACAATAATTCTTGGAGGAGAATGATATGGAATTTGGACGTGCTTTTTCTTATGCATTTGAAGATTCCGAGTGGATTAAGAAGGTCGGAATCGCCGCGCTCGTGTTCCTCATCCCGCTTGTAGGGCCAATTATCCTGATGGGTTGGTCCCTGGAAATCATACGGCGGGTCAGCCTGGATGACCCACAGCCGCTTCCCGATTGGAGCAACTTCGGCGGATTCGTGGGCAAAGGCTTCAAAGCCTTTGTTGTCGTGCTGGCTTATGCCCTGCCGGTCATCCTGATTGTCATCTGCGGACAGGCTGTCACCTTCGGCTCTGCCGCCGCCCTCGAAAACAACCCTGAAACAGCGTCAACCGTCGCCCTGGTTGCCAGCATCTGCATGGGTTGTTTCGCGCTCATCTTTGGTATCCTGGCCGGCCTGTTGATTCCGCCGGCCCTGGGCAACCTGGCAGCCACTGAAGAAGTGGGCGCAGCCTTCCGCTTTGGCGAAATCTTTGGCCTGTTGCGCTCCGCTATTGGCCCCTATCTGATTAGCATCATCATCATCAGCCTTGTCTCGCCGATACTTGCCTCCATTGGCAGCTTGGTTTGTGGCATCGGCGCACTGGCCGCTGTCGCCTATACCCAGGTCATCACCAGTCACCTGTACGGACAGGCTTACAAAGTCGCCAAAGCCAACACTGCGGCTGCATAACATGTCCTGCACTCTTGAGCCTCAAAGGTTGAATCTTTGAGGCTTTTTTAATTCGGGCCTTTTCCACCATGAAACTCACCGCTTCCCCCCTGTCCCTCAACTTGAAAACAACCTTCCGCGTGGCGCATGGCGCCAGCGACCAGCGGCACAACGTCCTGGCGCGCCTCGAGCATGACGGGCTGATTGGCTATGGCGAGGCCGCCGCTGTCCCGTATTACGGGGATACGCAAGAAAGCCTGATAGCCTACCTGAACGGCCTGCCTCCACTGAGAGAAAATCCCTGCGCGTTGGAAGACCTGCTCAACGCCCTGCCGGAGGGCGCGCGCGCCAGGTTGGGAATTTTCGCCGATGAAAGTGTCGAAACAGCATCGGATGTCGCCAGGTATGCCGGAGCCATCGCCGGAGTCGTGGTCAAACTGATGAAAACCGGCGGAAACCGCGAAGCGCTGCGCGCCATCCACACCGCCCGCGCGCATGGAATGGAAATCATGCTCTCGTGCATGGTCGAAAGCCCGGTCGGCGTGACCGCCGCGGCGCATTTGGCCCCCTTGTGCGGCTATCTCGACCTCGACGGGCCGCTGCTGGCCGCCAACGACCCGTTTACGGGCCTAAAATACGACGGCGTCTCCCTGACCCTGCCAGACGGGCGGGACCGGGCGTCACGCCGCGCTGAAAAAACAAAATTCGTCCCGAAGGTTCACAAAGAAGCACCTAAACTGGCAAACAACCTTCGGGACGTTTCTTTTCAAATCCATATAGAGAATCATTGCCAGCATTGGGTATAATTCTGTTTAATGAGCATCACCCTCAACCTGTACCGCTTGCAGCAAATCGATACCCGCCTCGACCAGGTCACATCCCGGCTGGCGGCCATCCAGGCTGCGCTGGAAAATGACGCCGCGTTGAAGGCTGCCCGCCTGCGCCAGGAAAAAGCCGAAGCGGCGCTCAAAGAGTCGGAGCAGGCGCTGAAACAGGCCGAAAACGAAGCCGCCAGCCAGCGCATCAAACTCGAACAGGCCGAATCCAGCCTGTACAGCGGGCGCATCCAAAACCCCAAAGAACTCGCCGATTTACAAAACGATGTCGCCTCGCTCAAACGCCACCTGGCCACGCTGGAAGACCGCCAACTGGAGGCCATGCTTGCGCTGGAGGAGACCCGCGCTGCGCTCGATTCTGCCAAAAAGGATTATCTCGTCACGCAGGGACAGGTTATCAGCCAAAACGCATCGCTGAAAACCGAACAGGACTCGCTCCAGAAAGAGGCCGAAACCCTCTCGGCCCAACGCCTGGCTGTGCTGCCCATGATTGACGCCGGGGCGCTCTCCCGCTACGACGCCCTGCGCCAGCAGCGACGCGGCCTGGCTGTCGCTACCATCAGCGAGGATGCCTGTGACGCCTGCGGCGCATCCCTGACGCGCGGCCACGCCCAATCGGTGCGTTTTTCCCAACAAATTGTCAACTGCCCATCCTGCGGCAGGATTTTGTTTGCTGGTTGAACAGGAAAGTTGGCTATGCGCACCTTTTTCGGTTGGCTCAATGTCCCGTCGTTCTTATTTGGCGCCATCGCAGCGACGGTTATCTGGTGGGTTCTGGCGCTGCTCCGGCCCACTTTCCGGCAAATGCTGGAATCGATTCGCCAGCAGCAGCGTGACCGCGCCCTGCAAGGAAATTCCAACCTCGAAAACACGCACCGCAAAATCGTCTTCCGCCAGACCCAGGGAACGCACCTGGCCGCCTCGCTCTTTGCCCTCGATGAAATTGCGCAGGAAACCCGCCTGCTCGCGCCGCCCCCCTACGCCGAACCCCATGCGCCCCGCCCGCACATCGACATCACCGAGCAGGCCATCCCCTACCTGCCCGAGTATCCCGAATTTGCGGCGGTCTACCAGGGCGCAACCCTCACCATCCCCGAAGCCATCTCCGGCGGGGTCAACATCATCATCACCGGCCAGCCTGGAACCGGCAAGACAACCGCCCTGGCGCACCTGGCCTCCCAAATCGTCAACCGCCGCCCCGAGGTGGAATCGCTGCACGAGATGATTCCCATCTTCATCCACGCCGCCGACCTGGGGTTGCCGCTCAAGGACCCCAAAAAGCCGGCTGACTTCCTGACCCCCATTTCCTCGAAATTATTCGAATTGAGCGGCGCGCTGACGGCGGGCAAACTGCCCGGCTTCATCGAATACGCCTTCCAGAGCGGGCGCGCCCTGCTCCTGCTGGACGGGTGCGATGAACTCACCCCAACCGGCCTGCAGGAAGTGACGGCCTACCTGCGCGTCATTTTGCGCCAATTCCCGCGGACTCGCATCGTTACCACCGGCGCGCCCGACTATGTGGATGGCCTGCTCGCGCTGGGATTCGTCCCCATGGCCATCATGCCCTGGACAACCCGGCAGCAGCGGGAATTCCTGCAAGTCTGGACGATGCTCTGGCAAAAATACGTTACTCCTGAGGCTTGGGCGCAGGCTGCGTTGACGCCGGTCGACCCCATCCTGCTCAACCGCTGGCTGCTGGAAGACAACCTGGGCCTGACGCCGCTGGAACTGACCCTCAAAGTATGGGGCGCATACGCAGGCGATGCGCGTGGCGCGCGCCCGACCGACGCCATCGAAGCCCACCTGCGCCGCCTGCTGCCGCCCCAGGCGCCCCTCGAAGCCCTGTACGTCATCGGCGCGCAGGCCAGCCTGAACGGACTCGCGCTGTTCGAAACCGGGCGCGCCAGGGAGTGGACGAAATCCTTCGAACCAGCCGCATCCCCTCCGCCAACGGAATCCGGGACACCCCCCAGCGAGGAAAACCCGCCCGAAGCCCAGGCAACGCCCGGCGGGACAGGTCCGTTGGGCGGGAAAAAACAGGCCGCGCCTCCCCCGCGCCCGGCCAGCCTGCTCTCCCAGATGACCGTCTCGGGCATCCTGGCCGCGCACGGCGGCAGTTTGGTGCGGTTTGCGCATCCCATTTACCTGGGCTTCCTGGCCGGCAAGGGTTTAAACGCCGCCGACGCCGAATCCGTGCTGAAACAGCCCCCCTGGGTCGGACGAACGGCAACCCTGCGCTATGTGGCGGCCTTTGGCGACGCCACCGGCCTGGTGAACAGCCTGCTCGCTGCCGAAGACAACCTCCTGTTGCGCCCGCGCCTGACCGCGGCGCGCCTGCTGCGCGACGCCCCGCCCAAAGCCCCCTGGCGTAACACCGTCATGGGCGCGCTCATCCAGATTTTACAGGACGAAGACCATCCCGCCGCCCTGCGCGGGCAGGCGATGGCCGCTTTCACCCTGAGCGGCGACTCAAACACCGGGGCCTTGTTCCGACAATTGATGCTGTCCCCATCCAATGAATTGCGCCGCCTGGCGGCGCTCGGCGCCGGGGTCGTACGCGACGGCAAATCGGTGGAGTCGCTCATCGAAGTCCTCGCCGCCTCCGCCGGGGCGGCCCGCCAGGCGGCCTGCCTGGCACTGGTGGAACTCGGTACGCCCCAGGCCCTCGAAGCCATCGCCAACGCCCTGCTGCGCGGGGATGAACAACTGCGCATCGCGGCAGCCGAAGCCCTGGCCAACAACCCGGTCGAAGGCCACGAAACCCTCAAGGACGGCGTCAACAACCAGGATATCCTGGTACGCCGCGCCATCGTCTACGGCCTGGCGCGCGTCCGCGAGCCATGGGCCCAGGAACTGCTGGGGCAAATCCCGACCCAGGATGAGCAGTGGGTGGTGCGCAACGCCGCGGTCGAGATGCTGGAGGCCTTGCAACACCCCAACCCGCGCATCCCGCAGCGCGAACTATCTCCCGAAAACATGCCCTGGCTGATTGAATTTGCCGGGAAGTACGGCATGGGCGTCGTCCCTGGCGAACCGGCCACCGATTTGCTCCTGCTGGCGCTCAAAGACGACAATATCGAATACCAGCAGGCCGCGCTCCATTACCTGCGCCACACTCCCACCGAGGGCGTGCTGGCCGCGCTCTACCCGCACCTGTATGGCACAGACACGGAAATGCGCGACGGCGTCTTCCGGGTCCTGTCCGAAATGGCGATGGGCGGGACGCGCCTGCCGGCCCCACAGCAATTTGGGCTGGGTTAGCAGGGCAAATTGACGAGTTGCCCTGCCTGATTTTCACGGAGGAAAAATGCTGATTACAAACGCTACGCTTGTCACCTGGGAGAAGCCGAACCGGGTTTTACCGGGCTGGGGAATTTACATCGAAGATGGAAAGATTGCCGACCTTGGGCCGGATTCCGAGCTGAAAACCCGCCACCCCGACGCCCCGCTGTTCGACGCGCGTGGACAACTGGTCCTGCCCGGAAACATCTGCGCCCACACCCACTACTACGGCGCATTCTCGCGCGGCATGGCCATCCCCGGCGAGGCCCCGACGCAGTTTTCCGAAATCCTCCAAAAACTGTGGTGGCCGCTCGACCGCTCGCTGACCGAAGACGACATCCGTTATTCGGCCCTGCTGTGCCTGGCCGATGCCATCCGGCACGGCACAACCACCCTGTTCGACCATCACGCCTCGCCCAATGCCATCGTCGGCTCGCTCGACATCATCGCCGAGGCGGTCGAAACGGCCGGGGTGCGTTCCTGCCTGTGTTACGAAGTCACTGACCGTGACGGGCCGGAACGGATGAAGGCCGGGGTACGGGAAAATGTTCGCTTCATCGAAAAAGTCCGAGGCGGGAAACATCCCCTGCTGTCTGCCACCTTTGGCCTGCACGCCTCGCTGACCCTGTCCGATTCGACCCTCGACCTGTGCCGCCAGGCTGCGCCAGAGGGAACCGGCTTCCACATCCACCTTTCCGAAAGCGAAGACGATGGGGAATCGGTGCTGGAACGCTACCACATGTGGCCGGTAGATTGGCTCGCCAGGCATGACATCCTCGGCCCCAACAGCATCGCCGCGCATTGCGTCCACCTCGACGAGCGCGAACGTGACATCCTGGCCGCTTCGGGAACCTGGGTAACGCACCAGCCGCGCTCGAACATGAACAACGCCGTGGGGGTGGCCCCGGTCGAGGAATATCTCGAAATGGGCATCCCGGTCTGCCTGGGCAACGACGGTTTCTCGAACGCAATGTGGGAGGAGTGGAAAGCGGCCTATCTGCTGCACAAAATCCACCACCGTGACCCGCGCCGCATGGGAGGCTGCGCGGTGGTGGATATGGCGATTTACAACAACGCCGCCCAGGCCAGTCACTTCTTTGGGCAGGAGATAGGCAAACTGGTGATTGGCGCCGCCGCTGATTTAATGTTCGTGGACTACAACCCGCCCACCCCGCTGAGCGGCGGCAACCTGCCCTGGCACATCCTGTTTGGCTTCCGCGAGACGATGATAACGACCACCATCGTCGACGGCAAAATCCTGATGAAAGACCGCGAACTGCTGACGCTCGATGAAAAAGAAATCGCCGCCAAAGCCCGTGAACTGGCGGCCACGACCTGGAAACGATACCAGGAAAAATTCTATAATACCCACGGGTGAGAATTGCGCGTTCCCGCTTGAGAAAAAAGCGCAATTCTCACCCGCGCTGGGTATAACTTCAACCTGGACTCCAAAGTCTCCCGACTTTGGATTTGCGCAAACCATCCGTCCAAAATCAGGAAATTTTGGACTCCACGAGGAGATTTATGTCCGACCTACTCATCACCATCGCCGTTCTGGGCGGCACCGGCAAAGAAGGCAAGGGGCTGGCCTTTCGCTGGGCCAAAGCCGGTTACAAAGTCATCATCGGCTCGCGCATGCCCGAAAAGGCGCAGGCCGCCGCCGCAGAAGTAAGCGAAATGCTCGACCGCAAAGCCTCCATCGAGGGGCTGGATAACCTGGCGGCTGCGCAAAAAGCCGATATTGCGGTGCTGACCGTCCCGTATTCCGCACACCGTGACACCCTGTTGGGATTGAAAGATGCCCTGCAAGGCAAAATCCTGGTCGACGTGACCGTGCCGCTCGTCCCGCCCAAAGTGAGCAAAGTGCAGATGCCGCCCGCCGGGTCCGCCGCGCAGGAAGCGGTCGAAATCCTGGGCGAGGGCGTGCAGGTCGTGGACGCCTTCCAAAATATCTCCTTCGAGCATCTGATACACGGCGAGGAAGTCCCCTGCGATGTGCTGGTGACAGGCACGAGCAAGGCCGCGCGCGAGGAAGTGCTAAAACTGGTCGAAGCGGCCGGCCTGACCGGTTGGGACGCCGGGCCAATTGAAAACTCGGTCGTGGTCGAGGGCCTGACTTCGATATTGATTTACATCAACAAACAATACGGCGCGACTCATGCAGGAATCAAGATAACGGGAGTCAGTAATCAGTAATCAGTGTTCAGTATCCAGTGCTCAGTATCCAGTGTTCAGTTGGTTGTTACTGCCACTGGTTACTGATCACTGGTCACTGATTACTGGTCACTGATTACTGGTCACTGGTTACTGGTCACTGGTCACTGATTACTGGTCACTGGTCACTGGCAATGCCCCTTACCCTAACCCCCCTTCCCAACATCCCGCTCATCCAACCCGGCGACGACCTCACCGGGCTGATGCTGTCCTCGCTCGAACAAGCCGAAATTACCCTGCAAGACGGCGACATCCTCGTCCTGGCGCAGAAAGTGGTCAGCAAGGCCGAAAACCGGCTGGTCAATCTCGCCACGGTGACACCATCCCCCGCCGCGCTGGAGGCAGCCGAAAAAACCGGCAAAGACCCCCGCCTGGCGGAATTGCTGCTGCGCGAGAGCAACGAGGTGCTGCGGATGCGCACCGGCACGGCGATTGTCGAACACCGCCTGGGTTTCGTGTGCGCCAACGCCGGAATCGACCACTCGAACGTCGCCCCATCCCTCTCTCCCATTGGGAAAGGGGATAGGGGCGAGGGAGAATGGGTGCTGCTCCTCCCGGAAAACCCAGACCAATCCGCCGCCGAAATCCGCGCCGCGTTGGAATCTGCCAGCGGGAAACGCCTGGGAGTCCTCATCATCGATTCGCACGGGCGCGCCTGGCGGCTGGGGACGGTTGGCGTTGCCATTGGCCTGAGCGGGCTTCCCGGCCTGATGGACGAACGCGGCTGGACAGACCTATTTGGCTACACGCTGCAAATCACTGTTGTCGGCGTGGCCGATGAACTGGCCGCCGCCGCGTCGTTGGTCATGGGCCAGGCTGCCGAGGGGAGGCCGGTCGTCCATGTACGCGGATTTCCTTACCCGCTGCGCGAGGGGTCGCTCAAAGAACTCCTGCGCCCCAAAGAACAGGATATGTTCAGGTAAAAGATAACCAGGAAATGATGCTTAACGTGAATTCGGGATAAAGATTTCGAGTCTGATTGATCTAAAAATTTTTCACGCAAAGCCGCAAAGACCGCAGAGTTTTTTATTAGACATTATCGGCAACTACCTACCACCCTCACCCCCCAACCCCTTGCCTTCGGCACGCTTCGCAGTCCCGGTGGGAGAGGGGAGAAATCTCGGACGAAATTGTCGTTTTCGGCATAAAAATCCGCTTTTT
>DAOTZM010000117.1:0-5549 GCA_034434035.1 Anaerolineales bacterium
TCGGTTTCATTTCGGCCATCGGTTTGCCATCTTCCGTAATCACCAGGGTTGTCCATTACGGACACGGCGCAGGCAGGCAGGAAAATTACGCTGGATTTCTTTCAGGCTTACACGATATGTGGATTTTGTGAGCATGCTTCACCTTGAACGAGTAAACGGATTGTTCTATTCCAAAATTATACTTGTGTAACCCATGTCATCATGGGCAGTTTGCTCTTTAGTTTGCGATTGTAAACAACCCAGAACTGTGTAAAATAGCCTTCTTGCGAGAAGTTTACCAGAGAAAACCTGCCCAGTGACCGTCAAATCAAACGAGCCTGCCATGCCCAATTCCCGATTCAAGTTCGCCTCCCTTTTACTCGTATTGCTCATCGCCTGCGGGCCGCTGTCTGCCCTGCCAACCGTCCTCCCTGCCGCGCCGCCGGCCAGCCCCTCCCCAACCGCCCCGCTCCCGGCTGGCGCGCCGCCCGCCTCGCCCACCCCGGCTGCCGGTTTCAGCATCCGCGTTCACCCCGACGGCCCGCTCTACGTCGGCGACCTGGTCAGTTTCGAGGTGCTGGCTCCCGATGGCTTCGACCCCAAAGACAAAGTAGTCGTTCTCGAAGCGGGCGGCCAAACCCTCGGCGAGCAAGCCTTCCGCCCGTTTGGAATCGGGGGCCGCAGCCAGGCCACCTTCGCCTGGGTTTGGGATACATCTGGATTGGGGAGTGGGACGCACGCCCTGACTTTTCGCCTGCGCCCCGCTGAATTTTCCTGGACCGAAACGCTCGCCCTCCTGCCTGCCGCCGAGGTCCCGTACCCCGAACCGGAGGCCCGCTGGGAGAGCATCACCTCCGACTGCTGCCTTATCTACTACATCACCGGCACCGACGCCCAGCGCGACATCGAAACCCTGGCCGAAATGGCCGACGCCGAAGCCGAAAGCGTCGAGGCGCGTTTTGGCGCGCAATTCGACGAAAAAATCCCGCTCACCTTCCTGCCGCGCGTCCTCGGGCATGGCGGATTTGCCTCCGACGGTCTGTACGTTTCGTACCTCGACGCGAACTATGCCGGGAATGCCACCCGTCAGGTGATTCATCATGAAATGGTGCATTGGCTCGATTCCCGGCAGGGCGGCAATTTGCGCCCCTCCATCCTGGTCGAGGGCCTGGCCGTCTACCTGAGCAACGGCCACTTCAAAGAAGAACCCATTCTCCCCCGCGCCGCCGCCCTGCTCGAAATGGACTGGTATATTCCCCTGCGCGAACTGACCGACGCCTTCTACACCTCCCAGCACGAAATTGGTTATCTCCAGGCTGCCGCGCTGGTGGCTTACCTGGTCGAGACCTACGGATGGGAGCGTTTCGACGCCTTCTACCGCGACATCCACCCTGCGCCGGAGGGAACCCAGTCTGCCGCGTTGGAGGCCGCCTTGCAGGTTCACTTTGGCCTCGACCTCGACTCGCTCGAATCGGCTTTTCTCGACTTCCTGCGCTCTCAAACGGTGGACGACTCCCACCGCGCCGACCTGCGCCTGACAGTGGCCTTCTACGACACGCTGCGCCACTACCAGCAGCGCTACGACCCCTCGGCCCACTTCCTGACCGCCTGGCTGCCCGATATTCCAGCCATGCGCCAGCGCGGAATCGTTGCCGATTTGCTGCGCAGACCGCGTGAACCGGTCAATTTACAAATCGAGAAATTGCTCATCGCCGCCGACCGGGACCTGCGCGCCGGGGAGTATGAGCAGGCCGAGGTTCGCTTGCGCGAGGTGCTGGCGTTGTTGGAATCATAAAAACGTCCCGAAGGTTTTTGCAAAGCGTTCGAGTTTTGCCACGAACCCTTCGGGACGGTATTGTATAAAAAATCCCGAAGACCGGCGTAGTCTTCGGGACGAAAAAAGTCTTGTCTTGGGGTTATGGGCAGGAGCCGCCCAGCACCGGCACCAGCCAGGAAGTCAGCGGCGAACACCACAGTTTGGCAGAATCATAGGCGAACAGCCCAACCACGCAACAGCACAACAACACCAGGATGACCACCGCCACGATGATGAGCGTCCGGTTCGCGCCGCCCTTCGCGGGTGGTTCGGCCAGGCCAGGCTCCGGCCCGGCGGGAACGTGACCGGCATACCCAACCGACCGGACAGGCTGGGGCGCGGGGGCTGGCGGCGGGACGGATGGCTTGGGAGCGACCGCCGCAGGCCGGGCCGAGGAGGAGAGCATGGTCGCATTGGGGTCAACCTGAACCAGCGACTCGAACAACAGGTTGATTTGCTCACCCAGCGAAATCACTTCACCTGGAACCAGGACATGCGAACCGGTGATGCGCTGGCCGTTGACAAAGGTGCCGTTGGTCGAGCCGATATCGGTCAAAACATATTTGCCGCCCTGGAGCGACAGTTGCGAGTGCTTGCGCGAAACTTCGGCATCATTAATGACAATCGTATTCCCGGCCTCGCGCCCAATGGTAATCACATCCACTTCGAGCGGGAAGGTCTTCCCCGGGGTTGGCCCGGCGTGCATGACAAGCTGGTATTGTGCGGCCATCATTCCTCCTGGAAAAATAACGTTGCTGTTCCGTGATTAGTGTAATGAGTTTCGCAAAAAAAGTCAAATTGTTGCCGTGAGAATTCCGTAGCCAAAAAGTCCCTGCGTAGGACAGGTCTTTGACCTGTCCTACAATCATCCTGCGCAAGACAGGTCGGAGACCTGTCCTACAATCATTCTGCGCAAGACAGGTCGGAGACCTGTCCTACAATCATTCTGCGCAAGACAGGTCGGAGACCTGTCCTACAATCATCCTGCGCAAGACAGGTCGGAGACCTGTCCTACAGATTACAAACTGCCAAACACCCGGCGGAATAAATCCGATTCGAGCAGGTTGTGCGGGTCAGTGCGGCGCTTGAGGGCTTTGAAGCGTTCGACGGTTTCCTTTCCCAGGAAGCGCAGGGCGGTTTCGGGCGTGGTTTCGCTGTTTTTGGCGAAGTAGAAACGTCCGCCCGCTTCCAGCACGATGCGGTCGAAGTCGCGCAGCATCTCACGCATTTGGGCGCGGCTGCCGTTCGTGACTTTGAAATCGAGCGCCAGCGAGAAACCATCCACGGCGTGCGAGAGCAGGAACTTGTCGGGGCGGTGGCGCTTGGTCACGCCGAGGTAGGAGGGCATTCCGCGCTTGTGCGAGAGGGTTAGCAGTTCCGTCCAGGCTGCATCGGCGGTTTCTTTGGGGACGAAGGACTGGTACTGAATCAGCCCATTGCGCCCGTAGGCTTTTTCCCAGTTGGGAACGTAATCGAGCAGGAAGTGGAAGGCCGCGTGGGGTTGTTTGTAACGTCCCTCGCGCAGGCTGGCGGCGTATTTGGCGGTGTTCACCAGCCAGACGCCG
Source organism: Anaerolineales bacterium (assembly GCA_034434035.1). GTDB lineage: Bacteria > Chloroflexota > Anaerolineae > Anaerolineales > Villigracilaceae > UBA5195. Next base: position 3,361 of record DAOTZM010000117.1, read on the forward strand.
GGGTTAATCATGAACGGGGCCATGAAGAAGTGGATGATGGATTTGGGGAAGACCCCGAACATGGTCGCCGGGAGGGTCTGGTAACCGACCTGCATCGTTTTCTTGGGGTCGGGGTCGTCGCCCTCGTGCAGGTATTTGGCGGTGTGCAGTTGGCCGCGCCCCAGTCCGCTGCCTCCGGCGGTCGAATCCAGCCAGCCGACGGTGTAATCGTTGACCGGCGCGGTCTCGGCGATGGCGTTCAGGTGTTCGCGCAAATTCCGCACCGGGAAGGCGTGGACATCGAGCAGGCCCGAATACATCTTTTTCATCTGCATTGTGACCGAGGTGAAGACGCCCAACATGCCCATGCCGGAGATGAGGCTGTAGAACAGGTCGCCGTTGTGGGTGGGGGAGCAGGTCACTTCCGCGCCGGTGGGCAGCAGGGCGGTAAATTCGACCACCTGCTCGCCAATGGTGCCCATTTTGTAGTTGTTCTTGCCGTGAATGTTCATGCCCAGGCAGCCGCCCAGGGTGGTGTACATGGTGCCTGAGACGACCGGCGGCCACCAGCCATCGGGCAGGACGTGCTGCCACACTTTTTGCAAGGTGACGCCGGGTTCGGCTTTAATCCGACCGGTTTCGGGATTCCACTCCAGAATGCGGTTCATGTCCTGGATGTCCAAAACGATTCCGCCGCCGTTCAGGGCGGCGTCGTTATAGGAGCGTCCGGCCCCGCGCAGGGTGACGGTCAGGTCGTTTTGTTTGGCAAATTTGAAAACTTCGCTGATTTGCTCGGCTGTGGTCGGTTTGTACAGGTAGGAGGCTGCCCGCAAGGAATGCCCGAAGTTTTCCAGGGATGTAAGGCGTTCATAAGGGAGGGTGGAGGTGGCCATGGGGTCTCTTTCGTAGTGCGTAATGCGATATTCGATAATCCATATTCGTTAGTCGACCAAGCAGCGATTATCGAATTACGAGTATCGAATAATGAGTATCAAAAATTTAATCGCCGGAATATGAACGATGGGATATGCCGGATGATGAGCATGAGCAATCCCCACTGGGCGGGGACGTAGGTCGTCTGCTTGCGGGATTTTATTGCCTTCCAGATGCCTTCGGCGGCCTGGTCGGGATTGATGAGCCAGAAAAAGTTCTTTTTTGGCGCGGAAAGCAGGATGTCGGTCTCGACGAAACCGGGTTTGATGGTCGTCACGGTTACGCCGCGCCGGGTCAGCCGGTTGCGCAGGGATTCGAGATAGGTGGTGAGAGCGGCTTTGGAGGTGTTATAGGCCGGGGCGCCGACCCGTCCCCTATCTCCCGCGACGGAGGAGATGCCGACGATGTGACCGGCTCTCAGGTGGTGGAACATGGCTGCCACCGGGTTGAGCCAGGCCAGAGCGCCGAGCAGGTTGGCTTCGAGCATGGCGCGGTCTTTCTCGAAATCGAACTCATCCGCTTTGACATGGTGCTGGATGCCGGTATTGTAGACGAATAAGTCCAGGCCGCCCAATTCTTGCAGGATTTTTTGGAGCGCGGCAGGAACGGAATCGTAGCGGGTCACGTCATGCGGATAGGGCAGGGCGCGTGTTTCACCGTGCGCGGCGTTGATTTCGGCGCACAGCGATTCGAGCAGGTCGGCTCGTCTTGCCACAGCTGCGACTGTATATCCCTCGGCGGCGAGCCTGCGAGTCAGGGCCGCGCCAATCCCGCTCGAAGCGCCGACCACGATGGCGGCGCGGCGGCGATGGAGCGGCGTGGCGGCGGAAGGTTTGAATTGGGGCATAATATATCTCCAGGTCATTCGATTTGCGAAATCGTTCACATTTTAACATAGCGCAGCCGCTTCGCGGGCCGCAACCAAAGGTTGCTATGATTCGCGCAAATCCTGCGCCATAATACTATTTTCTCTGGCGGGCTTCCGTCGCTTGCGCATCGGATAGTCAATCCACGCCTGATGGAGAAGATGAAAAGCCAACCAGCGTTCTTTAGGCGTTTTCGCCAGACCATCTTGTTTCATTCACCCGCAGGCGTTCAAGTCGCTGCCGCCTAACGCGCTTCCCATTTTTTTCTGAATCAAAGCGCGGGCAAAATTACTTGTGGTAAACTTTGCTTGTTATGCTGGGAACGGTAATCATGCTATCATACTTTCTATTTTAGGAGGCCATCAATGGCAAAGAAATGGGTGTATCTTTTTGAAGAAGTTGCGGCGGCTG
>DAOTZM010000118.1:0-3566 GCA_034434035.1 Anaerolineales bacterium
CGCAATATCCTTGCGGGCGCGCGAGCCGCCAAGAACGCCAGGTTTTCGACCTTTTTTGCGTCTTTGCGGCTTTGCGTGAACCTTTTTTCATCGCAGATTTCAGAAACCACAAAGTCCGTCAGAACCAGAAATTTTGCGTCAACTCGTGGAAATGCGTGAACACCTGATATGACCACTGAAATCGAAAAACTCGAACTCGCTGTTTCTGCCCTCGAAGCCCAGCGTTCCGCGTTGGGTGATGCGGTGGTCGATACCGCCCTGGCCCCCCTGCGCGAGCGGCTGGTCTCCCTGAAACAATCGGCGCGCGCGCTGCCCGATGAAACCAGGCAGCGCAAAATCATCACCGTCTTGTTTGCTGATATCCCCGGTTTTTCTATGCTCAGCGAGCGGTTCGAGGCGGAGGAACTGTCTACCGTCAACGCGCTGTGGGAACAATTGGACGCTGTGATCCTGAAGCATGGCGGGCGCATCGACAAACATACCGGCGATGGCGTGATGGCCTTGTGGGGCGCCGAAATGGTGCGCGAGGACGATGCGGGGCAGGCCATTCGCGCCGGGTTGCAAATGCGCGAGACGTTGCAGGCCTTTCGGGCTGCCTCGCCCCTGTTTCGAGATTTACCGGAGCGGGAACTCAACTTGCGCGTTGGCATGAACACCGGCCCGGTCATTGTTGGGCTGCTTGGCACGACTGGCGAATTTACCGCCCTCGGCGATACCGTCAACCTGGCTGCGCGCCTGAATGCCGCTGCCAAGCCTGGCGAACTGCTCATTTCACATGACACCTACCGCCTGGTGCGCGGTATGTTCGAGGTTCACATCCAGCCGCCCCTACAGGTGAAGGGCAAAGCCGAGCCAGTGCAGACCTACCTGGTGGAGGCCCTCAAGCCGCGCGCCTTCCACATCGAAGTGCGCGGCGTGGAAGGAGTCGAAACGGCGCTGGTAGGACGCCATGCCGAGCTCGATGCGCTCAAAGATGCCTTCCAGCGTTTGTTTGGCTGCCATTCCTTGCGGCTGGCGACGCTGGTCGGCGATATGGGACTGGGCAAGAGTCGCATCTTACAGGAATTCCTGGCTTGGACCGACCCGCTCCCCGAAGACTTTTACCTGTTCCAGGGGCGTTCACATCTCTCCGAAACCTCCACCCCTTATGCCCTGTGGCGCGATATTTTTTCCTTCCGCTTCCAGATTCAGGACAGCGACCCGCTGGCCGCCGTCCACGAAAAAATGGAGCGCGGCTTTGCCCAATTCATGCCCGATGACGAACGCGCCGTCGAGAAGGCGCACATCGTCGGGCAGTTGATAGGTTTCGATTTCTCCGCCAGCCCCTACCTGCGCGGCGTTTTGCAGGACCCCAAACAAATGCGCAGCCTGGGATTTGCCACGCTGGTACGCTTCTTCGTGACCGCCGCCGAGACCTACCCGATTGTCCTGGTCGCCGACGACATCCACTGGGCTGACCGGGGTTCGCTCGAGGCCCTGGCCTATCTCTGCGCGCATGTCCCGGCTGCTACACCCTTCCTGGCGATTTGCGCGGCCCGACCCTCCCTGTTTGAGCGCGCCCCCGATTGGGGACTTGGACTGCCTGCCGCCGTGAAACTGGAACTCAAGCCGCTGTTTCCCGCGGAAAGCCGCTCGCTGGTCGAGCAGATTTTACACAAAGCCCCCATCATTCCCACGGCCCTGCGCGACCTGGTGGTGGGCGGCGCGGAGGGCAACCCGTTTTACCTCGAAGAACTTATCAAGATGTTCATCGACAGCCATGTCATCCGCCCTGGCGAGGAAACCTGGGAAATCGACCTCGACCGCCTCGATGCGGGCGCCATCCCCCCCACGCTTTCGGGCGTGCTGCAAGCCCGCCTCGACCGGTTGGGCGTTTTCGAGCGCGCTTCGCTCCAGCGCGCCTCGGTCGTCGGGAGGGTCTTTTGGGACAGCGCCGTCAAAGCCCTCAGCCCCGAAATGCAGGTCGAAGAGGCCCGCCTGGATGAATCGCTGGCAATCCTGCGCACCAAAGAGTTGATTTTTTCCAGCCCTGATTCGACCTTCACCGGGGCGCAGGAATACGCTTTCAAACACGCCATGCTGCGCGATGTGGCCTATGAAACGGTGCTGAAACGGCATCGCCAGCAATACCACGCCCTGGTGGCTGAATGGTTGAGCAAAGCCAGCGGCGAGCGGCGCGGCGAGTACCTGTCGGTAATTGCTGACCACTACGAAAAAGCCGGGGATAGCGATCGGGCAGTGGCCGTCCTGCTCGAAGCCGGGGAGCGCGCCCTCAACCTGAGCGCCTTCGACGAAGCCTTTCGCTTTTTCCAGCGCGCCCAGCCGCTTATCCATCCCCGCCAGACCCGCGACCTGGCCCACATTCACCTGAAAATTGGCGAGGCGTTCTACCGCTCCGGCGAATTTGCCGATTCGGTCAAAAGCACCGAAAAAGCGCTCGGGTTGGCGCGTGAACTTTCGAGCAGCGTCATGCTCGCCTCTTGCCTGGGGCAGTTGGGACAGTTATATGTCGATATGGGAGATTATGACCGGGCAGAGAAAACCCTGCGCCAGGCCCTGCCGATGGCGCGTGCGGCGGGCATCCCGGCTCGCCCGACCCTGGCGCGCGTCTTGTACGGGCTGGGAAATGTTCACTGGCGGCTGGGGAATCTCGAAAACGCGCGCGCCTGCTGCGAGGAAAGCCGTGACATTGCCCGCGACATTGGCGATACCAACACCCTCTTGATGGCGCTCAACCGGCTGGGCGTGGTGATGGGTGGGCTGGGCAACCCATCCGCCGAGGAGAATTTCTACCGGCAGGCGCTCTCGCTGGCGGTCTCGGTCGGCAACCGCGAGCGCGCGGCAGTGGCGCTCAACAACCTGGGCGCGCTGGCCGATGAAAAGGGCGACCTCGCCAAAGCCCAGGGATTCTACCTCCAGGCTATCGACATGGCGCGCGAAATCGGCGCGCAGCAATCGCTGGCGCTCTACCTCATCAACCTTGGACACAGTGAAATCCGCCTGGGACAGTTGGATGAAGCCGACAATCACCTGCGCGAGGGGCTCGCGTTGGCCGAACACCTGGGAGCGACACCCTGGGCGGTGACGGCGGTCTTGTTTTATGCCCGCCTTTTCTACGCGCGCAGCGAAGCGGGGCGCGCCTACAGCCTGCTTGGCCTGGCGCGAAACCAGCCGGCTTTCAGCAGCGACCACACCCGCCTGATGGAGCAGATGTTCACCGATTGGCAGGTGACGCCTGAATCCGCCGCCGTTAATATCGCCGCTGCGCCAATCTTGGATTGGAAAACCACTGTGTTGGACTTGATGGCGGCATAGCATTTTGGCCGCCGGTTTTTTCACCGCCGGGTCGTGAATCTGTTCCAGCAGCCGGTTGCTAAACCCATGCAGCGCCATTACGCGGAATGGGCGCCCAAAAAAGTCGCGCACTGTTTCGGGCAGCGGACTCGTTGCCGCGAGTTGGCCTTGCCTCCCGGCCAGTTTCTCGGTTGCCGGGATGCCTCCAGGCGGGTGGAGGCGGACTCGCAGCAGGCGCAGCGACGGGCGCAAAAGGGGATGTGGAGGTAGAG
>DAOTZM010000119.1:0-18896 GCA_034434035.1 Anaerolineales bacterium
TGCGCGATGTTTTCGAGCATGGGCAGTTTTTCGCGGCTGTGCAGGGCGCGCAGCAGCAGGTTCAGGCGGGCCACTTCCACGGCCTGCCGGTCTTTGTCCACGCCGTAAATGCAGCTGGTCAGCACTTCCAACTGGCGGGCGCGCTCGAAAATATTGGCGGTTTCGCTGCCCAACTGGTTGCGCTGCCGCGCCACGAAGCGGTCGATGGTCTCGAACGCCTGGATGAGGAAGGAGCCGGAGCCGCAGGCCATATCCAGCACGCGCGGCGGGCGGGAGGGGTGGTAGCCGTGTTCGTCCAGCCAGCGTCCCACCGTTTGCTCGACAATGTATTTCGTGACGAAGGCCGGGGTATAGTAAATCCCCTGGCTTTTGCGTTTGCCGCGCTTTTCCTCGACGTGCGCCGCCGGGACGAGCGGCATCTGGGCGCCGCCGCTTTCTTCTTTGACCATCCCGCCCAGGTATTGCTCGTACACCGTCCCCAACACATCCGCGTCGATGGCGTTGAAGTTATAGCGCAGGAAATTTTTCTCGTACAAACCCTCGATTAACTCTTTCAGGGGCTGGTATTCGCAGGTCAGTTCTTCCGAAAAGTGGCGGGCGAACAACTCCGAGTTATAGACCTCGTCCATTTCGCGGAACAGTTCGACCAGTTTTTTCTCGATTTTGCCAAATTCCTTGCGTTCCTGCACTTCGCGTAAGAGCGATTTCAGGCGGTTAGCTTCCACTTCGCGGTCTTCGGCGGTGCGGATGAAAATCAGGCGGTTCAACAGGCGCAAGACCGCCTCGTCGATTTGCTTGGGCGAGTACAGGCGGTTGTATCCGCGCAGGCTGGCGTACAGGCTGGCCCGCCATGCTTTCAAATCATCGAACAAGCGTTGGCTGACCGGTTCGCGCTTCGAGCGTTTGCCGACCTTTTCGGCCTCGTTGTCCAGCCGCCCGGCCAGGGTTTCAGGACGCGAAAGCCACCACAACTCGTCGAAATTTCGCAAGTAGGTATCCACCGAAAACTCTTTGAACTGCGCCCGGAAAGGGTTTTCCTCTTTCCATTCGGCGTTGAACACGCGCAGCCCCTCGAAATCCGAAAGCAGCGCCCAGGTCACCGACTTGGTCCAGGCGTAATCAATCGACTGTTTAATCCAGCGCGGGTCGTTCAGGTCTTCGTTGACCCGTTTGGTTTCGAGGAAAAAGCGCGGCACGCCCCCAATCCGAAACGAAAAATCGACCCAGCCGCGTGAAACCTTCTCCTCCGGGCAGACTTCGTTGATGTTGGTCGTGTCCCAGCCGAGCGCGGAAAAGAGCGGCAGGATGAACCCCAGGCGGGTTTGCATCTCGTTCATCCCCTTGCGCTGCGCGGCGGGCATCGACTTGAAGCGTTTGACCAGTTCTGCGACTTTTTCGTAGGCGGTTTCAGGCGTTGTCATTGGCAAATCCCTCATGATGGGCAGTTGGGCTGGATAATTGTACAACAAAAAACGCTGCCCCAGCTTGTAACGGAACGGCGTTTTCAATCACCATTTACCAATTACGAACATCCCGCATTCATCATTCATCCTTTTGCATTTCAGAACCCCTCGTGCTCTGTCCGCGCAATAATCTCCTCCTGCAACGTCTTGCTCAGGTCGCAGAAGTAATCGCTGTAGCCGGCCACGCGCACAATCAGGCTGCGATATTCTTCCGGGTTCTGCTGGGCGGCGCGCAGGGTGGCGGCATCGACCACGTTGAACTGGATGTGGTGCCCGTCCAGTTTGAAATAGGTCCGCACCAACTGGACGAGTTTATCCAGCCCCTCGTCGCTGGCTAACACCTGGGGCGTGAACTTCTGGTTGAGCAGCGTCCCGCCGGTGCGGGCATGGTCCATCTTGGCGACCGAGCGGGCTGCGGCGGTCGGGCCGTTGCGGTCCGCGCCCTGGACGGGTGACACGCCCTCCGAGAGCGGCGTCCAGGCTTTGCGGCCATCCGGGGTCGCGCCCGTCACCGAGCCGAAGTAGACATGGCAGGTGGTCGGCAGCAGGTTGATGTGATACTCGCCGCCGCGCAGGTTGCGGCGTCCGTCCACCGCGTTGAAATACGCCTCGAACACGCGCAGCATCAGGTCGTCGGCGACATCGTCGTCGTTGCCGTAGCGCGGGGTGCGGTTCAAGAGCATCTGGCGCTCGCGTTCGTGTCCGTCGAAATCGGCGGCGAGAATCTCCATCAGGGCCGACATCCCCAGGGTCTTGTCCTCGAAAACGTGTTTCTTGATGGCCGACAACTCATCGGTTATCGTCCCCACGCCCACGCCCTGGATGTAGGTGGTGTTGTAGCGCGCCCCGCCCGCGTGATAATCCTGGCCGCGCGCAATGCAGTCATCGGTCAGCAGCGACAGGAACGGGGCCGGCATATATTTTGCGTATAGCCGCTCAATCACATTGTTCCCACGCACTTTAATGTCCACAAAATAGAGCAGTTGACGCTCAAAAGCGGTAAACAACTCGTCAAACGAGGAAAAGTTGCGCGCCTGGCCGGTTTCAATTCCCAGCCGCCGCCCGGTGCGCGGGTCGATTCCGTTATGCAGGGTCAACTCCAGCACTTTGGGCAGGTTGAAATAACCCGTCAAAATGCAGGCTTCCTTGCCAAACGCGCCCACCTCCACGCAGCCCGAGGAACCGCCGCAGCGCGCGTCGGTCACGCTCTTGCCCTGCCGCACCAGTTCCTGCACAATCAGGTCGGCGTTGAAAATCGAAGGCTGGCCGAATCCGGTGCGGATGATTTTGGCCGCCCGGCGCACAAAACGGTCGGGGTTCTTCTTGCTGACCTGCGCCGACGATGACGGCTGGAGCAGGCGCATGTCCTCGATGACATCCAGCAGCAAGTACGAAACCTCGTTCACGCCGTCCGAACCATCCGGGCGCAACCCGCCGATGTTGATTTGGGCGAAATCGGTATACGTCCCGCTCTCGGCGGCGGTCACGCCCACTTTGGGCGGCGCGGGCTGGTTGTTGAACTTAATCCAGAAGCAGTGCAGTAATTCCTCGTAGTACCCCCTTCCCTGTCGGCGCTCTCCCGACGGGGGAGGGTCGGGGAGGGGGTCGGGGTCGTAGAAGGGCAGCAGGTGCTGGTCGAGCTTGCCGGGGCAAAAAGCGTCCCAGGTGTTCAGTTCGGTGGTCACGCCCAGGTGCACGAACCAGTAATATTGCAGCGCTTCATGGAAATCGGAAGGTTTCCTGGCCGGGACGTTGCGGCAGACCCTCGAAATTTTCTCCAGTTCGGCCTTTCGCTGCGGGTCCGACTCCGCCTCAGCCTGTCTCGCCGCCAAATCGGCATAACGCTCCCCGAAGCGGATTAACGCCCCGGCAGCGATGTGCATTCCTTTGAGTTCTTCCTGCTTGTCGTAGGCTTCCGGGTCGTGCAGGAAATCCAGCGCTTCCAGGCGGCGCTCGATTTCAGCCTGGAAATCGAGCATCCCTTTGTGGTAAATCTTGTCATCGTGGACGGTGTGCCCCGGCGCGCGCTGTTCCATGAACTCGGTGAAAATCCCGGCTTCGTAGGCCGCCTTCCACTCCTCGGTCATCTCATTCAGGATGAGTTCGCGCATCGACTTGCCGCGCCAATACGGGATGACGGTTTGCTCATAAGCGGCGCGCGTCTCCGCTTCGACGCGGAAGGAGGTCTTTTCGCGGCTGTTCAGGATGTCCAGGTCTTCCAGGCTGTGACAGCACAACTCTGGGAAGGTCGGTGCGGTCTTGGGGGCCGGCCCCTTCTCGCCCACAATCAACTCGCCGGGGTAAATCTCGATGTGCTTATGCTCTAAAATGTAAGCAAACGCCTTCGCCCGGCGCACCGGCTCCGACATCAACCCGGTCTCCTGCTGATAAAACGCCGTCAACAACTCCGCCCGCTCGCTGGAGAGGGTTTCTTTTGCATCCAACGACTTCTGGCGCAAGGTTTTGACACGTTCCGTGATTGGCATAATTCCTCCTTGAAAATCCTTAACCACGATGGCGACAACGGGACACAACGTAAAATCTTAAATTGATGTTCCGTCGTGCGCCGTTGTTACCGTCGTGGTGAAAAAATTAACGCACGACAACATTCAATCCATAACTTCGCAGCAGCTCAGCCGCATTTCTCATTTCTTCCTCACCCGGCGATTTCAACCCAACCAATTTGTACTCCACCCCCAGCGCCTCGTACTTGGCCTGGGCAATATCGTGATAACCCATCAATTCAACGCTTTCGAGGCGGGGCAAACTGGCTAAAAACTTTCCACTTGCCAACAAATTTTGTTCATCATCATTCATCCCCGGCACCAACGGAACACGTACCACGATTCGATGTCCGCGCTCGGAGAGTTTCCATAAGTTGCTTAAAATGACCTCATTCCCCACCCCCGTCACTTCCCGGTGCTTCTCGCTGTCCATCAGCTTCAAATCATAAAGAAACAAATCCACCTCCCCGCGAATTTGCTCAAAAACCTGCCAGTTGGCAAACCCGCTGGTGTCCACCACTGTATGGATTTCCTGCTTTCGACAGGCCTTCAACAGCGCCGAAAGAAACCCCGGCTGCATCAGCGGCTCGCCGCCCGAAAACGTCACCCCGCCGCCTGATTGGTCGTAAAACGGAATCTCCCGTTCCACCTGCGCCATCACCTGGCTGACGCTCATTTCTTTCCCCGAAAATTCCCTCGCGCCGGAGCAGCAGGCGGCGGCGCAGGTCTGGCAGTGGGTGCATTTTGAACGGTCGGTGGTCATGGAGTCGAAAGTCTCCCAACTTTCGATTGTCCAACGTCGGGAGACGTTGGACTCCGTAATTGCTCCCTCCGGGCAAACCTCCATGCAGGCCCCGCAGCCCAGGCAGCGATTGGCGCGATAGAGCAGCACCGGTTGGAGCGACTGGCTCTCCGGGTTGTGACACCACCCACACGAAAGCGGACACCCGCTCAAAAAAACCGTCGTCCGAATGCCGGGGCCGTCGTTGATGGAATATTTTTTAATATCAAACACCATGCCGCTTGCCATGCATAAATCTTACTCCCGGCAGGGTGGCTTGTCAATAAAATATCCAAATTGTATATTTATCGGATATTGATGTACAATTGTAATTGACGAGGGTCGAGCAGGCCAAAGACCGGCATCTTACTCGACCAGCAAGAAGGACCCAAAATACCATGCCTAAACCCCCTCACGTCCCCAAATCCCGCGCCAGCGACCAGGTCGAAAATGAACTGCGCCGCCTGATTTTGACCCTCGAACTGGAACCCGGCCTGGCCTTGAGCGAATCGGCCCTGATGAAGCGCTATGGCTGGGGCCGCACCCCGCTGCGCGAGGCCTTCCAGCGCCTGTCGCAGCAGGGCCTGCTTCAGAGCATTCCCCAGCACGGGGCCATCGTGACCCCGCTCGACCTGTTCGACTTTGTCGAAGTGATGGACGCGATGAGCCTGGTCATCGGCCCGGCGGCGGCCCTGGCCTGCAAGCGCCTGACCGAAACCGAACTGGCCCAACTCGATACCCTGGTCAGCCAGGCTGAAATTGCGGCAAACAACGGGGATTTTGAACGCTTAAGCGAACTGGATTATCAGTTTCACAGCACCCTGGCCCAGGCGACCGGCAACCGGTATCTCGGCGACTATCTGCGCCGCCTGCATCAGGTGGCCCGGCGCTTCAATTACGCCGCCTGGAGGCGCGAACGCAACGCCGCGCCCTCGCTGGAGGAACACCGCCAACTGGCGGCCATCTTCCGCGCCAGGGAGGCTGCGGCGGCGAAAACGGCCATGCTCCAGCACATCGAATCGGCGCGGCAGCGGGTGATTGGGATGAGCCAGGTGGAAAGCGACGCGTGAATCAAAAAGACGCGCCGTTTTTTGGCGCGTCTTTCAGGTCAGAGGATATGCAGTTTGCAAACCTGGCGGAAGTGGTGACCGTAAATGGCAAAGGTGATTGCCAGCGGCCGCCCGGTTTGGGCATCCACGAAGCCCCAGTCGGTTTCGCCGCGCGCTATCAGCCGGCAGTCGGCTGCGCGGAGGAACTCGTGGCGGCGCAGGGAACGCGCCTGGCGCGCATGGGTCACCCAGGTCTGCGCTTCGAGCGTTTCCCCTACGAAGGCCGGTGACAAATATACATGCGGTGTTGAATGCCTTTTCTATGGGGAATGTTTTTGGGTGAATAGCCGCCATCCGAGCCAGCCCAGCCCCAGGATAACCATTATGAGCGGAAGGGCAAGCCATCCGTTTGCAGGCGAGGCTGGCGTGGAGGGAACGGCGGCTGTTTCAGTCTTGGCGGCGGGAGTCAGCGTGGAGGTTGGTTGGGAGGCAGGAGTCGGAGTCAGCGGGGTTGGGGTGGGCGTTTCGGTCACGGGGGGAGTTACCAGCAGCAGCAATTTCTGGTTCGGGCGGATAATCGAATCGTTGCTCAATCCATTCCAGAGCAATAAACTGGCAAGCGGGATGTCATAGTAATTCGCAATCCACGAGAGCGTTTGCCCGCTCTGGACGGTGTGATAGTACTTGCCGTCGGCTTCCGGGGTCAGGCGTTGGATGGCGCTCAGGGTGGGGCTGGGGGTGACGTGGCCGGGGTCGATGAGCAGTTTTTGCCCGATTTGGAGCGGCCGGTCTTTTTGCAGGCCGTTCAGGGCCAGGATTCGGTCAATGGTGACGCCGTAGGTTTGCGCAATGCTGATGAGGGCCTGGTAGGCCTGGACTTCGTGGATGACCCGGCCATCGGCGTCGGGCGTGCTGCGCGTAATCATCCCTTGTGGGGTGGGGGTGGCGTACCCGGCGGTGTTCTTGCCGGGGATGTAGAGTTTTTGCCCGGCTTTGAGCGGGATTTCTCGGCTCAGGTTGTTCCAGGTTTCGAGGTCGGCGATGGTAATCTGGTAGGCAATCGCAATCGACCAGAAGGATTGACCGGTCTGGACGATGTGATAGACGCTGCCGTCGGCGTTGGGCGTGGCGATTTTGACCGGGACTATGTACTGGGGAACGTAGCCTGAACTGGAGCCGGAACCTGAACCGGGCGTTGCGCCTGTGCCGGGCGTGTAACTGCCGCAGGCCTGCCCGCTGATGTAGGCGGCCTGCAAGACGTAATAGGTTTTGCCGTTGGATGAGGTTGCCACGCCCGCGCCGATATGGCAGTAGGCGGCGGTGACGGCCGGGCGCATGTGGTCGGGGTCGGCCCAGGCAGCCATAATCTGGTCAATGCCTATTGATGTGCCGACGGCGAAGTTTTCGGTGGCCCAGACGGTGGCCCCGCCGCCGTAACCGGCTGCGGCGATGCGTCCGCGCACATTGCCGATGTGCCAGGACAACTGTTGGTCGGCCATGACCTGGGCGGTGTATTGGGCGACGGCGTTGATGATAGGGTCTTCGATAAGCGGCGGGTTGCCATGGGCGACGCGCAGGGTGTTCATTGCGGCAATCAATTCATAGGCGCTGACCGCGCTTTGCGGGGCGGGATGCGATTGGCCGGCGCGGGCATGTTCGGGTGGAAGCAGCCATGCGGCGCCAAGAACCGCGAGCAGCAACCAGGCGAGGAGTTGTTGGGTGCGCATGGGGCAATTATACACGCGCGGAGCGAGCCCGAATCTTGACGAATGACCGCTAACAGGCTAAAATTCTGCCTCGCTGTTCCCGTCGCCTCCATTGCACGGAGGCGCGTTTTTTCGTCCGAGGTCGCTATGCCTGTTCCCGAAGATGATGAGATTGAAATCCCGCAGGTGGTCAACCTGTCGAATGTGAATGTCGAGAACGTTCGCGCGGAATTGGTGCGCGCCAGTCAGTCGGCCATTCGCAGCCTGGAGGCGGAAGAAGCGGATGTGAACGGTATCATCGTTGGCGCGGCGGCTGCCGGGAAGTTTAGCGGGCGCCGCGTGGTTATTGGCGCGATTAATGCGCAACAGGCCGACCTGCGCGAGTCCTGCGTGGGCGGCGTGCGCGGCGAGTCGCTTTCGGTCAGCGGCAAAACGGCCATGATGGCCGCCAACACCATCAACGCGCCTGAGGCAACGGCTGTCATTGTGGCAGGCGGGCAAATCAACGCCGAAACCATTCGCGCCGGGCTGTTGGTTGGCCGAAACGTCAACGGCACTGTCCACACCCTGGTCGATGCGCGCGCCGCGCTCGCGGCCGGCGCGTTGGGCGGGCTGATTGCCGGCCTGGTGATGCTGGCCGGGAAATTGCTGTTTGGACGCAAGAAATAGTCAATATGCGCGGCAATTCGGCCGCCATAATATTCTAAAAGGGCGAAGGTAATCCTGTGTACTGCAAGGGACAGGGTGAGAGGCGCCCGAGGAGAAAAGTAAGATGGAAAAAGTTGTTTTGAAAGCCACGAAGCGCGCCGTCACTGGCAAGCAGGTGCAGCAACTCCGCCGCCAGGGGCTCTTGCCCGGCGTGGTGTACGGGTATAAAATGGAGCCAACCCCGATTTCGCTGGATGCGCATAACGCGGGATTGGTGCTGCCCAAACTGACCTCGTCGAGCATCGTCACCATTGACCTGGAAGGCAAGCAGATTGCGGCCCTGGTGCGCGAAAAGCAGAAGAACTTCATCAAGAACTTCTTCACGCATGTCGATTTCCAGGCTGTTTCGTTGACCGAGACCATCCGAACCTATGTCAGCCTGTATTTCCATGGCACGGCCCCGGCTATCAAAGAATTTCAGGCGGCGATTGTCACGAACATGGATGAAATCGAAGTGGAAGCCCTGCCGAATGACCTGCCGGAGCGTCTCGAGGTCGACTTGAGCAAACTGACTGCCCTGGGCGACGCGATTCATGTCAAAGACCTGCCCATCCCGGCTCGCGTCAATGTGTTGACTGACGGCGATGAAGTTGTTGTAGTGGCAACCGCAACCCGCGAAGAAGTGGAAGCAGCCGAAGTGGTCGAAGGCATCGAACCCGAGCTGAGCGTGGAACGCGGCAAGAAAGAAGAAGCGTAGTTTTGCAACGTCTCTTATCAAAAACTGGCAGGGAGAACCTGCCAGTTTTTTGTTAGCATTCGATGGGTTTCAATCATTGTCTAACCGTTCGCGGCGGTATAATCGACCAAATGACCCCCGATTTCCCTGAACAATCCTACGAAGTCAAAAAGCGCAATTTCCGTAACGTGCAAATCGATGCGATTGGCGTGGCGCTCTCGACCGCCGCCGCGCCGTTTCTGCCGGTTTTCCTGACCCGCATGGGCGCGACCAACCTGCAAGTCGGCCTGCTGACTGCCATGCCGGGCGTGACGGGATTAATCCTGGCGCTCATCATCGGGCGATTTTTGCAGACGCGCCGCAGCATCGTTCCCTGGTTCAGCGGCTCGCGCCTGCTGGTGCTTTCGAGTTATGCCCTGACCGGCCTGGCTTCGATGCTGATGCCGAAAGAATTCCTGGTGAATTCTGTGCTTGGAATATGGGCGCTGGCAACCATCCCGCAGACCTCGCTGGCAGTGTGCTTCAGTGTGGTGATGAACGCCGTCGCCGGGCCGGAGGGCCGCTACGCCTTGCTCAGCCGCCGCTGGACGATTTTTGGATTGACGAATACCATTGTGACCTTTTTTGCCACCCAGATGCTCGACCGGGCGGCCTTCCCGCTCAACTACCAGATTTTGTTCATCGCGCTCTCGTTGGGCGGCCTCATCAGTTACTACTTCTCCAGCCGTATCACCCTGCCCGACCAGGCCCCGCCGCCGCTGGCGGAGACGAAATCCCTGGCCGAAACCCTCCGAAACTATCTCAGCCTGCTGCGCGCCAACCCGGCTTTTGTTTCTTTTGTCTCGAAGCGGTTTGTCTACCTTTCCGCCATTGCCCTGGGCGCGCCGATTTTCCCGTTGTTTTTTGTGCGACAGGTTGGCGCGACCGATGCCCAAATCGGCGCAATCAACATGGCGATGAGCGCGGTAATGATGGTGGGTTACTCGTTTTGGACCTGGATTTCGCGCAAGCGCGGCGGGCGCTTTGTGCTGCTGGCGACGACCTTCGGGCTGATGCTGTATCCGTTGGCATCCACATTGACTCCGCAAGTCGGGTGGATTATCCTCTACGCCGGGACGGCAGGCTTCTTCCAGGCGGGTATCGACCTGGTTTTTTTCGACGAATTGATGAAAACCGTTCCGCCCGAATACAGCGCGACGTTTGTCTCACTGGCCCAGAGTTTACAATATCTCTCGGCGATGCTGGCCCCGCTGGCTGGGACCTGGCTGGCCGACCACCTCGGGCTGGGAGCCGCGCTGCTGGTCAGCGCGGGGCTGCGGCTGTTGGGTTTCCTGTTCTTCCTGCGCCCCGACCGGATGGTAATTCGTAATTCGTAATTCGTAATTCTTCTGTCTCCAGGGGGAATGACCTGCTTGCCCTCGCCCCCAGCCCATCTCCCGTCGAGAGAGGGGAGAAAAATGCGTCCACCGCTGAACGCACGAAACGGTGGGCGCAATGATTTTCACTGGAAGAAAAACTGGATACTGTTCACTGATTACTGATTACTGCCCCAGCCTGCCTCGTTCTTCTTCGATCACTTTTTCATCCAGCTTCTTAAAGAGCGGCACGGGCTGATTCAGTTTCGTGCCGGGTTTGAGTTCGCTCGGCTGCCAGGCGTGGGACAAATCTTTGATTTGTCCAGCATGCCGATAGCGCAGCACGGTATGCGTCCCCAGCCGGTCGCTGATTTCTTGGGTGTATTGTTCGCCAAAGAGCGGTGTTTCGTAACCAAAAAACGAGTGTAGTTTTTCAGATGTGAACGGCAACACGGGCGCGAAGAGCAGTTTGAGCGAGTCGATGGCGCGCAGGGCGGTGTAAATCGTCAGGGCGGCAGAGTTACGGTCAGTTTTAATAGCCGTCCAGGGGGCGTTGGCGTCGAGGTAACGGTTGACTTCGGTCGCCAGGCGCAGGCACTCTTTCAGGGCGTCGCGCAGTTTCACGGCGTCGTAGAGCGCGCCGACCGTCTGGAATCCGTTCTCGATGGCGGCGAGCAGTTCCTGGTCGGCCTCGCGCAAGCGAGCGGTGTCAATCTGTGGGGCGTGTCCTTCCCAATGCTTGTAACTGAACGAAAGCACGCGGTTTGCCAGGTTGCCCCAGGTGGCGACCAGCTCGCCGTTGTTGCGGGCGACGAATTCGGCCCAGTCCCAGTCGCTGTCTTTGGCTTCGGGCATGTTGATGGTCAGGTAATAGCGCAGCGCGTCGGGGTCGTAGCGGGTCAGGGCGTCGCGGCCCCAAACCGCCCAGTTGCGGCTGCCGCTGATTTTTTCGCCTTCGAGGTTCATGAACTGGTTGGCCGGCACGTCATAGGGCAGGGTCAGCGGGACATTTTTCTCGCCGTTGAAGATTTCGGCGAATTGTTCGCCCACGCCCATCAGTTCGGCAGGCCAGAGCGAGGTGTGGAAGAAGATGTTGTCTTTGCCGATGAAATAGAACTGACGGGCTTGCGGGTTGGCCCACCACTGTTTCCAGGCCTCCGGCTGGCCGGAAACTTGCGCCCATTCGATGGCGGCGGAAAGATAGCCGATGACGGCCTCGAACCAGACGTACAGGCATTTTCCGTCCCAGCCCTCAACCGGTACCGGGATACCCCAGTCGAGGTCGCGGGTGATGGGGCGCGGTTTGAGTCCCTCGGCGTTGATTTTTCCGAGCGATTCTCCCAGCACGGTTTCGCGCAGGTAGGCCGAGCGCGCTTTTAGGAATTCGACCACCTTCGGCTCCAGTTTGGAGAGGTCGATGTAGAAGTGTTCGGTCTCGCGCAGTTCGGGGGTGGAGGTATCCCCGGCCCATTTCGATTTGGGGTGGACGAGTTTATCCGGCTCCAGCACGTTGCCGCATTTGTCGCATTGGTCGGAGCGGGCGACCTCGAAGCCGCACAGATAGCAGGTGCCTTCGATGTAGCGGTCGGGCAGGAATTTGCCCAGGCCCGGAGAGAACCACTGTGGCTCAATTTTGGTGAACAGGTAGCCGTTTTCTTTCAGGGCCAGGAAGATGCTCTGGGAAACTTTGAAGTGATTCTCGGTGTGGGTGCTGGTAAACAGGTCGTAGGTGATGCCGTAGCCCTGGAAGGTCTCCAGGAAGGCGGCATGGAAGCGCTTGTAGACTTCCTCGACCGGCTGGTTGAGTTTGTCGGCGCTCATGGTGACGGGCGTGCCGTGCGAATCGGTGCCGGAGACGACCAGGACGTGGTTCCCTTTCAGGCGGTGGTAGCGCGCCACGATGTCACCGGGCAGGTGCGAGCCGGTGATGTTGCCGACGTGGATTTCGGCGTTGGCGTAGGGCCAGGCGATGGCAATGAGGATAGGTTCGGGCATAGAAAATTCCTTATTCGAGGCGCGATATCGTTACTTGTTACTCGATATTTGTTGCTCGATATTCGATAATTCGATATTCGATAATTCGATATTCGATATTCGATAATTCGATATTCGATATTCGACAATTCGAGTCTCGAATGCCAAATACTCAAACCCGAGTAACAAATATCGAGTAACGAATATCAAGCAACGAATATCGAATATCGAACAAACAAAAAGGACTGCCCTCGCTTCGGACAGCCCTCCGGTTTCGGCGTTATGGCGTGCTAACGCGTTTCCTTCGACACTGTCCGGGCAAGGGTGGGCATGGACATCATGAACATCGAGTGAAACGTGGTGAACATGGGGTTATTTTACTACAAAGTGGGCTTTATAGTTCTTGGTATCGCTTTTCGATGTAAAAAATCCGTCTGCTCTTGGTTTCACTTGTGAAATATTTCTCAATCGGCCTGCGACATGTTTCCTTGCGCGGAATCTTCAAATCACCGATAATAAATATGTCACAAAAACCTTCATGCGGTCATTCCAGAACTGTTGTGCGTGTATGTCAGGAAAGGAGGCTGAAGGCAGGATGTATGCACTTGCTGTCACTCGCCTAATCTTGTTCTGAATTTGTTTGCAAACACAACAATCATCATAAATCAACCAGGAGATAGAATATGAAAACATACCCCAACGTGGAACAAGATGTGAATGGCAAGGGTGGTTTTTATGGAAATGCCTGGCAGCTGATGGCGACTATTGTTTTGGAGGTAATACCATGCAGCATATTCGAGAAATTCCAATGATTTCCAAGATTGTTTTTGCGTCATCCCTGGCATTGGCGGCATTGACGATTGTCATTTTGGGAAAATCTGTGGGCCTGATAGTGGCCTGTATAGGCAGCATCGTGCTGGGAATGGCGACATTTCTCAAATCGAAAGATGCAGCCCTTAAAACCGCAGGAGCGATTCTCTTTGCCCTGGGTTTGTTGTGGTTGCTTATATCGCCATTTTGGCTGAGTTCTCCGCCCCTCGACCCGCTGCTTACGCCAGTACCGTCTGTCATGCCGCCTGGGTAACAATCGGGCATTGCCATCGAACATGCCGCCGTCCCAAAGGACGCAGTCTTTGGGACGGCGCGGTTGCGGAATCAATTCCGCATTACGCTGTTTGCCTGCGATTGGTTATCTGGGCAAGGGCGCTGAACAGGATGCTGAGGAAGTAAAGCGCGGCAAGCGGCAGCATGGTGATGCCCATGGTGAGGGCGTCGGTGGTGGGGGTAATCATGGCAGCAAGGACGGCAATCAGGACCATCGCCAGCCGCCATTGTTCGAGCAGCATTTTTGGTTTGACAATCCCAATCGCAGAAAGACCGTAGATAACCAGCGGAAACTCGAACGCCAGGCCAATCCAGAACAACAGGCCGGTAACGAACTTGATGTAACTATCCACCGTCCAGTTGGTTGTGACCTGGATGAAGCCGGTTTCGATGAAAGGGAGCGCGACCGGCAGCATGGCGTAGTAGGTAAAGGCCATGCCGCTGATGAAGAAAATGGCCGCCAGCGGGATGAAGACCAGGCTGAATTGGCGGGCGCGAGGCATTAAGCCGGGCGCGACGAACAGCCAGACCTCGAAGGCGATATACGGGGAGGCGAACACCAATCCCGAAATGAGCGCGACCCGCATGAACACGCCCACCGTTTCGGTGACGGCCACCGCCTGGAGCCGTTCCAGCCCGCCGACCGGAACCGCCAGGAAAGCCGCCAGGTCGTTGGTGAAATAGAACGAAAAGGCGGTGGTAATGATGACCGCCAACAACATGCGTAACAGGTGTTTGCGAACCGCATCCAGTTCGTCCAGGATGCTTTCGGGCTGCTGGAAGGCATCGCTGATGGCATCGAGCGCCGGGCGGTCTTCCGGCACTTCGGTCAGGAAAATATAGATGGGATTCAGCTTGAATTTGTCGACAACCGGACGAAACAGCCAGCCCAGGAAGCGGAACGGCAGGCTGAGTATCCACAAAATCAGTTTGAAGGGCGCGGTGATAAGCCGCCACAGGGCGCTGCGGATGCGTTGCATGGCGGTTTATTTTTCAGATGCGGGGGGAGGGGCGGGGGTGGTTTCTTGCTTGTTTGACGGCGAGGAGGGTGTCAGCGGGGCAGGCCCGGCGAGAATCTGGTTTTCGACAGATTGAATTTGGGTCAGGCTGTCTTTTGTCGCAGTCTCGACATCCCCTTTGATTCCCTGCAGTTCTGCCTGCATCTCTTCTATGCCGGCTTCGCGCATGAGTTTGGCAGGAAGCTGCTGAATCTCTTTGCCGGTGGTGCGCATGGCCTGCCAGGTGGGCGACATCACAAGGCCCCGCAAGGTGCGCCCAATGGTGCGCCCGGCTTTGACCATGTCCTTCGGACCGAGCAGGATGAGCGCCAAAATGACGATGAAGAAGATTTCGGGCAGGCCGATACCGAGGATGTCCATCAAGTGCCTTTCTTGAACTGCTGCGCAATGATGTGCTGGTGGTCGGCCAGGCTGCCCAAAACGCCGTTGATGAAGCGCGGCGCGGTATCGGAACCGTATAGCTTTGCCAGTTCGACGGCTTCGTTGATGGCAACTTTGAGCGGCGTGATGCCGGTAATCGAAAATTCCCAAACGGCGATGCGCAGAATGTTGCGGTCGATGGCGGCAATCTGGTCGAAAGGCCATTCGGGCGCATATTCGGCGATGACAGCATCCATCTTTTGGGAGAGGGGGTATACACCAAAGATGATTTGGTGCGCAAACTCGACCAATTCCTGGCTGAGGCTGTCTTGCCCCTGTTCGTGTTCATCTTCCAGGCGCTGCGCGAGGACATCACCTGGACGGTGGTCGGTCATATCGACTTCGTAAAGTACTTGCAGGGCGAGTGCGCGCGCCCTGGTGCGGGATTTCATAAGCGGTTATTCGCCTGCCTTGTATTCGATGTCTTCGATGTGGATGTTGACGTGGCCGACTTCCATGCCGACCATTTCCGAGATGGAGCGGGCGACTTGCGCCTGCACGTTGCGGCTGACTTCGCGCACGTTGACGTTGTTTGCCAGCACCAGGTACAGGTCGATGTACACCAGGCTGTCTTCGACGGTCAGCCGCACGCCGTCATCGGCGCCGCGCCGGAACAGGCGGTCGAACCCGCCGGGGATGGGGGCCATGTGCCGGACGCCTTCCACGCTCTGGGCGGCCATGCGCGCAATCGTCAGCAGCACATCGGGGGCCAGGGTGGTCTTGCCAGGGGAACGATATTCTTCGGTCATTGGTTATCTCCTTACATCATCGCCATGCCGCCGTCTACGCCCAGCACCTGGCCGGTGATGTAGGCGGCCTGGTCGCTGGCGAGGAACGCCACAGCATAAGCAATTTCTTCGGGTTGGCCTTTGCGCCCCAGCGGGACGAATTTGAGCGCGGCTTCGAGCGTTTCGGGCGGCATCGCTAATAAAATTTCGGTGTCTACAAACCCGGGCGCGATGGCGTTGACGGTGATGTTGCGCCCGGCGACCTCGCGCGCCAGGGCTTTGGTGAAGCCAATCTGCCCGGCTTTGGAGGCGGAGTAGTTGGTCTGGCCGGGGTTGCCCATCTGCCCGGCGACCGAGGCGATGTTGATGATGCGCCCAGTGCGTTTGCGAATCATGTGTTTCACAGCCGCTTTCGCGCAGAGGAAGGTGGATTTCAGGTTGGTATCCAGCACCGCGTCCCAGTCTTCTTCGGTAATCATCATAATCAGCTTGTCGCGGGTGATGCCGGCGTTGTTGACCAGGATGTGCAGGTCGCCAAAGGTTTCGATGGCGAATTTGATGAGATTTTGCGCGGCCCCGGCCTCGGCCACATCGGCCTGAAAGGCGGCGGCCTGCCCGCCCGAGGCCTGAATCTCGCTGACGACGGCTTCTGCCGCTTCGGGCGATTTATTATAGTTGACGACGACTTTCGCGCCGCGCCGGGCCAGTTCGAGCGCGATGGCGCGCCCGATGCCGCGCGAACCGCCGGTGACGACGGCTGCTTTTTCTTGCAGTGATAACAATTCACTCATTCGGCTGCTCCTGGGGGGGAATTATACACGAGGATAGAACACGGTTGGATGGGATGAGTGACGGGAAGGGAGTCGAAAATCTCCCGACTTTCGCGCAAAATCGGGAGGCTTTGCAGTCTGTAAGATGATTGTGGTCAGCGTTTTCTGAATCCAAACCCGAACGCCAGCCCGGCCAGGATGGCAAACCCGACGATGTAGATGACGGCATCCTGCCAGAAGCGGAGGGGGAACAGGCGAATCAGGGTGTCGTCGAAGCGAAACAGCCAGGAGTCGCCCTCGAAGAACAAGCTGTGGAACCAGGCGAAGAACTGCCAGAATGAGACTGCCGCAAACGCGCCGAGAGTCAGCATCAACCCTACGGTGAGGAACCCGCCCCGGCTGAGCCCGGTCCGAAAGGCATCTAGCTGCCCGGCGCGCCAGGCCCACAGTTTGACCAGCACCAACAGCGCCAGGTTGATGAACCAGAAATTGAGCAGCCGCTGGACGACGTGTTTGACATCCAGCATGTGGTTGAGTTCGCGCTCGTTATAGATGGGCGTGCCGTCATCAAATTGGAGCTCGGCCAGGAAGGAGAGTTCGGCGTCGTTGACAAGGTATTCAATGGATGGTTTCGACCAGCGCAGGCGGTCTTCGAGCGTGAACCCATACGAGTCCTCCGGGAAGCCGGGCATACGATACTCGATTTCCGGGAAAACCGGCGTCATCAACAGCCGCGCGCCGAGCATGATGAGCGCGAAGGGGGTGAGCAGGGTGGTAAGCCAGGTGATGATTCGGGAAGGCATGGGAAACTCCGGGAGGAAAGATGATACTCGAAATTCGATACTGGACACTCGAATACTCAAATACCCGAATACTCGAATACTCGAATACTCGAATATCGAATTATCGACCATCGAATTACTGCAACTCCTCCACCCCGCCCGCCAGGATGAAATTCAGCACCAGGCTGTTCGTCACCCATTCGATGGGCGAGCGGTCGTCGGTATAGACCATTCCGCCGGTTGGGTCGGGCTGGAGGGAAGTGTATGTAATCGTTGCGGCAGAAAGCAGCAGGCGCGGCGCGTTGGGGTCGGCTTGCAGCGCGGTCAGGTTGAAGGCCAGGTTGTCGCGCGAGGTTGGCTGTTTGGTGGCGAACAGGATGGAGTTGAAGGTGTTGGGTAAATCCATTACATGCGTTGAGGGCAGCACCGTGCCGATGGTGGCCGCCAGGTCGTTAATCAGCCGACGGTCGTCGGGCGCGCGGCCAATATTAATCGCCAGCACCCCGTCCTCGGTCAGCCGCTCGGCGCAAATGGCGAAAAATTCCTGGGTGGTCAGGTGCGGCGGGATGTAGGGCGGGCGGTAGGCATCCACTACGATAATGTCGTATTTGTAGGGGCTGTGTTCCAGCCCCCAGCGGCCATCGGCGGCGTAGGCGTTCAGGTTGGGCAGGGTCATCTCGAAATATTCCCGACCGACCTCGATGATTTTTGGGTCGATTTCCCAGCCATCGATTTGAATCGGGCCGTAGATTTCGGTCGCCTGGCGGGCGGCGGTCCCGGCGGCCAGGCCAATGATTGCCATCCGCTCCACCTGACTCACCTCGAAGGGCGGGTTGTTGAACAGCGGCGCAACCGAAAACTGCTCCCAGGGGCCGCCATAAAATAACTCGGTGGGGTGATACTGCGAATGGACGCCCTGTCCCTCGTTCAGGCGCAGGGAGCGCGTGCCATCCACCTCCAGCACTTCGATATAGTTGTATGCTGATTCGGTCTCGAAAATTTGCCCTGGCGTGGATTTGATGCGGTAGTCGTTGGCGATGGCGAGAACGGCGACAAAGAGCGGCATCAGCAGGAAGGGAGTGACCGCCCTGGAGCCTGCCTCCCGCCACAGGCCGATGAGTGACACGAGGAGCATGAGTCCGCTAAAAAGCAGGATGCTGAGAGTCACTCCGATAAGGGGAAATAATACCAGCGTAGGCAGGAATACCCCGATGACGGAACCCAGAGTCGAGAGCGCGTATACATCCCCGGCCACGTTCCCAGCCCGGGCGGGGTCATCCACCAAGAGCCGAATGACAAATGGCGATGTAACCGCCAGCAGGGTGATGGGGACGCTGAACAGGATGAGCGTGGCGGCAAATGCGCCAAAGGCTACGTCCAATTTCAGGCTGTCGAAGGCCAGCGCCGCGCCGCGCAGGACCGGCTGGGCGATAAACGGGACGACTCCCAGCGCGAATGCGCCCAACGCCAGGATGGTAAACAACGTGCGCGGGTGGGGCGAACGGTCTGCCCAGCGGCCTCCTAACTGGTAGCCAGCCGCAAAGTAGATGAGTATCAGCCCGATGACGCTGGCCCAGACCAGGTTGCTGGAGCCATAAATGGTCTGTAGCAGGCGCGAGGCCCCAAATTCGGCGGCCAGGGTGGACACTCCAGAGAAGAAAACGGTGAAGTAGAGGTAGCGGCGCATGGGATATTATTTTTTCGATAATGAATGGTTGTCGTTCTGGCTTGTCAAAGTTTCAAGCGTGAAGGCGGGTTTTCGGTTTACAATCCAATCCCGTATTATACAGACTTTCGTACGCATTCTCTCAAATTGCTCGTATTGGGAATTGCGCGCCCGGGTCGCAGCAAAGGACA
>DAOTZM010000120.1:0-3355 GCA_034434035.1 Anaerolineales bacterium
GCGCAGGCGCAAGTGTTCGTGGATAAATCAGGCTGGCTGAAAAGATACACACAAGTCTGCAACTTGTCCGCGTAAATCAGCGTGTGAATTATAACTTGACTTGGGAAGCGGGAAAGATTTCCCCCAGAATCGAGAGAGCCGGGGACGCCGACCCCAGCTCTCCATTGAAAGGAGGAGAAGAGAAATCACCTTACGCTCTTAATTTATCACGCACCCCAAAAACCGACTTGACGATTAACCTACGATTGCCCTACGCCTGTCCGACAACTAACGGAATTGTAATTTTTACGCCAGGAGGTCTGCCTGTCCTAAAAGCACAACCAGGTCATGCCAGCGGCGCAAAGTTTTCGCTTCCGGCTGGTCTGGGTTGGGGTAAAATATCTCGACGTTTATTCGTAATACGGGATTCATTCCGCACCCAAAAGGCGGCGCGCCACAAGATTTTGGCGTTCAATGCAAACAAATTTTGGACGGTAATAATAAAGGATACCTTGTGTTCGAGATTCTCTTTTTAGGCACGTCTGCATCCGCGCCGTCGGCCAAGCGAGGCCTGTCGGCGCAAATTGTGAAACATGACGAATACCGCTTCCTCATCGATTGCGGCGAGGGAACCCAGCGTCAGATTCTCCAATCGGGGATTGGTTTCAAGCAACTGACCCGCATTCTGCTCACGCACGGCCACCTCGACCACATCCTGGGGCTGGGCGGGCTGATGTCCACCTTCATGCGCTGGGAAGCCATCGAAGAACTGGAAATTTTCGGGGGACGGACGACGCTCGACCGGGCGCGCGTGCTAATCAATGACGTGGTGCTGCGCGGGCAAAAGCCGCCCATGTCGCTGCATTTCCGCGAAATCGGCCCCGGCCCGGTGTTCGAGGCCGATGGTTTCACTGTGACGGCTTTCCCGGTTACGCATCGCGGCCCCGACTGCCTGGGCTACCTGTTCGAGGAGAAAGCCCGCCGCCCCTTCCTAAACGAGCGGGCAACCGAATTGGGCGTGCCCTTTGGCCCGGAACGCCGCCTGCTGGTGGAAGGAAATTCCATCACCCTGGCGGATGGGCGGGTCATCTCCCCCGATGACGTGCTTGGCCCGCTCCAGCGCGGCACCAAACTGATGGTGGTCGGCGACACGGGCCGCACCGATGACCTGTTCGACGCGGCCCGCCAGGCCGACGCGCTCGTGATTGAATCCACTTACCTGGACGAAGAAGCCGACATGGCGCGCCAGTTTTCGCACATGACCGCGCGCGGCGCGGCGGAACTGGCAAAGCGGGCCGGGGTAAAGCAGTTGATTTTGACGCACATCTCACGCCGTTACCGCGAGAAAGACGTGCTGGCCGAAGCCCAGTCCATCTTCCCCAACACGGTCGTGGCGCGTGATTTCGATACTTTTATTATCAAACGGGACGAGCAGGTTGTCGGAGAGCGTGCAATCTGACCAGTAAGTGCGTTTTCCAAATACGCCGAGGCTGGCTTCCCTGGCGAAGGGCAGCATCATCACCAGGGCGGCGTAATTGGCTACGAGCCGCGTGAATACATCGCCACCCCCGGCGGGACGGATGTCCGCGCCGCCGGGCAGGCCCTGGCCTGGGAGATGTAATTACCGGAGTCCAACGACTCCCGTCGTTGGACAAAAGTCTGGAGACTTTTAACTCAAAAACCAGGAGACCCCATGTACGGAACAACTGCCAAAATCTTGCGCGTTGACTTAACCAACAACACCATCGCAACCGAAACCCTGAGCGAAGACTTCTATCGGCTCTACCCCGGCGGTAAGGCCCTGGCCGGGTACATCCTGCTGACCGAACTGCCGCCCCATACCGACCCGTTCTCACCGGAGAATGTGATGGTCTTTGCCAACGGCCTGCTGACCGGCGCGCCCGTCTCCACCGCCACGCGCTACGTTGTCTCGGCCCGCTCCCCACTGACGGGCGGCTACGGCGAATCGGAAGCGGGCGGCTTTTGGGGGCCGGAACTCAAGATGGCTGGCTGGGAGGCGATTGTCGTTAAGGGAAAAGCGCCCAGGCCGGTGTATCTCTGGGTTAACGGCGGCCAGGCCGAACTCCGGCCCGCCGAACACCTGTGGGGCAAAGTCACTGCCGAGGTGCAGGAATCCATCCGCGCCGAGCTGGGCGATGACAAAATCCGCGTGCTGCAAATTGGCCCGGCGGGTGAAAAACTCGTCCGCTTTGCGGGTCTAACCAATGACCTGCGTCATTTCAACGGGCGCAACGGTCTGGGCGCGGTAATGGGCAGCAAAAACCTGCGCGCCATTGCCGTGCGCGGCAATCAGCGTTATCAAAACCTGGCCTACGACGCCAAAACGCTGATGTCCATCGGCGGCAAACTCGCCAAAACGGTCAAAGAAAACCCGCTCAGTTGGGATTTGCAGGCGCGCGGCACGCCCGGCCTGGTGGAGCCGCTCAACACCGGCGGCATCCTGCCGACCCGCAACTTCCGCCAGGGCGCGTTCGAGGGCATGGACGAGGTGAAATGGGAAGCCTACGAGCGGGAAATTTTCACTGCTTCGCGCACCTGCTATGCCTGCGCCGTGCGCTGTAAGCGCGAAGTGAAAGTGGATGGGCGCGAATCGCCTTACGGCGGGCCGGAATACGAAACCGTCGGCGCGTTCGGCCCCAACTGCGGCGTCAGCGACATCCACGCGATTGCCAAAGCCAACGAACTGTGCAACGCCTACATGCTCGACAGCATCTCGTGCGGCGCGACGATTGCCTTTGCGATGGAATGTTTTGAGCATGGCCTGCTCACGCTGGCAGACACCGGCGGCCTCGACCTGCGCTTCGGCAACGCCGAGGCCATGCTCAAAATGATTGAATTGATTGCCCGCCGCGAGGGAATCGGCGAC
This sequence comes from Anaerolineales bacterium, assembly GCA_034434035.1. Classification (GTDB taxonomy): domain Bacteria; phylum Chloroflexota; class Anaerolineae; order Anaerolineales; family Villigracilaceae; genus UBA5195. The sequence continues at coordinate 2,867 of DAOTZM010000120.1, forward strand.
CTGCTGGCCGAGGGCAGCAAACGCGCGGCGGAGAAAATCGGGGGCGACGCGATGTTCTTTGCCATGCAGGTCAAAGGCCAGGAACTCGCCATGCACGAGCCGCGCGGCAAATACAACGTCGGCATGGGCTACGCCATCTCCGAAATCGGCGCCGACCACCTGGTCGTGGCCCACGACCCGGCCTTTGCCAAGCCCGACGCCATCCAACTCAAAGCTGCCGCGCCGCTCGGCATCACCCAGGCCCTGCCGCCGCGCAGTTTGGGCGAGGAAAAGATGGAGATGTTTTATATTTTGGAAAAATGGGGCAGTCTCGAAAAAGTGACCGGATTCTGCTTCTTTGGCCCGGCCCCGCGCTCCTTCATCCCGCCGGAAGACGTGCTGCAGTCCATCAACGCGGCCACCGGCTGGAACATCTCGATGGACGAAGCCCTGACCATCGGCGAGCGCGCCACCAACCTGGCGCGGATGTTCAACCTGCGCGAGGGCTTC
>DAOTZM010000121.1:0-16211 GCA_034434035.1 Anaerolineales bacterium
GGTAGGCCCAATCTGCTGTTAATTCTCCAATCAGGCCGGGTCCGTACAGGTAGTAGGTGACGTTCCCGGCGGCATCCGCAGACAGCACGCGGCCGCCATCGAGTTCATAGCGCGTGGTCAGGCCGGCGGCGGTCATTCGAAGGCGGCTGCCGAGGCCGTTATACAACATTTCGGCCTGGGTCTGCCAGCCGTTGGCGTAGGTCTCAACCTTGAGCAGGAATCCGGCGGTGTTGTAGGTGTAGCGTTTCGCGCCGTTCGAGACATCATCTCCCGGTGTGGATTGAACGAGGCTGCCGTTGCCGTTGTAGGTGTAGTGCCAAACCGTCGAGTCTTTGGTGGCGGTGGTCAACTGGTTGGCGGCGTCGTACTGATAACGGATGACTGATGACTGCCCACCGATCGTAGAACTGTATTCGAGGACATTCCCGGCGGCGTCGTAGGTGTAACTGAATGCAGTGCCATTGCTGTAGGTGGCGCTGGTCAGGCGGCGCAGGGCGTCGTAGGTGTAGGTGATGGTCAGGTGGCCGGGCGGCGGCGTGGCGGTTGCGGTCGGCGTCACCGTCTCGGTCTGGGTAGCGGTCGCCGTCTCGGTCGGCGTGGGCGTCGCTGTGACTGTGCTGGTTGCTGTGACTGTACTGGTCGGGGTGCGCGAAATAGTTGGGGTGCGCGTGATAGTGGGCGTAGGAGTGATGGTGCGGGTGGGCGTGCCGGTGCGGGTGGAAGTGGGGGTGCGGGTTTGGGTAGGCGTTTTGGTGGCAACCGGAACGAAGGTCAGGGTGCAGCCATTCTGGAAGCCGATACTCAGGCCGAACATGGTCGGCTCGATGTTCGGCCAGTTGCCGTCGCTGCCTTCGAAGATAATGCTCCATATAATTGTGCCGTTGACGGAGAGGAGGTTATTGGGAAGGTCGGCGATTGTCCAGACATAGGGCGAGGTACAACATTTACTGGCATCATCTTGAATATTATACTTGCTGCCTGCGCCAAACGTCCATTGCCGGATTTTTTGGGTGGGGTTCATAAATCGATACGTGCCCCAGTTGAAGTTGATGGAGGCGAGCAAGGTTTTCTGTCCGGTGTTATTGACAATCGGGATTCGCAGGCGCGGCTGTTCTCGAACACGTCGAGTCCGCCGAAGTTGTACCACAGCCCCAGCGAGATGAGCGGCAGTTTCAGTCCGCTGCGCCCGGTGCGCTTGTAGGTCATGTGTTGGTAACGGGATTCGGATGCGGTGTACACGGGAAGATGCTCCTGGTTTGGAGTCCGAAGGCTTGCCTTCGGGGCTTACGCGGAGTGAATTCCGCGTTACCGAAGTTGTACCACAAAAAGACGGCGAAATACCATTTCGCCCTACGGCTCTCTGGGATTTACCGTAAAAACCCGTACACGGAGATTCTTGGAGAACCCGCCCCACTTAACGGCGCACGCCCGCTGAAAACAGCGGGCGCGGCCAGACCAACTCAGAGGGAGGAGAGAGTTTTTATACGGGCGGCAGGAGGAGGCCGCCCGGGTTTAACGTGGTTATAGCGGTTCGTGATTGGGGTTCGTGCCACACCAGACGCAGGTGGGCTTGTCGAACAGGTTGCATTCTTTGGCGTTCGAGCAGCGCCGGGCGTTGACGCGCGGCGCGTCGGGCAGGAACTCAATCGGGTACACGACTTCGGTTTCGAAGGCTACTTCGTGGCCGACATGGTCACAGTAGCGGATTTTGGTCACTTCCCATTTTTTCTCAGCCATAAATACCTCCAAAGTACGTTGCTATTTTAGGCTATGTCTTACCGCTTTGCCAGTGACAGGCGTCACAAGCCGGGCTGACAAAGGGCATATATCGGATGACATGTATCCTATTTCTTTTCCAGCCGGTAAATGACGCCGGTGGGATAATCGGCGACGTACAACTCCCCGGCGTCATCTACGCCAAAGGTGGAGATGCGCAGGCCGGATTCGAACAGGAGCGTGGCAGCGGCCTGGGTTTCTGAAGCCGGAACCATGTCGGCGCTGGCGGGCAGGCCCCAGATGTTGCCGGAGCAGTAATCGCCGTAGAAGTAGATTCCCTGCCACTCGGGCATGGACTGACCGGAGTAGACGTATCCACCAGTGACGGAGCAGCCGAACGAGCGGGTATATTCGGCGACCGGGGCGGTAAACTCAGGGCGGTTGTTACCCTCGAAGGGCAGGGTTCCTTCCATCTCGTTCCAGCCGAAGTTGAATCCGCCGGGCGCGCCGCTGGGGACGCGGTTGATTTCCTCGCGGGCGCTCTGGCCTACATCGCCAATCCAGAGGTCGCCGGTCAGCGGGTCGAAGGAGATGCGCCAGGGGTTGCGCAAGCCGATTGCCCAGAGTTCCTGGTAAACCTCGCCGCTGCCTGCGTAAGGATTATCGGACGGGATAGAGTATGGGTCGCCGCTATCGACATCGATGCGCAGGATTTTGCCGAGCAGGGAGTTGCCCGATTGGGCGTTGTCGAACGGGTCGCCCTGCGAGCCGCCATCGCCCAGCGCGATGTAGAGGCAGCCATCGGGCCCGAATTTCACCGCTCCGCCGTTGTGGTTGGCGTAAGGCTGTTTGACTGCCAGGATTCGTTTTTCACTGCGCGCGTCGACCAGATCCCCGCTGGCCGTGAATCGGGAGATGCGCGTGTCGCCGTTTCGGTCGGTGTAATTGACGTAGAGATAGCCGTTTTCGTAAAAGCGCGGATGGAAGGCAAGCCCCAGCAGGCCCTGCTCCGAGGAATTGCTGCCCACCCGGTCGGTGATGTCGAGGAAGGGCATGGGCTGGAGTTGGCCGTTCAGGAGAATGCGGATGCGTCCGGGTTTTTCCAGCACGAACAGGCGGTTCGTGCCGTCTCCGGAGCCGGTGATGTCGGTCGGCTGGGTCAATCCCTGGGCGATGACGACCCAGGTGTAGTCATCTGGGTTGGGCAGTTGGATGCTGACCGGTTCAAGGGTTGGGGTGGGGGGCGGCGGAGGCGGGGCCTCGCCCTGCGCTTCGGTGGCAGGAATCTGCGTCGGTGGGAGGGCGGTTGGGGCGGCAGGAATGTCGGTTGGCGGAGCCAGGGTGACGCGGGGCGTGGGCGTAGCGCCCCCTAAAGGGGACTGGCAGCCTGCCAGGAGCAGGGTAAACGCCAGGATACCGGTAAAAAGGATACGGGGGTGCATTCAACCTCCTATTTGATGTCGGTGACTTCACCATCGATGATGTCGTTGTCGTCACCGGTTGTTTTTATCTCGTTGACAGGGTCTTGCATACTGTTGAGCAGGTTTTTGAGATGTTCACGCACGACGTTTGGCGGGCACATTTCGAGGAACAGGTACATGCCCATCCAGACGATGGCAATGTCATCGGCGGTGCCGATAATGGGCGCAACGGCGGCGGGGATGAAATCGAGCGGCGAAATCAGGTAGGCCAGCGCGCCGACGGGCAGCAGTTTGAGCAGGAAGTTGACGCGGCCATCGGCCATCAGGCGCAGGATGAGCCTGGAGCGCAAGGCAAAATCACGAAAGACGTTTCCTTGTGATGGGATGATGTTACCGGCGGTTCGTTTGTCCATATCTCCTCCAAATTTTCTGGTTGGATTATAGCCTGGCAAGTCAAGGGTTGCGTAAGTATACGCAGGCCATCGGTTTTCGTTCCCGGAATCCAAAATCTCCAGATTTTGGACGAAATCTGCAAGTCCGAAGTCAGGAGACTTCGGACTCCGTTCCCAGTAACATTGTAAACCAAAAACGGTGTGATAGAATAGCGCGCATGTCCCCTTTTTATACCCGTACCGGAGATGAAGGCACCACCGGCCTGCTTGGCGAGGGCCGCGTGCCAAAGTTCGACCTGCGCATCGAAGCCCTGGGCGCGCTGGATGAAGCCACTGCCGCGCTTGGCCTGGCGCGGGCGAGCGCCACTGCATCCAAAATCAGACCGCTGCTGCTGGATGCGCAGCGCGACCTGTATCACCTGATGGCCGAAGTGGGCGCGACGCCCGAAAATGCGGAAAAATTCCGCAAAATCGACGAGAATCGGGTCAGGTGGCTCGAAGAACAGACCGACTCCATCGAGAAAATTGTCGAAGTGCCGCGCGAGTTCATTATCCCCGGCGAAACGCAGCCGAGCGCGGCGCTCTCGCTGGCGCGGACGGTGGCGCGGCGGGCCGAGCGGCGGGTCGTGGAGTTGTTCCACGCGGGAGGTCTGGAAAATATCGCGCTGATTGCTTACTTGAACCGGCTTTCTTCGCTGTGTTTTGTGTTGGAATTGCTCGAAAATCAATCGGGTGGACAGGCCGCCAAGCTGGCAAAAGAATCATGACCGGAACCATTATCAACGTCATTGCCATCCTGGTTGGCGGCGCCGCCGGGCTGTTGTTTGGGGCGCGCCTTTCGGGAAAACTCAAAGAAACTGTGATTTCGGGCATGGGACTGTTCACGACCGCCGTCGGGTTGAAGATGTTCCTGAAGACCGAAAACGAACTGATTGTGCTGGGCGCGCTCATCGCAGGCGCGATTCTCGGCGAGTGGTGGGGTATCGAAAACGGCTTGCAGCGCATGGGCGCCTGGCTCGAAAAACGTTTTGCGGGCGGCGGCGAAGGAGAATCGAGCCGCTTCGTGCGCGGATTTATGACGGCCTCGCTGCTCTACCTGATTGGGCCGATGGCAATTCTCGGCGCGATTAATGACGGGTTGACCGGTGATTACAGCACGCTGGCGATTAAGTCCGTTCTGGACGGATTCGCCTCGATTGCGTTCGCCTCCAGTCTGGGAATTGGCGTCCTGTTTTCGGCGATTCCGACCCTGATTTACCAGGGCGGCATCAGCCTGCTGGCGGCGCAGTTGAACGCCATCGTCACGCCGCAGATGATGGGCGAATTGACCGCTGCCGGCGGCGTGCTGCTGATGGGCGTGGGGGTGAGCAGTCTGTTGGAACTGAAGAAAATCCGCGTTGGGAACTTCCTGCCCGCGCTGGCGGTTGCGCCGTTGATTGTGTATGTGGTGAATCTGGTGGTGAAGTGAGATTCGAACGCTTCCTGGGTGTTGTATAATGTTTTGGGAGCGAAGACCATGGCGAATGAAAAGCTGTTGCAACGGATTAGCATGAACCCGCAGGTGATGACCGGTAAACCGGTCATTATGGGAACGCGCCTGACGGTTGAGTTTATTTTGAATTTGCTTGCGCATGGGGCGACCGCCGAAGAAATCATCAGTGAGTACGATGGCCTGACGCAGGACGACATTCGGGCTTGTATTTTGTTCGCCAGCAAGACACTGGAAGATATGGTTTTTATGCCGCTGAAATCTGAGGCAGTTTAATGCGTTTTTTGGTGGATGAGTGTGCCGGGCCGATGGTTGCAAAGTGGCTGGCTGCGCAAGGCCATGAAGTTTTTTCGGTTTACGATTTGGCGCGGGGGATGAAGGATGACTTGAGAAAATTACTGGCTTCCTATGCCGCCTTGCTGCCTGGGCAGTTCGTGGTTGTGACAGAGAAAAAAGTTAGAATTTCAAAAAGGTAATTTTGTTATGAATGCTCTCTGGCTGGAAAATAACCAACTTCGTCTGCGCGAGGATGTCCCCTTGCCCGCCAAACCCGGCGAGGCGCTGGTGAAGGTGCGCCTGGCAGGGGTGTGCGGTACAGACCTGGAGATGGTGAAGGGCTATTACCCGTTTACCGGCATCCCGGGGCATGAATTTGTCGGCGAAATAGTCCAAAGTCAGGAGACTTTGGACTCCGGCCTGGCCGGTAAGCGGGTGGTAGGGGAGATTAATGCATCCTGTGGAACCTGCGAACAGTGCCGGGACGGGAGGCCGACTCATTGCGAGAATCGCACGGTGTTGGGCATTCTCAACCGCGATGGGGTGTTTGCCGAATACGTTAGCCTGCCGCTCGAAAACCTGCACCTTGTCCCCGATTCGGTTTCGGATGAAGCGGCAGTCTTCGTGGAGCCGCTGGCGGCGGCGCTGGAAATCCAGCAACAGGTACAGATTAAGCCAACCGACCGGGTTTTGCTGGCAGGCGCGGGACGCCTGGGGCAATTGATTGCCCAAACGCTGGCGCTGACCGGGGCCGACCTGCGGGTGGTGGCGCGGCATCCTTTGCAGCAAAAATTACTCACCGAGCGCGGCATCAAACTGGTCGATGAAGCCGATGTCCAGCCCTGGCGTTACGATGTGGTGGTGGAGGCAACCGGCTCAACGGCAGGCTTCGACCTGGCGCGCAAGGCCATCCGTCCGCGTGGGACGTTCGTGCTGAAAAGCACCTACAAAGGCGAGATGACCCTCAACCTTTCGCCGGTAGTGGTGGATGAGATTAAGATTGTCGGTTCGCGCTGCGGGCCGTTCGGCCCGGCGCTGCGCCTGCTGGAGAACAGGGAAGTTGACCCGACTGTGCTGATTGCATCGGAGTTCGGGTTGGCGGACGGCCTGCGGGCGTTCGAGGAAGCGGAAAAACGGGGAATGTTGAAGGTGGTAATTCGTAATTCGTAATTCGTGTTTCGGCATGATGAATGCGGAAGGCAAGGTGATGAATTTTGCATTCCGCATTCATTGTTCATCATTTTGGAACGTGGACGATGAATGCGGTGCCTTCGCCGACCTTGCTGCGCACTTCGATGCGCCCGCCGTGTCCCTGGACGATTTGTTTGCAGATGGACAGCCCCAGGCCGGTTCCGGTGGCTTTGGTCTCCAGGCCTTTGACGCGGTAGAATTTCTGAAACAGGTTGGGAAGCGATTCTTCAGGGATTCCGTAACCGGTATCGGAGATGGAGAAATGCCAGGTCTTTTCATCCATGCCCGCCGTGATGATGACTTGCCCGCCGGGACGGTTGTATTTGATGGCGTTGCTGACCAGGTTCATGACGACCTGCTTCAATTTATCGCGGTCGCCGGTGACAATGGGCAGGTCGTTTGGGATTTTGATTTCGATGGCGATGCGGCTTTCCTCGGCCTTGGAACCCAGCACGCCTTTGCATTCTTCGCATAAAGGCTGGAAGGGAAAACTGGATTTGTTGAATTGCACGCGGCCTGATTCGAGCCGGGCCAGGTCGAGGAACGAGGAGGCCAGGGCGTTGAGGCGGATGGTTTCCTGGTGAATGTTGGTGATGATTTGTTCGGCCTGGTCGCGGGAGATTTCGGGGCGCAGCAACAGGTAGGTGGCGGTGCTGAGCGAGGCGAGCGGCGTGCGCAGTTCGTGGACGAATTCAGCAATGAGGTCGGATTGCTGGAACAAACGGGTGTTTTCGATGGCGATGGCAGCCTGCGCGCCGAGGACGGTCAGCATGTCTTCGTCGGTGTCGCTAAATTCGCCGTCGGTTTTGTTGAGGACTTCCAGCACGCCGACCACTTTTTCTTTGGTGATGAGCGGCACGCCCATAATCGATTTGGTGGCAAAACTGAGGGTTTGGGCGACGTTTTTGAAGTAGCGATTATCCTTTTTGACATCGCTGATGCGTACCGGCTCACGGTGGGTGACAATCCAACCGGCGATGCTATCCATTGGGATGACCATGCCGCGCATCATCGGGTCGGGGTTGGTGGCCGCCTGGAAGTAGAGTTCGCGGGCGGTATCGTCATAGAGCAGGATGGAGGCGGCTTCGGCTTCGGTGATATCGCGCGCGGCGTGGATGATGCGGTTGAGCAGCGGATCGAGTTCGAGGGTGGAGGCCAGGTCGCGGGAAATCTCAATCAGCCGCTTGTAACGTTCGAGTCGTTTGGGGTAGTTTTCAAGCATTTTGCACCCGTTCTGAGATAGCAGGCATCATGGCGGCCACGTCTTCACGCAGGACGACGTCGGCGCGCACGTTCAGGTAGGTATCGCTATTGTTAATGATAATCAGGTGAGCGCCCCGGTCAATGGCTTGCATGGGCAGCCCGGCGACTGGTAAAACTTCGAGGGAAGAACCAACTACAATCATCAGGTCGCAGCTGCGGGCTTCGCGCTGGGCTTCGAACCAGGCTTTTTGGGGCAATTGTTCGCCAAACAGGATGACATCCGGCTTGAGGATGGCGCCGCAGTGGGGGCAATGTGGGATAGCGCCGCTTTCGATAAACGCTGGCAGGTAGGTTTCGTATCCCTGCTGGCGGTAGCATTGGGTGCAGGAGAGCGTGCGCAGCGTGCCGTGCATTTCGATGACCTTGCGCGAACCGGCTTTTTGGTGGAGCATATCGATATTTTGGGTGATGACGGCCTGGATACGGCCTCTTTGCTCCAGTTCGGCAATGGCCTGGTGGGCTGGGTTGGGGCTGGCGTTGAAAATCTGGCTGGCGAGCGGGTGAAACCATTGGAAGAACTGCGCCGGGTGAGTTCGAAAAGTCATCAGGGAGGCGACTTCGAGGGGCTCATCGCGTGACCACAGGCCGCTCCCCTCGGAGCGAAAATCGGGGATGCCGGAGGGCGTGGACAGGCCGGCCCCGGTGAGGATGACTGCATGGCGGGATTTGATGAGCAGTTCGGCGGCGTATTCGATTAATTCCAGAGTTTGGCCAGAGAAGGTCTGCATCATGAAGCGGCCGGGCGGGGCGCGCGGGTTTCGATTTTCATCGCCAGGTTGGTGTATTGTTGGTTGGTAAGGCTATCCTGCTGTACCAGGTAGGCCATCGTCTGCATCCGAACCGCCTGAAGCAGCAGTTCGGGGGCGGGGGTAAAGGTGGCATCAATCGTATACTTCAACCGGTCTTGCACCTGCGGTATGGAAAGTTGGGCTTCAGAACGTAAGCGGTAATTGACAGCAACGTGGATGCGGGTTTTATCGACTCCCAGGGCAGCCATGTCATCGATAAGCGCGCGTGTATGCAGTAGTGAGTGTTCGAATGGCTCGGCGATGACCATCAACTCGCTGAAGGCGGGCGCAAGTTTTTGTGACAGGGGGCCGAGTCCGCTTCCCAGGTCGACGATGACAAACTTCGACATGTAGCGCAGCCGGTTGAGCAAGACCTCGAAGTGTTCGATTCGGGATTGCAAAATGCCGTCTTTCGGTTGCGGCGAGGCAACCAAAATATCGAGGCCGGAGGGGTGGAATACCAACCGCTCTTTGACTGCGTTGCGGGTAATCTGCCCGGATTGCGGCAGGTCTAATAATTCTGTCAGACCCGTCTTTTTGGACAGGCTCAAATCATACGCCAGGGTACCCTGCCCGGGGCGAAATTCTGCCAGGATGACCGGGCTGTCCAGGTGTTTGTGGATGGCTACCGCCAGGTTGGCTGCCACCGAGGTCGCTCCCAGCCCGCCGCGCGCCGCCAGGACGCCAATCAGGTAGGCGGGCGATTCCGCCGGGCCAGTGGGCGGATTGACCTTAACTTTGGCCGACCGCGTCAGCAGGGCTTTGACATGGGCCTGCAATTCGGAGGGGTGGGTGGGCTTGGTCAGGTAGTCGTCGGCGCCGGCCTCGAAGCCGGTCACTTTGTCATCCAACTGGCTTTTGGCGGTGAACATCAGGATGGGGATGTTGACAGTCAGGCCGTTGGCGCGCAACTGCCGGGCCACTTCGTAGCCGTCCATGCCCGGCATCATCACATCCAGCAGGACCAGGTCAGGGGGGCTTTCGAAGGCCATCTGCAGCCCTTGTGCGCCTGAGCTGGCGGCCATGATGTTATAGCCCTGTTTTTGCAGCATGAGACCAACCAGGCGCAGGGTGTCCAGGTCGTCATCGATGATGAGAATCTTTTCGGCCATTTTGTCTCCAGGGAGGTAATCTATACCAGTGTAGCATTAAGACAATGTTCAATCAAGCGGTTGGGGCGCTGCCGCGATGAACTTGCAACAAAATTCAGGCTTGATTTTATCCTTATAGTCAATAAAATGTGTATATCATTTTCATCCTGGAGGAAAAATGGCATTCCTGGCAGCCCTGTTTTTTGGCTTTGCTCCCATGTTTTTGTTCGCGTATATCCTGTACTGGCTTGACCATTACGAGAAAGAACCTCTGCCTTTGCTGGTGGGGGTTTTTGCCTGGGGCGCGGTGGTCGCGGCGGGCGGCTCGTATATCATGAACACCCTGTTTGGGATAAGCATCTTTACCCTCACCGGCTCCGAGGCAGTGAGCAGCCTGGCGACCGGTTCCATCAGCGCGCCGCTTTTCGAGGAGACGTTCAAAGGCCTGGCGGTTCTAACTGTGTTCCTGGTATTCCGGCGCGAGTTCGATTCTGTCCTGGATGGCATCGTCTATGCCGGAATTGCAGCGCTTGGGTTCGCGGCGACCGAGAACGTCATCTATATCTGGCGCGGGTATGCGGATGGCGGTTGGGGCGGGCTGGCTGTGCTGGTCTTTATTCGCGTCATCCTGGTTGGTTGGCAGCACCCTGTATACACGTCATTTATTGGCATGGGTTTAGCGATTGCGCGGATGAATCGCTCGATATTCGGTAAAATCCTGGCGGTGTTGGGCGGCTGGTTCCTTGCCATGTTCACCCATTCCGTGCATAACGGACTGGCGCACTTTACCTCGCTCGAAAACCTGACCTGCTTCCTTGGCTTGTTTCTCGATTGGCTTGGGGTGTTCTTTATGTTTGCTATGATTATCTGGGCAGGCTGGATGGAGCGGCGCAACATTGCGCGACATCTCAAGGAAGAATTGCAGATGGGTCTCATCAATGCGCGGCAGTACAGCACGGCAATTTCGGCCTGGCGGCAGGGAATGGTTCGGCTGGCTTCCTTGTTAAGCGGGAACTATCGCGCCACCAGCCGCTTCTACCAGGTGGTGGGCGAACTGGCGCACAAGAAACAGCAACTTGCCAAACTGGGCGAGGAAGGCGGCAACAGCGCCATCATCCAGCGCTACCGCGAGGAACTGGCGCAACTTGCATCCGATGCGCAGCCGTAACACAACTTTATGGTAAAATCGCCTGCGCGCGCCCCTGTAGCTCAGTGGACAGAGCGTTGGCCTCCGGAGCCAAAGAGCACGGTTCGAGTCCGTGCAGGGGTACCAAAAACCCGCCATCATGGCGGGTTTTATAATTTCAGTTTGACAGCGCTGCCCATGCGCACCGTTTTACTCTCGCCCTGCGAGCGGAGGGGCAGGACGACGTGGAACTCGCTGCCGGGACAGTTTTCCTCGTCATAACCGAGGCTGACCACCCAGATTTTTCCGCCGTGCGCCTCGACAATGCCGCGCGAGAGCGCCAGCCCCAACCCCACGCCGGAGCCTTTGAACTTGGTCTTGCCGGTTGAGTGGCGGTTGAGCAGTTCGCCGGGCTGGTAGAACTTGGTAAAGATGACTTCCTGGTAGTTTTTGTCGACGCCCACGCCGGTATCCGTCACCACAATCTCTACGCCGCCTTCGGGCAGGTCGCGGTTGTTGGCCGGGACATGCCGCCCGGTGATGGTAATTCTCCCTTTGTTGGGCGTGAATTTGATGGCGTTGATAAGTAGATGGTAAAACAACTTGCGCATCGTGTTGGGGTCGGCCTTGATGGAAGGCAATTGGGGCAGGTCGAGACTCAATTCCTGTTCGCGTTCACTGGCGAACTTAGAGACTTCCTGGAAAACCGAACGCACCAGTTCGGTGACGAAGACATCCTGGCGTTGCAGTTCGATGGCGCGCGAATCCATCTGCGCCACGTCGAACATCGAATCCATAATCTCGTGCAGGCGCAGCGTACCTTTGTGAATCCCTTTGACAAACACCCGCACATCTTCGTTCAAGTCGGGATTCTCCAGCAGCATTTCTGTATAGCCCTTGATGGATGTAAGCGGGGTGCGCAGTTCATGGGAAGCAATGCTGATGAAGTTCGATTTAGTCATCTCCAGTTTTGCCAGGTCGTGGTTGGCTTTGTCGAGGAAGGCATACGCCTCGCGCACCTGGATGTTCAATTTTTTCAGGTTCTCTACCAGCCGGGCATTTTCGAGGGCGACGCCGGTCTGGCTGGCAATGGCCGCCAGCAGGTTCAGGTCTTCAGGCGTGTAGCGGCGCGGCTTGGGGCCAAGTCCGAGCAGGCCAATCCACTCTCCCCGTGAGAAGATGGGAGTATAGGCCTCCAATCCCAACTCGCTGAACCACTTACGCTCGGACAGGGAGGAATTGATGAAATCGGGGCCGAAATCAATGTCGTATTGCAAAAGCGGCAAGTGCTGTTCACGGAAATAAGCTGAGATGGGGCTGTCTTCGGCCAGCAGAATCGAGTGGCCTTTTTTGCGGCGTGACGTACTTTGAACGGGAGTCGTGCTGCTCTCGCTTTCAGCAGATATGTTTTGGGGCCACACCTCGCGCAGCCGGAAAACGGTCTTGTTGCCTTCCCCAATTTCGGGGTCTACGAGGAATAGAATCCCTTTCTGGATTTCCAGGGCTTCCATAGTAAGCCCGACGGCAACTGTCGCCAGCCGCTCCAGGTCGAGAATGTTGCTGATGGACTGGGCATATTCCCGCAATGTTTTGGATGGGTCGTAACTTGCAAAGCGGAACATGCGGTTGACCAGCCCGCGAATTAGTTCAAAAATGGGGGCAAAGAGCAGCGAGATGAGGGCGGCCACCCCCGCGCCGGTAAAAATGGTCTGGTAGCCGGGCGTATCGCGCAGCAGGGAATCTGCCAGCCAGAAAAAGCCGATATATAAACCAACAATCAACAGCGTAGACAGGAGGTAGATGAGTGACTGACGGGTAAACTCCTGAATATCGGGCAGGTGATGAATCAGCACGGCATAGGCCATCATCATCAAAGCCAAAACGCGCAGGTAGCCGTCTTCGACGCCGCTTAACTGATAAAACAGCACAATTTCATTACCGATTGCCAGAATCAGTACCGGCAGCCAGAAAAAGATGCGGCTGCGCTGCAAAGGCTGGGATGCCTGGCTGATGGAACGTAGCAGGTGAAAGATGGCTATCAGCGAAAAGGCCAGCCAGGTAAAAAAGATGAGGGTGTAGTTCTGGTAAGCTAAGACTACCGCCGAAATGAGCAAGCCGCTCACAAGCCATACCAGGCTGCCCGTCCATATTGGGATTTTCTGGATGCTCTCGACCGAATCTGGTTCGTTCTTGGGCGTTTTCTTGAGCGCAGGCGGCAGCGAGGTGCGTAAGCCCATAGAAAGGAACAACGCCAGCACAACTGCCGCCGATTGGTCGATGCGCAGGCGGTTGACGAAGTCCATCCAGGGCAACCAGTCCTTTGTTCCGGCGACGAGCAGGACGTGCAATATCAATCCCAGCAGGGCATATCCCGCCAGCCAGAACGCGGGCGAGACCCAGCCTTTTTGCCGCCGCAGGGCCAGCCACAAGACGCCCAGGTAAACCAACCCAAGAACGGCATCCAAAACCAGGAAAATCAAATCACGATTGCTTGCGCCCATTGGGGTTAAGTATACTCGAAATCGCTCATCCATAATTCCCCCATTCGGTTACAGATGGAGTATAGTTAATGGGAACGGACACCCCAACAGGAGCCTGCCATGAACCCTTGCCTGCCCTTCGAGTTCCACGTCTCCCGAAAAGCGCGGGACACCTACCGCTTCGACGCCTCGCTGTTTTCCACCGACGGGCGCGTGGTGCTGGCCGATTTCGCCGCCGCGCGCCGTTTTGCCGAGCAGATGTCTGCCGTGCGGGGTGTGCCCGTCCCGGCCAGCCAGGTCTATGCGATGGGTTTAATTGATGAAATCCTGCACATTCTCATCCGACAGTATGAATTGCAAAACCCCGGCGTGCTGAACCGCGCCTTCGATTGGATACGCGAGCGGATGGGCGGGGAATCTTTCGAGAAGGCCCAACTGTGTTTCGTGGAGGAATTTCCTCCGGCGGCGGTGTACCAAAATCGGATTCGAGGAACGGATTATCTGAATGGAGAAACGGATGGGCGGTCTCATCGGCAAATCACCATGGAAGAGATGCTCATCCTGCACATTACCAACCTGAACCCGGCAGTAACTCCTTACAAGGAATTGTTCGACGATGAGCCGCTCAAACGCGGCACGGCCTACGAGGCGCTTGTCGGCGGGCTGGCTGATTTCTTTAGCGGCGAGGCAGAGTTCGGCGGGAAAGGCTCCGGCGAAACGCTCATTCATGCGCTGCGCGCCCCGGCAGTCGCATCCCCCTATTCGCTGGAGGGCCAACTCCAATTCCTGTTGACAAAATGGGGCGCAATGTTGGGGGATGTTTTCGTTCAGCGCATCCTGCGCGCGGTCGATTTCGTCAAGGAAGAAGCCATTCGCGGCAATTTCGCGGGCGGTTTTGCGGGCGATGCGCCCGTCATCAGTTTTGGCGGGGCGTATGCTGAATATGAACGCTTCAGCCCCGATAAGGATTGGATGCCGCGCTGCATCTTAATGGCGAAGAATTCCTACGTCTGGCTGGAGCAGTTGAGCCGTCAGTATCAGCGTGATATTCATACGCTGGATGCCATCCCTGACGAGGAACTGGATACGATGGCTGCGCGGGGAATCACCGGCCTGTGGCTGATTGGCCTGTGGGAGCGCAGCCGCGCCAGCCAACGCATCAAACAGCGCATGGGCGACCATGATGCGGTGGCCTCGGCCTATTCGCTGTATTCCTATGACATCGCCGCCGACCTGGGCGGCTGGGGCGCGCTCGAAAACTTGCGCTGGCGCGCCTGGCAGCGCGGCATTCGGCTCTCGGCGGATATGGTTCCCAATCACATGGGAATCGACTCGCAGTGGGTGAATGAACATCCCGACTGGTTCCTCTCACTGCCTTACCCGCCGTATCCCGGCTACAGTTTCGACAGCGAGGATTTATCGGATAATGAGCGTGTAGCCGTTATCCTGGAAGACCACTATTACTCCCGGTCGGATGCGGCGGTGGTCTTCAAGCGCATCGACAAATGGAGCGGCGATGTGCGCTATGTCTATCACGGCAACGACGGCACTTCGATGCCATGGAACGACACCGCCCAGTTGGATTATCTCAAGGCCGAGGTGCGCGAGGCGGTTATCCAGACCATCTTGCATGTGGCGCGCAACTTCCCGATTATCCGCTTCGATGCCGCCATGACGCTCGCCAAGAAGCACATCCAGCGGCTATGGTTCCCGGAGCCGGGTTCGGGCGGGGCGATTCCCTCGCGCGCGGAGCATGGCATGACCCGCGCCGCGTTCGATGCCGCCATTGCCGAAGAGTTCTGGCGCGAAGTGGTCGACCGGGTGGCGCGCGAAGTTCCCGATACCCTGCTGCTGGCCGAGGCCTTCTGGATGATGGAAGGTTACTTCGTGCGCACTCTGGGGATGCACCGCGTTTACAACTCCGCGTTTATGCACATGCTGCGCGACGAGGACAATGCCAAGTATCGCTCGGTGATGAAAAACACGCTGGAGTTCGACCCGCAAATCATGAAGCGTTACGTCAATTTCATGAACAATCCCGATGAAAAGACCGCCATCGAACAGTTTGGCGACGGCGACAAATATTTCGGCGTGGCGGCACTGATGGCGACCCTGCCTGGCCTGCCGATGTTCGGACATGGGCAGTTCGAGGGCTACCGCGAGAAGTACGGCATGGAATTCCGCCGCCCGAAGTGGGAGGAATGGCCCAACGAAGGCCTGATTCGCGGCCACGAGTGGAAGATTTTCCCGTTGCTGCACAAGCGTTATGTCTTTGCCGAGGTCGAACACTTCCTGCTCTACGATTTCTTTGTAGAGGGCGGGCAGGTCAACGAGGATGTCTTTGCGTTTTCGAACGGATTGGGGAACAATGGAATCGCGGAGCGGGGGCTGGTGGTTTACCACAATAAATATGCAGAAACGGCCGGCTGGGTGAAGACTTCGGTGGGATACATGGATAAATCCAGCGGCCAGATGGTCCAGCGCACGCTCGCCGAAGGGCTGGATTTGCCCAGGGAGGGCTACGCCATCTTCCGCGATTACACCACCCATCTCGAATATATCCGCTCCTGCGCCGAAATCTGGGAGAAGGGCCTGTTCTTCATCCTGAATGCTTACCAGTGCCAGGTGTTTCTGGACTGGCGTTTTGTCGGTGGGGAACAATGGAAAATGGTGTTCGAAGCTCTAAATGGCGGGGGCGTCGAATCGATGCAGACTAAATTCGATGAACTGTTCCCGCCAGTCAAGGAAGAACCAAAAATCGAGAAAAAGAAACGGGGCGTGAAGAAAAAGCCGGCTGGCGAGAAAAAGGAAACGGTCAAAAAGCCGAGGGCGAGTAAGAAGGTGAAGGTTGAATTGAAATAATGGACAAGCCGAATAAACTCCGCACAACGTTTTTCGCTCATTTTTCAAAGTCTTGGTTTGGACGCGGGCGAGCGCGGAAAAGGCTGGATTTAGCCGGATTTCTCAAAAAATCCGCG
>DAOTZM010000122.1:0-25068 GCA_034434035.1 Anaerolineales bacterium
TCTAAAGTTGGCGCAACAGGCGCTTGGGTGCAAGACGGTAGCAAAAACACAATTAATAAAAAGCAGTAGATTTTCATTTACTGAATGCTCCATGAGTAAGAAGAAACACACTGCTCCCCATCGTTAAAGGGAGACAGTGTGCTTCTTATTCTATTTTGTGATTTTCTTATGGGCTTGTAGTGTATCTCATATCATCCCAATATACTCGTAGTCCCCCGCACCAATAACCAGAGATACATTGGTTACTCAAGCGAAGCTCACCATAGTCATTGGGTAAGTAATCGGAATATCCTAAATATGCCCACGTTCCTTTGTTGGCTGCTTGGTTTACAGTTACAAACCAACTATCCTTCCTAACGCCATTTCGGTAAGTAAGCCACCAATATTTGGCGGCCGCTTCTCCTGTATTGGGGCGATACACGTACCACTGATATACATTTGCGTTGGTATATGCCCACCGCCATGTGGCAGGATTCCCTGTATCTTGATACATATATTTACAAGCACCGCCATAACACGATGATGTAGAAACTGATGTGGGGGTTCCCGAACCCGCTAACCAAGTAAGCGGGTTCTCGCTAATGGGATATGGACCTCCTGCGCGTGCAATCATTACATTTGCAAAAACCATCAAACAAGCAATCACAAGGGAAACAACCATTCTCTTGATAGAAGTTTTCATGTCTTTTTCTCCTCAACATCGAAACAATCACTCTTGTCCAATGGAACGGTAATCTGAAGGGATGCTAAAGATGTCAGCGTCAACGGGCATATCTACTTCCAAATATGTGAAATTAACTTCAACATATTTTTGACCGTTATCTTCTTGAAGATACTTTATTACCATTCCTGTGGCCTGGTCTATCCAGGCAGTCGCTTGACCTGTTTTGTATTGTAGATTCACAATCCATGTTTTTCTTCCCAACAGGCTGTCTTCTCCAAGCAAGGAATAGGCGGCGGAAGGATTCCCCTGCGCAAACCACTCAGGGTAGATGTATTCTTTTACCGGGGCCGGAATGAGGAGAGAGAAAGGATGACTGTAAACCACATCACCTTTTGCCTGGGATAAATCCCTTGGCAAGACCGAAAGGTCGTTAGCAAAATTGGGTATTTTTCCTTGCGTGTAAGATTTGCTCTCTTTGTTCAGATTGTAGATAGTCTCTCCATCGCTAATCCACAAGCCTTCGTTAAAGCCAGGCTTGGATTTGTTGAGAACATCAACATACGCCGATAGCGGTTGATATATCACGAACTTGTTGATGTAAGACTGCGTTTCTCCTTCTGTCCCATACCATATAACTTCCGCTTCCCCTTGAGCTGTTGTCCATTTGGAATGGGAATTTAGAACTAGTGATAGTACTTCGTCCGTCTCGCTGGATGCCTTTGCCGATGGAGACTCCAGTAGCATACGTGGTATACCTATTCCTATTGCGATTAATCCCAATAGAAACCCTGCAATGGTGGAAACAAACCAGTCTTGTCTTTTCATTGATATTTTCCTTTTCATAAAAGAAATTTTCTGCCATTTTAGAGGGGCTTCTCGCTTTTTACTATGGGGAATATCCCTGCTTTCTGTGATATGGGTAGATTCCATATCCCCATTCCCAGGTGTCATAGCCCACACTATGGCTTCTGCTCGACTCCGAACGCCAATTTTCTGGTAAATATTTGTAACGTGTTTTTCTATAGTTTTTTCGGATATCCCCATGTGAAACGAAAGCTGTTTATTCGACATTCCTTGAATAAGAAAATCAAGCACATCTTTCTCTCGTTTTGACAAGGTAGGGTTATCGTGGAATGAATGTGTCATTGATTCTCCTTGTTTACCCATTAAATTCTGCTTATGGCATTAAGTATATCCCAAATCCTTTATTTCCCACTTTGCCAATGCAACCGTCAAGTGGTTGGTCGCGCCAGCGCAGCAGTTGGCGCATTCGACCCTTCGTGATATGGCGCTTTACATCATCCCGACGCTGCCATAACGAGACATGAATGACCTTTATTGTTTTTCTGAAACCAGCCTGCCGTGCGCTTGGGGTATAATCCGCCCCTGTAGGTATCCGATGAAACAATATTTGCTTTTTGAAACCGAAGAAGTAGAAATTCCATAGGAAAAATAGGGTTGGGCGTTGGCTTTTCTGATTATCGCATTGACGCGCTTCGAGAATGCGGCGGCAAATGGAAAGACAACCCACAGAGACATGATGTCTTACTCCGGGAATCTATCGTTACCTTGATGAAGGCATAATTTTTATGGCAGATGATATTCAAAATCCTGGCAGCGCGCTTGGGGAATCCATTGGGGCCGAAAGCGAACTGAAGGAAGCGTTCATTACGAGCGACTCGTTAACCCTATTTGACCCACCGCCTTATGCGGATGAAAGTAATGAGTAAAACACACCATAAATTTAGAAGGATTGAAAACCACACAATGAACAACCCTCCCAACCGTACCCTGCGCGGCTATGCCGGCGTCTCCCTGCGCGGCTTCCTGATGGGCGTGGCCGATGTCATCCCTGGCGTATCGGGCGGCACCATGGCCTTCATCCTGGGTATCTATGATGAACTGATTGATGCCATCCGCGCCGTCGTTCCCTTCCTGCGAAATATCTTTTCCCTGCGCTGGCGCGAGGCTTTCGACCAGTTCCCCTGGCGATTTTTACTTGCCCTGGTGATAGGAATCGGAGCCGCCATCCTGAGTCTGGCGAAGTTCCTGCACTGGACGCTGGAGGAATACCCGGTGCTCGTCTATTCGGTCTTCTTTGGACTGATTGTGGCCTCCGTTTATGTGGTGCGCCGGCGTGTCAGGCAGTGGAACCTGCCTCCGCTGCTGGCGGTTGCCCTGTTTGCGATAGGCGCGTACCTGCTGATGGGTCTGCGTCCCGCCGAAACGCCGAATGCGCTGTGGTTCATCTTCCTGAGCGGCATGATTGCCATCTGCGCCATGATTCTGCCTGGTATTTCGGGCGCGTTTATCCTGGTGCTGTTGGGAAAATACCAATACATCCTCGGCGCGCTCATCAACCTGGACATCGTCACCGTGCTGGTCTTCATCGCGGGCGCGGCGGTCGGTATCGTTTCATTTGCAAACATCCTGCGCTGGCTGCTCGACCACTACCACGACCTGACGGTGGCCGCCCTGGTCGGGTTCATGCTCGGCTCGCTGCGCGTACTGTGGCCCTGGAAGGTCGATGTGGTCAACATCCTGCCCGCCGCCTTCAACGGCGAAGTGGCGCTTGCCTTAGGGCTGATGCTGGTTGGCTTTGCGGCGGTCATCTTGATTGAAATGGTTGCCGAACGCCGCCAGGCGCGCTAGTCTGTAATCGCTAATTCTGCCAACGCGCGGGAGGAACGCTTCATCCCGTGCGTTTTTTATGGTATCATTGCGCCGTCTGTAGACTGACCGGTCAGTCTAGTATCTTGGAAGGCGAAACACGGGAGATTGAACCCTGAATGACCGACCCCGCCGACCCCGCCGACACCCGCGCCCGCATCCTCGAAGCCGCCGCGCGCGTTTTTGCCGAAAAGGGCTACCACGAAACGCGCATGGACGACATCGTGAACGAGTCGAACACATCCAAGGGTTCGCTTTATTTCCACTTTCCGAACAAGCAGGAAATTTTCTTTGGCCTGATTGAAACGTTCACCAGCCTGCTCGAATCTCGGCTGAAAGAATCGCTGCAGTCGGAACAGCCTGGCATCGAACAGCTCGATTCCGCGCTAACAACCAGCCTGCGCTTGTTCAGTCAGTATCGCCCACTGGCAAAGATTGTACTGGTGCAGGCCGTCGGACTGGGAGCGGCTTTCGAGCAGCGCCGCCGTTCCATCAACGAACGCTTCACCGCCCTGATTCAGACCCGGCTCGAAAAAGGAATTGCCGAAGGCAGCCTGCCGCCCCAAAATGCAGAACTGACCGCCCGCGCCTGGGTGGGCGTTCTCAACGAAATCGTCATTCATTGGATTTACACCGGCGCGCCCGACCTGGAAAGCGCCGCCCCGGAGATAAAAGCCCTCCTGCTGCGTTCGATTGGGGCGAGGCAGTGACCAGTCATCAATAACCAGTGAACAGCCGTTCGCTGCCTGGTTAAATTCCATTTACCGAAAGGGAGAGTTTTAACATGAAACGTTTTCTGGTTTTGTTCACTCTGCTTGGGCTTTTGCTCAGCGCCTGCGGTTCAGCCGCCCCGGCAGAGACGGTCACTGTGAGGATAGCCGTCATCCCGGTCATCGACACCCTGCCGATGTTTGTGGCCGAGGCCGAAGGCTTGTACGCCAAACATGGGGTCAAGGTCGAACTCGTCCCCGTCGCCTCGGCTCCAGAGCGCAACCAACTGCTCCAGGCTGGGCAAGCCGATGGCACGCTCAATGAACTGCTCTCGGTGATGTTATTCAACCGTGAATCGGTGCAAATGCAGGCTGTGCGCTATGGACACATGGCGACTGAAGGCGCAGGACATTTCTTCCTCCTGGCATCCGGCCAGAGCGGAATAACCGATGTCGAGCAGTTGAAGGGCGTCGAAATCG
This sequence comes from Anaerolineales bacterium, assembly GCA_034434035.1. Taxonomy (GTDB): domain Bacteria; phylum Chloroflexota; class Anaerolineae; order Anaerolineales; family Villigracilaceae; genus UBA5195. Next base: position 4,525 of record DAOTZM010000122.1, read on the forward strand.
GCATCTCGCAAGGGACGATTATCGAATATCTCACCGACCGTTTGCTCGAAGCCGAAGGTTTTACCAGCGCGGATATCAAATATGTCGCCGTGCCGAAAATTCCCGACCGGATGGCGCTGCTCGGCTCCGGTGAACTCAAGGCGGCAGTCATGCCCGACCCGCTCGGCTGGCTGGCTGTGCAACAAGGCGCGACCATCCTGTTGGATGACTCATCCTACCCGCTGCTGGGCGCGAGCGTAATTTCGTTCCGTAAAGAGTTCATTGACCAGCACCCCGCGGCAGTAAAGGCCTTTTTGGCGGCGATTGAAGAGGCCGTCGAGCGGATCAATACAGACCCAGCCAAATTCAGCGCCCTGTTGGTCGAGAAGAAAATCATGCCGCCGCCGCTGGCTGGTTCTTACATCGTCCCCAAATTCCCGCTCAAAGGCGTTTCCTCTCAAGAGGAATGGAACGATGTGCTGGCCTGGGCCAAAGGCAAGGGATTGTTACAAACCGATATTTCGTACAAAGACTCGGTCAATCCGGCATTTTTGCCGTAAAATCGTAGTCGGGGCGGGACGCTACGCAGTCCCGCCCCGACTGCTGTTATGATTACCATTTCCAACCTTTCTTTTCACTACCGTCAGCCGATTTTCGAGCAGTTCGACTGGTCTGCCGCCCGGGGCGAAACCTGGGCGGTTTTGGGGCCTTCGGGCTGCGGCAAAAGCACGCTGCTGATGCTGCTGGCCGGGCTGAAACTGCCCCAGGGCGGCCAAATTGTAATTGGCGGCGAGCGCATCCGCCGCCCGCGCCCGCAGACCGGGTTGATTTTGCAGGATTACGGCTTGCTGCCCTGGGCGACGGTGCGCGAGAACGTGGAATTGGGGCTGAAACTGCGCTCGTTCTACGGAGCGGATGGAATCCACGCACCCCGGAAGGAATCGAAAGTCTTATTATCTCCGCAGGGGGCTAAACTTTCGATATCCAAACGTCAGGAGATGTTTGAGTCCGTGAACAAGTGGCTGGAGCGGCTGGGCCTTTCCCCGGTCGCTTCGCATTACCCCGCCCAACTCTCCGGCGGACAGCGCCAGCGCGCCGCGATTGCGCGCACCCTGCTGCTGGAGCCGGACCTGCTGCTGATGGATGAACCTTTCTCCTCGCTCGACGCCCCGACCCGCGAAGGATTGCAAACCCTGACGCTCGAACTGGCCGCCGAGCAGGGCCTCACGCTGGTCATCGTCACCCATGCCATCGAGGAAGCCGCCCTGCTGGGACGCCGGATTCTGCTCCTGAACGAACCTCCCAACCGCGCTGCCTGCATCATCGAAAACCCCGGCGCGGGGAGCGTGGGATATCGGGAGAGCGGGGAATATGCCGCGTTGTGCCGGGCATTGCGCGGAATGATGCAGGGATGAAAATTTTTTGCGCGCCGAAAAACAGGTATACTTTGCGAAACTGGAGGTCGCATGGCAAATCTCGAAGCGCGAATTCGCATGGCCGCAGGGAGCATCCTCGAAAACGAAGCCCTGCGGGATGGTTTATACGATGAGGAAGCGGCCAGCGCGCTGCTCAACTGGGGTGTTTCGTGGGCCGAATCCCTGGCAAGGCAAACCGCCGGCATCGAAGATGACGAAGAAGCCGACGAGGCGGTGTATCCGCGCATGAGGGCGCTGCGCGGCATGATGACCGCGCTCAAAGACCTGGCAACTGCCGAAGGCTGGCCGCCCGATGCCATCCAGAAAACGCTGGAAACCGTTCGAGAACACGCGCGGGTTCTCTACGGCGCGGAATGGGAGCCGCCGGTGGACTTCGAGCAAAACGTTCGGTTGGTTCTTCAAACCGAAGATTCCCGCGCCCGGCTGAATGCCCTGCTCGGATTCATCAGCGGCCAGGCTGCGGCCCCGCAGGGTTCAACCCTGGATGAAACCCCGCCCGCCAGCGATGAGAACCATAAACCGGAAGGATTTTTTGCGAAACTCTTTAGAAGATGGAGAGGAGACTGAATCATGACCCGTTCCAAGAAGAAATCGGGCAGCCCAAAAGGGACGCTCATCGTCCTGGCAATCGTCTTATTGTTAGGGTTGGTTTTTGCCGCTACCGGCGCAGACCCGCTGGGGCTGTTTGCCGAAGCCCCCACGCCCACCCAGGTTCGGGCGGCCACAGATACCCCCTTCCGCCCGCCCACTTCCACGCCGGTCAGCGCGCCTCCCTCCACGGGCGGCAGCGATGACTGGTATGAAGTCGGTTTTGTTAACCCGCTCCGTTTGAGCAACGCCCAAAAATTGGACTACAGCACCAACGGCCTGCCCGCCGACATCCTGGCAGGTTCCCTGACTGAACGGCTCATGGTTTACATCGATTCGGCCAAAATCAGCATCCACGTTGCCGCCTTCGAGATTGACTTGACCGATGTTTCCAATGCGCTCATCCGCGCTCACAAACGCGGCGTGGACGTGCGCTTTGTGACCGACAACGAATTCGGCACGGATGCCGATGACAAACCAGGTCACGGCCAGCTGGCCGCCATGAAAAAGGCGGGCATCAAAATTATCGATGACGGGCGCGGCGGCCTGATGCACAACAAATTCTGGGTTTTCGATGGCGAAACTGTCTGGACCGGCTCGACCAACGCCACAATCAACGGCATGTTCGAACAGAATAACAACACGATTGTTATCAAATCCCGTGAATTGGCGGCCATTTACGAAAAACAGTTCGAGGAAATGTGGGGCGGCGAATTTGGCGCGCGCGCGCCATCATTGGTTGGTGAGCAACAAATTACGGTCAACGGCACGCCCATTTTTGTTGTTTTCTCGCCGGAAGACAAACCCGTCCAGCACATCTTGCCTTACCTGCAAAATGCGCGCCGCAATATCCGTTTTATGGCGTTTTCCTACACCCAGCCCGATATGGGCAACGCCATGCTGGAGCGCATCAAGAACGGCGTGACGGTGGAGGGCGTTTTCGAGACGGTAGGCAGCGATAGCGAGCATGGTGAAATGATGCTGCTGCACTGCGGCGGCGGCAAGATTCGGCGCGATGGCAACCCCGGTTTCTTGCACCATAAAGTGATCATCATTGATAACCGCATCGTGATAACCGGCTCTTTTAATTTCAGCGACAGCGCCAACACCAAAAACAACGAAAACGTCATCATCATTGACAACGCGGACATCGCCAAGCGTTACCTGGACGAGTTCCAGCGAGTCTGGAAAGAAGGCAGCGACCTCGACCCGGAACGTTTCAAATGCCCGTAGGCGAAAACGCCTGGAGGAAATAGAGCGCAAGTGAAAAAAACCTCCCCGTCAGTCAAGTGACGGGGAGGTTTGGGTTACATAGTTTCGAGTTCATCCACCAGCCTGCGAATGACATCGAACCCGCCCTGCCAGAACGCGGCAGAGTGCATGTCGATGCCAGCCCTGGTCAGGATTTCTTCAGGGGAAGCCGCACCGCCTGCCGCCAGAATCTCAAGGTAACGCGGCTTGAAAGATTCTCCCTCGGCCTTGAACTGATGGTAGAGTGACAGCACCAGCAACTGCCCAAAGGCGTAAGCATAAACGTAGAACGGCGTGTGGTATATGTGTGGAATGCTGACCCATTCCCATTTGAACTCATCGCTAACTTCGACTGCGTCGCCGAACTGGGTTCTGAGATTTTCCATGTAAGCGGCGGCCAGGTCATCAACTGAGGCGTTGTCCTGTACCATCTCGTGGGCCTGTTTTTCGAACAGGGCAAAGAACGACTGGCGCAGGATGGTGGCATAAGAGTCATCCACCTGGCGGAAGAGCATATCGCGCCGCACGGCGGGGTCGCTTTCCCCGGCCAGCAGCTGGTCGATGAGCATCATCTCGCCGAAGGTGGAGGCGGTCTCGGCCAGGGGCAGGGAGGAATGCTGCGTAAAGGCCGAGTGATGCTCGGCCAGCATCGAGTGGATGGCGTGACCGAGTTCATGCGCCAGGGTGGCGACATCATCGGGGCGGCCCTGGTAGTTGACCAGCACCCAGGGCGTCAGGGCGGGTTCCACCGTCCAGCAGAAGGCCCCGCCGCGTTTACCCTTGCGCACTTCGCTGTCGAGGTGGTTGTCATCGAACACGCGCTTTGCCAGCTGGCCGACTTTGGGCGAAAACTGGTTGAACGAGTCCAGCACCATTTGGGCGGCGGTGTCGAAATCGTAGGTTTTTTCCGATTTGCTGACCGGGGCGTAAATGTCGCAGCGGCGCAGTTTCCCCGAAGGGATTCCGAGCAGTTTTGCCTTGACCTTGAAAAAGCGCTGGAAAATCGGCGCATTCTTCTGCGCCACTTCGAGCAGGGTATCGACCACATCGTTGGGAATGTCATTCGCCAGGTTGCGGGCGGCGAGCGGGGTGGCGTGCTTGCGCAGTTTGACATTCTCGTTACGCCAGTTGCGTACCGCGGTCTGGTACATCTGTCCCAGTATCGGGCCGTCGTTGCCATAGACGCGGTACAGTTCCTGATAGGCGCGGGCGCGCAGGTCGGGGTCGGCCTGGCGGACGCAAGACATCAATTCGCCGCGCGTCATCTCTTTGATTTCGCCATCCACTTCTACCTTGAAGACGTAACGGTTGGTGATGGAGTCATACAGGTTGGTGAGGGCTTCGATGCCGGTGACATTCTTGATGTTGATGATTTTTTCTTCGGGTTCGCTCAACGTATGCGGCTTGTAATGGCGCATTTCCTCCAGGTAATACCGGTAATCGCCGGAGGCTTCCATCAGACGATTGGCGTTGGCGTCGTCCAGGTCTTTCCACCACAGGCTGAAGAACAGGATGCGGTTTTGCAGTTCGGCAAAGAATTGCTGGACACGGCTCATCAACGCCTGGGTGGGCTGGTCCTGGGTATTGGCGGCAAACGATAAACCGGCAAATCCGTAAACGCGGTAGCCGGCCCGCATGATTTTTTCCGACTCGCGCACGATGTTCAGGAATTTGTCGGTTGGGATGTCGGGCAGCAGTTCGGGCCGAAATTCCTCGAACTCAGCCGCCTGCGCTTCGAGGTGCTTGAACGCCAGTTCCAGTTCGGGGCTGTCGAGGCCGGGGAACAGGTCTTGCAGGCTCCAGGGGGATTGTTGGAAGGTCATGCGGGCGGTCTCCTGATTGGTTAGATGTTTGTCTAAATTATATCAGCGAAGGGGCGAAGAACGGGCTGGCGTTTGCCAACCCGTAATCTTCTAAATACTGGAGCGAATGTGAACAATATCGCCGTCTTTGACGAGATATTCCTTTCCCTCCAGCCGGAATTTGCCTTTTGCCTTGCACTCGGCCATGCTGCCCAGGCTGACGAGGTCCTCGTAGGCGACCACCTCGGCCCGCACGAAGCCGCGCGCCAGGTCGGTGTGGATTTCTCCCGCCGATTCGACGGCCGTGGCGTGGCGGCGGGTTGTCCAGGCGCGGACTTCGTCTTCGCCGACGGTGAAAAAGACTTGCAGGTCGAGCAGGTCGAACGACAGGCGAATCATGCGGTTGAGGGCCGGTTCGGTGATGTCATACTCGGCCATGAACAGTTCGGCGTCTTCGGGCGGCAGTTGGGCAATTTCCATCTCCAGTTTGCCGGGCAGGGCCGCTGCAGCGTGGTCGAGTTCCAACACGGGGGCAATCTGTCCCTCGCCCAGGTTGAAGACAGTCAGCACCGGTTTACGGGTCAGCAGGCCGTAACTGGCGAGTTCTTTCTGGTCGTCGGGGGAAAATTCCAGTTTGCGCAGGGGCGTGCCTTCGTCGAGGGCTTCCTTCAGGCGGGTGAACAAGACCGTCTGGCGTTCGTTCAGGGTTTTGTCGGTACCGCCCTTGCGGCGTTCATCCACCAGCCGCTCCAGTTTGCGCTCGACAGCGATTAAGTCGTTTAGCAGCAGTTCCGAGAGCATGTTTTCAGCGTCGCGCGCCGGGTTAATCGAACCAACTGGGTGCGGGACGTTTTCGTCCTCGAAACAGCGCACGACATGGATGAAACCGTCCATCTGGGCCAGGGTGTTGAGCAACTGGCCGGAGATGCCTTTTTGGGTGCCGTCCAGCCCGGCGATGTCGGCGTAGGTCACTTTGGCGTAGATGGTCTTTTTGGGCTTGAACATGCCCGAGAGTTTGTCCACGCGCGGGTCGGGGACATCGACCACGCCGTTGTGGACTTCGATGCGCCCGGCGGAGGCGGTGGTGGGGGCGTTGCTGCGGGTGAGGGCGTTGAACAGGGTGGTTTTGCCCGATTGGGGCAGGCCGATAATTCCGAGTTTCATCTTGACCTTGTATGAGAGAGTGATATACTTTGGCACACTGTAGCGCAAGTGCACCATTTGCGCTGCGCTTGCCGAAGTGGCGGAACAGGCAGACGCGCACGACTCAAAATCGTGTTCCGTGAGGAGTGAGGGTTCGATTCCCTCCTTCGGCACCAAAAGATTATACCAGCCCCATCAAAAACGCCGCGTACTTGTGCGGCGTTTTTGATGTCTGATGCGAAATCACACGGTTGTTTGAACGGCTTGGACCGTGAGCCGAACTCGGTCAGCAAAATGCGTCACAGGAAGCGGCCGGGCATCGCCAAGGTGGTCAGTTCGGTCAGAGACAGGTTTTGGATATCCTTGCCGCTTTGCCGCCCAACCCTTTCTGAAAGGGGGCGGAAAATAGGTTGATTTAGATGCGTTTGCCCTGGGAGCGCAGCACAAATGTCTGGCGGTGGATGGGGGAATATCCCTTCTCTAGGATGGCGGCCCGATGGAATGCTGTTCCGTATCCCTTGTGCTTCGACAGGCCGTAGCCGGGATACTGTTCATCGAGCCGTTCCATTGTTGAGTCGCGTTCGGTCTTTGCCAGCACCGAGGCGCAGGCGATGCTGAGGGATTGCCGCTCGCCTTTGGGCATCATGCGGTGTGGGTTGGGCAAACTTGGCCAGTGCAGGTAATCCATCAAGAGGAATTCGGGCATCAGCGCGAGGGATTGGATGGCGCGGTTCACGGCCAGCCGGGTGGCGGGCAGGATTCCGATGGAATCAATCTCGTCCGCTGAGGCAGCGCCGACCGCCCAGGTTAAGGCGGTTTCCTTGATTTTTAACGCCCAGACTCCCCGCTGCCGGGGAGTCATCTGTTTGGAATCGCGCACGCCGGACAAGGTGAGTCTGAGGCGGGGAATGTTCGGGAGGATGACCACGCCTGCCACCACGGGGCCGGCGAAGGCCCCGCGTCCCGCTTCGTCCACTCCCCCGATGAATTTGACCCCGCTGGCCCACAATTCCCGTTCAAGATGCAGGCCGGGCGTTTCAATCATACCGTCCTTTGCGGCCATTGCGGCGGATGGCGAGCAGGTCGGTGAACATGCGCCACGAATCGCGCACCACGCTGACTTTGGAGTCGGGGTTGAAGTACCAGGGGATGGGGATTTCGAGGATGGGGATGCCGCGCCGGCTGGCAATGTAGAGCAGTTCCACATCGAAAGACCAGCCCATCAGCGTCTGGCGGCGGAAGAGGTCTTCGACCACGTCGGCGCGGAACATTTTGAAGCCGCATTGGGTGTCGTTGATGGCCGGCAACACCAGGGCTCGGATAAGGGTGTTGAACACACGCCCGGTCAGGTGGCGGTAAGCCGGTTCGTCGTAGCGCACCGCGCCGGGGGCTTCGCGCGAGGCAAGCGCAATCGGCACATCGACCGCTGGAGGAATGAAGCGCAGGACTTCTTCGATGGGCATCGAGAGGTCGGCGTCGGCGAAGAAGCGATACGCGCCGCTGGCCGCCAGCATCCCTTTTTGCACGGCGCGCCCTTTGCCGGGCAGGTCTTCGGGCAGGACGCGCACATTTTCGTGTTGCGCCGCAAAAGCGGAGGCAACTTCCAGCGAGCGGTCGGTGCTGGCGTTGACGACGACGATTATTTCAGTTAGGAAATCGCGGGCTTGGACAAAACGCACCACCTGCTCCAGGGTTTGGGGCAGGCGGCGTTCTTCGTTCCGCGCGGGGATGATGATGCTCAGGAAAGGTTTGGTCATGCAAATTGAATCCAACCGATGGAGTAAAAATAGTAACCGGCAAAGGCGAGCAGCCCGCACAGCCAGCACAATAACAGGACGATGACGATGCTCAACTGGACGGGCGTCAACCCCATGATTCTTTTTCGTTTGGTTTTTTTGGCTTTTTTCGGACGGGCCGCGCCAGGCGTTTCATCCGGGAACGAGGCTGCAACCGACGGAGATTCTGCCCCGGACGCCGCTTCCGTTTCGTCACGGAAGGAAAATTCCAGTTCGCCGCTGCCGCCTTCTTCGGGGAGGAATACAGCTCCCGCTTGCGCTGGTTCCTGCGCCTCCGCCGGGGATGCAGCCTGCCGGTTTTTACCGGTCAGGATGACGCGCTCCAGTTCCGCAACCATGTTCATGTCGAAGACCGGGCGCGCTTGTATCAGGGAGAGCGCAAAGCGGTCGATGGCGTCGCTCATGACAATTCGCACAGCCGGGCGGGTCGAATCGATGTGCAGGCCGGGGTCTGATGACATGACAATCGGTTCGACCTGGAAACCTTTCTGTCCAAGCCGGTCGAAATAGACCTGTAAAACTTTTGCCATCTTCATGGCGCGTTTGACCTGGTTGATGCGGGCCGGCACGAAGGTCTCGCCGGTGAGCGTTCCCCACTCATCTTCACGGGCCATGTACACGCCGCGCTCATGTAGTGCATTAATCAGGTAGACGCCGGGCGGCCCCACCAAAACGAGCGGCAGGTCGATATCGGTTTCTGGCAGCGTGATGTTCTGGAACAGGATGAATTGCCCTCCCAGTTGCCGCCCGAGGATGCCTGCAATGGCATCCTGTACCTTGATGCGGTTGTACCATGACATGCCATACTTCAACATGCCTTGCACGCGATTGATGATGTTGATTTCGCCGCTTTCGGAGCGATAGGGAGTCTTGTCGATGTGTTTCATGGCTGGTCTCCGCTAAAAAGTCCTGGTTGGTTTTAGAACACGGGAACTGCCTCCAGGAAGTCGTGGTTTGCGCCGGGTTGGGTCGTGATAACATCGCCTGCCAGCACCACGCCGGCTCCGATTTCGAATATGCCGCCCAGGTTGGGTTTACGCTGCCCGGTGACGAATTTTTTGCCCTGCTTCAGCCGCTCCACGAGCGCGGCGCGCCCAATCAGGACATGGTCAGAAAAGGCGGCCCCGCGACGTTCGTAGACGCGCGCGACTTCGATTTGTCCATCGGGCGCATAGCGGACGGTTTCGATGACGCCGTCGAACCTGATTGGCATGAGGAAAGCCTCCGTTGTGAAATGTGAAACAATTGTACATCTATTTTATCCGAAATGAATAACATTACCGCTCTAAAATGCTTTTCGGAAAAAAATATCCCGAAGGGTGTCGGAATGTGGCAAAAAATCCCAGAACCTTCAGGATGAGTTCAACGGCCATCCCATCTGCAAGGATGGTTCAATAATCGATAGCGCTCATGTTTTTGAGTTTGTCCCAGCGGTGGTGGGCGGTGATTTCGCGGATGGTGCCGGTCAATCCGCGCACAACCAGCGAGTCGGTCAGGGCGCCGTCTGCCAGGTATTTGACGCCCTTCAGCAGTTCGCCATTGGTGATGCCGGTGGCGGCGAAAAAGACATCGTCCGAGGAAACCAGGTCGTTCATGGTCAGCACTTTGTCGAAATCGTAGCCTTGTTCTTTGCCGCGGCGCTTTTCGTCGTCGTTGCGGGCATAGAGTTTTCCCTGGATTTCGCCGTCCATTGCGCGCAGGGCGCAGGCAGTGATGACGCCTTCGGGCGTGCCGCCAATCCCAAACAGGGCGTCGATTCCCGCATCGCCCCAACTGGTCATCAGCGCTCCGGCTACGTCGCCATCAGGAATCAGGCGGATGCGCACGCCGGCCCGGCGCATTTCGGCTACCATTTCCTCATGCCGGGGCCGGTCCAGGATGACGCAGGTCAGGTCTTCGAGCCGTTTGCCTTTGGCTTTTGCAATGGCCTTCAGGTTGTCGGTGATTGGGCGTTCGATGTCGATGGCTCCCCTGGCTTCGGGGCCGACGGCGATTTTGTTCATATACAGGAAGGGGCCGGGGTCGAACATGGTTCCGCGCGGGGCAATGGCGACGATGGCGATGGAGTTGAGGTTGCCGTTGGCGAGCGGGCGAGTGCCATCGATGGGGTCAACTGCAATATCCACCTCGGGGCCGTCATTGCCCGTGCCAACCTGCTCACCGTTGAAGAGCATGGGGGCCTCGTCTTTTTCGCCCTCGCCAATCACAATCACGCCTTTCATGACGATGGTGTTGAGCACCAGGCGCATGGCGTCCACTGCGGCTTTGTCGGCGGCAATTTTATCGCCGCGTCCCATCATGCGACCGGCGGAAAGGGCGGCGGCTTCGGTCACGCGCGCCAGTTCGAGGGCCAGGTTGCGAGTTGGCACGCGCGAGGTCATGGTTTTTTCCATATCCATCTCCTTTCGAATAAAACAAAGGTGACGCTGGCTGGCGTCACCAAACGAACAATTTGACGAAGTAGCAGCCCAGCACCGCGCCCCACAACCACGAGTCGATGCGGTCTAAGACGCCGCCATGACCCGGCAGGAGTGTCCCAGAGTCTTTCATGCCTGCCTGGCGTTTGAGCATGCTCACGCCCAGGTCGCCAAAGGGGGTGAGCAGCCCGGCGAACAGTCCGAAGAGCGCTCCCTGCCAGATGGACAGGTTGAGCGGTCCCCAAGTGGAGAATGCGTAAGCAAAAAAACCGCCTGTCAGCGCGCCGGTAAAGACGCCTGCGGCAAAACCCTCCCACGACTTTTTGGGACTCAAACGCGGGGCCATGCGATGCTTGCCATAGACTGCGCCCAGCATGAACGCCCCGGTATCGACGCCCCAAACGGTCGGCAGGATGAACAAGACCCACCAGGCTCCGTTATCCAGGGCGCGAATATCGAGCAGGTAACTGCCTATCCAGCCGATATAGACCAGTCCGCCTGCGCCGATGGCGAAATCGGTGCCGGCCTGGTCACGCCCGCGTTCGTAATCCACCAGGTGGTAAATCATCAGGGCCAGGATGGAAATCGCCAGGGCAGGCGTGGCATAGGCCGGGAAGAAATAGCGCGCGGCGGTAATCGCCACTACCCCTATCACCACCGGCCAGCGCGAGGGACGCGCGCCGCAGCCAATGGCAATATTTACATATTCCCAGATTGCAGTAACCAGGAAAAAGCCAAAAAAGATGTAATATGGGATGCCCCCCAGCAGCAACGCAGGAAACCCGATTGCCAGCAGGGCAAGGGCGGAGAGGACGCGGTTACGCATGGCTTTCCTCGTATTCTGCCGAGGTCACTTTACCATACCGCCGGTCGCGCCGGGCAAACTCGTCCAATGCCTTGCGGAATTCCTCCTTTCCGAAATCGGGCCAGTAGGTCGGCGTGACATACCATTCAGAATAGGCCGCCTGCCAGATGAGGAAATTGCTGATGCGCAGTTCGCCCGACGTGCGGATGATGAGGTCGGGGTCGGGCGTCCCGGCTGTGTAAAGGTAGCGGCTGACCAGCTCGGGGGTGACATCCTCCGCCGCTACACCGTCGCGGATGATTTGCTGGATGGCGTGGATAATCTCATCGCGCCCGCCGTAATTGAAGGCGATATTGATAATCAGGCGGTCATTATGGCGGGTCATTTCAATTGCGTGCAGCACCTTCTTTTGCAGGAAAGCCGGCAATCGCTCCAGCCGCCCAATGTGACGCAACTGGACTCCTTGCTCGCTCAGTTCTGCCAGTTCGCGGTCGATGACATCCTCCAGGATGCGCATCAGGCCGGTCACTTCTTCCTGCGGGCGGCCCCAGTTTTCGGTGGAGAAGGCGTAAATCGTCAGGTACTTAACACCGAATTCAACGCAGGCTTTGATGATGCGCCGCAGGTTTTCGGTGCCGGCCTTGTGACCCGCCAGGCGAGGCAATCCGCGCTTCAAAGCCCAGCGGCCGTTGCCATCCATGATGATGGCAACGTGGCTGGGCAGTTTCCCGGCAATCCCGCTCCGCTGCGCTTCGGGGACGTTCCCGCTCCGCTGCGCTTCGGGGACTTTTGGTGGCTGGCTTGTGCTCATGGGGTCATGGAAGGTTAAACTTCCATAATCTCCTTTTCTTTGCTCTGGCCGATTTTCTCGATATCGCCAATCAGGCGGTCGACGATTTTTTGCAGTTCTTCTTCGCCGCGCTTGCGGTCATCTTCGGAGATGAGTTTTTCATTCTCGTATTCCTTGATGTCCTTGATGGCATCACGGCGGATGTTGCGCAGCGCTACCCGCGCTTCTTCCAGGCGATGGTTGACGTGCTTGACCAAATCCCGGCGGCGCTCTTCGTTGAGCGGGGGCAGGTTCAGGCGAATGGCAATCCCGTCGTTGTTGGGCGTCAGGCCCAGGTCGGATGCCAGGATGGCCCGTTCGATGGCTTTCAGGGTGGTTTTGTCGAAGGGTTTAATCATCAATGCGCGTGGTTCGGGGACGCTGATAGATGCCAGTTGGATGAGGGGCGTGGGCGCTCCATAATACTCCACCTGAATCTTTTCGACCAGTCCTGGGTGGGCGCGCCCGGTGCGGATGGAACTCAAATCCTCCTGCAACACGCTAATGGACTTTTGCATGTGGGCTTCGGCCTCTTTGAGAAGTTCTTTAATCACCGCGACCTCCTGGATTTTGGGGAGAGATTGATTTCCTTGCAAGGATACACTAAAAATTGAATTTTTGCCACTACCTGTAACCAGCCCCGACGATACCTTGCCTGGGCTGGCAAAACCTGCGCGCCTGCTCTCAAATCCTGGCAGGAATCAAAGAGACGCCCCATGAGGCGTCTCCTGGCATGGTTTACGCGTGAACCAGTGTCCCAACTTTTTTGCCGTTGAGGGCGCTGGTCAGGGCGGTTTGATCCCACAGGTTGAGAACCAGGATGGGGATTTTGTTTTCCATGCAGTGCGTGATGGCGGTACTGTCCATTACCTGCAGGCGCGCATTCAGCACGTCGATATAGGTCAATTCGTCGAACTTGACCGCGTTCGGGTTTTTCTTAGGGTCAGAGTCGTACACGCCGTCCACCTTGGTGGCCTTGATGACCACGTCGGCGTCGATTTCGGTGGCGCGCAGCGCGGCAGCGGTATCGGTAGAGAAAAAGGGATTGCCTGTCCCGGCCCCAAAGATGACGACCCGCTTCTTCTCGAGATGGCGAATGGCCCGGCGGCGGATGTATGGCTCAGCAATGGCGCGCATTTCGATGGCCGACATGACGCGGGTGTAGACCCCGGCGCGTTCCAGGGCATCCATCAGGGCCAGCGAATTCATCATCGTGCCGAGCATGCCCATGTAATCGGCTGTGGCGCGGTCCATGCCCCGGTCGAGTCCCTGCTTGCCGCGCCAGAGATTCCCGGCGCCAATCACAATCGCCACTTCCACGCCCATTTCGTGAACTTCCTGCACCCGACGGGCAATGGCCTCCGCTTCAGACACACTGACGCCAAAGCCGTCTTCCCCTCCCAGAGACTCCCCGCTCAATTTCAACAGAACACGCTTGTATTTTAGTTCGGACATAGATTCTCCTGGGTTTCAAAAAAAAAGCCAACCGCCCGGTTGGCTTTTTTGGATTTATTTAGTCAGGCCTTCGCCCAGTTCCCAACGGGCAAAGCGGCGGATGATGATGTTTTCACCCGTGCTGGCGACCGTCTGGTGCAACAGTTTTTCGATGGTGGTATCTTCATCGCGGATGTAGGCCTGGCGCAGCAGGCAGACTTCATCCTTGAACTTGTTCAGGCGGCCTTCGACGATGCGCGCGGCGACGGCCTCGGGCTTGCCTTCTTCCATGGCGCGCTTTTTGGCGATTTCGCCTTCATGCGCCAGCACGCTTTCTGGGATTTCGGCTTCGGAGACGTATTGCGGAGCCTGGGCGGCAATTTGCAGCGCGACTTCGTGCGCAAAACTGCGGAAGGATTCGGAGCGGGCGACGAAATCGGTCTCGCAATTGACTTCGACCATTACGCCGACGCGCCCGCCGCCGTGCGAGTACAGTTCTACGATGCCGTTCGATGCGGTGCGGTCGGAGCGTTTGGCTGCCGTTGCCATGCCTTTTTCGCGCAGCCAATCGACCGCCTTTTGGAAGTCGCCATTGGCTTCTGTCAGTGCTTTGCGGCAGTCCAGCACGCCGGCGTTGGTCGCGGTGCGCAGTTCTTTAATCATTTCGGTAGTAATTTCCATGTTTGTTCCTCTTCAAGAAGTTCTATAACATCTCGGAAAGCCCGCGTTTTTTGCGGGGAAAAATTATTCTGCCGCAGGGGTTTCTTTGTTTGCCGCTGAATCTATACCTGATTCGGTTTCGACGGTGGCTTCCGGCTCGGTCTCGGCAGCCGCTTCTGCTTCCGGTTCAGCGGTTTTGGCAAGTTTGGCCAGGGTAGATTTGCCCAACAATTCTTCGTCGCTGGAGTCGTCTTCCATGTCAACCACGCGGCTGGGCCGGCCGGCCGGGGCAGAGACCGAGACCGGGGTCAGGAGGTCGTCTGCGCCCAGGTCTTCGTCCTTGCGCATGGCTTTGCCTTCCAGCACCGCGTCGGCCACTTTGGCAACCAGCAGTTTGATGGCGCGGATGGCGTCGTCGTTGGAGGGGATGATGTAATCGACGTTCTGGGGATTGCAGTTGGTATCGACCAGCGCCAGCACTGGGATGTTGAGCAGGTTGCACTCATGCACGGCTGCATATTCACGCCCAACATCAACGATGAACACCAGGCTGGGCAGGCGCTTCATGTGGCGAACGCCTTCCAGGCGGGTTTGCAGGCGGGTGATTTCGCGCTGGATGAGCAGGCCTTCTTTTTTGGTCAGGCGGTTGATGTCGCCGCTGTCGCGCATGGCTTCCAGGCGTTCCATTTCATCAATACGGGCGCGCATGGTGTTCCAGTTGGTGAGCATGCCGCCCAGCCAGCGCTCGGTGACGTAGGGCATCCCGCAGCGAACGGCTTCTTCGCGGACGGTTTCCTGGGCCTGGCGCTTGGTGCCGACAAACAAGACCGTACCGCCGTTCATGATGGCGTCGCGGGTAATGTTGAAGGCCGTGTTGAGCGATTTGACCGTTTGTTGCAGGTCGATGATATGGATGCCGTTGCGCTCGGTGAAGATGTACGGCTTCATGCGCGGGTCCCACTTGTTGGTGCGATGCCCAAAATGGACGCCGCTCTCCAAGAGGGCTTTCATTGAGATAACTGCCATTTTTTCTCCTTATGGTTTCCGTCTGCCGCTCGTTCCCGCCGGAACGCGAGACGGAGTGAGTTTGGCGGGGGTGAGCCTTTCCAGGCTATATAACCCGCCCAGGGACGCTTGTTGCCCGTCCCAGGCAAAATGTTGCTCCGCCGGATGGGGAGCGGCGCAAGTATACCACAAATTATCCGCAAACCGTTCCGAAGGTTCGGCAATCCTCAATTTGGTTTCGAACCGTCCCGCGAGCGCTCAGCTGAGCGGTTTCTCAAAATCACGCAAATTGCGCTCGAAAAACCTTCGGGGCGTTCGCCTGGCAATTCATGTTGAGAATTGCTGCCAAAAGTTTAATTGTGAATCCCAAAATAACGGTCTTTCAGCGAGAGGATGGGGTTTTCTACGAAGCGGTAACTCAACGAAGCCAGGACAAACGTCAGCCCGAAGGCAATCAGGGCGGTCAGCAGTTTCGCCAGGTCTTCAGACATTGGCGCAGCATCGCGGATGCGGGAAGCAAACCAGGTCATGCTGAAGTGGAAGACATACATCCCGTAAGAGATTTTCCCCAGGTAAACCAACGGCTTCCACTCCAGCGGGCGCGTGAACAACCCCTCGCGGGCCACGCAGTAAATCAGGACGGCAAACAGGTAATTGAGCAGGGAGTAGCCCCAAATGTGCTTGAGGGCGTTCGCAATTGGGAAGGTGTAGCCCAGCGAGGTCAAATCCATCAGCGTGCCGGAGGGGGTCAGCGTTCCAGAGGAGATGTACTGGCTGGCGAACCCTGCTGCGGGAACGAGAATCAGCAGCAAGGCGAGTTGCAGCTTCGGCCTGGGAATTTCATAACGGGAGATGTAGGCCCCCATCGCAAAGGCGTCGATGTGAGTCCAGGGCAGGGGGTAGATGCCGAGCGGGATGTCGCCGGTAAAGAACGGGAACATGCCCGAGCGCAGGGCGTAAGCCGTGGCGAGGCGGAAAACTGGCGTCAGGACGATGACGGCCAGGAAGAGTCTTTTTTGCCAGCGTTCGGGGGTCAGGAAAATCAGGAGCGGCCAGAAGATATAAAATTGTTCCTCGACCGAGAGCGACCAGAAATGGTCGAGGAATTTATGCTGGGTGAAGGTGGAACTGGCGTAGAAAAAGTTGTAAAGGTAGACAAAGGCGTAGGGAACCTGCCGGTAAAACTCGTTCATGTAATTGATGCGGTATCCGACCCCCAGCAGCAGGGCGGCCGCGCCTATCATCAGGAACAGGTACAGGTAATAAAGCGGGAAAATCCTTAAGAAGCGGCGGCCATAAAACTTGACGAAGAACTCTCTGCCGGAAAACCGGGCCTTCATTTTGTTGAGGATGCCGGTAATCAGGAACCCCGAAAGGACGAAAAATAACAAAACGCCTGTCCAGCCAACCAGGATGTAATCGGTGTGGCAGGCAAAGACGAGCAGGAATGCAATAGCGCGCAGGCCATCCAGACCGGGAATCATCGATGCTCCAAAAGGGAAGTGTGAATACCGGCGCGATTATCCCACAAATTCCCGTTTTGAAACACGCATCGTTCCATCCTGGCAGCGGAAGTGATAACGCTCCAGCAGGTCGACCATCGTTGTCACCTCCTGGCGGCAAGACGCCGCAATGTCTGGCGAAACATCCAATCAACGGGTTCGATAGGAGGATTATAACTTGACTTTTGGCAAGGGTATAATTTCACCCATCCCAAACAGGAAGAGACCATCATGCCACCCAAACAATATTTTCTCGGAATCGATGTCGGAAGCACCAAGACCGCCGCGCTGGTGGCGGATGAACAGGGTAACGCGCTTGGCTATGGGCTGGGCGGGCCGGGCAATCATGAAGTGGTTGGGTGGGATGGTTTCAAACAGTCCATTCACGCAGCCACCCGGAACGCCCTGGCGCAGGCCAAACTTTCAATTCCAGACCTTAAGGCCGCCGGGATGGGATTGGCCGGCTACGATTGGGACGATGAACACGAGCCGCATATCGACGCGCTGGCCGAAATTGGCCTGACGATGCCGATGCGCCTCGACAACGACAGCGCGCTTGGTCTGTACGCCGGGACAAGTGAAGGCTGGGGCGCGTGCGTCTCTGCCGGGTCATCGAACAACGCGCGCGGACGGGGGAAAAACGGTCAGACGGGACGCATTACCGGGCATGGCTCACGCTTTGGCGAGTTGGGCGGGGCCTGGGAAATCGTCGAGCAGGCCATTATCGCCGTCAACTATGAATGGATTCGCCGCGCGCCGCCGACCACCCTGACCCCGCTCCTGCTCGAAAAAACCGGCGCAAAGGACCTGTACGACCTGGTTCACGGCCTGGCGCTCAATGAATATCATCCCGATTCAGGCTGGGCGATGCTCGTCTTCCGAGCCGCGCAGGAGGGGGATGCTGTCGCCCGCAGGATTGTAGAATGGGCCGGGCGTGAGTTGGGCGAACTGGCCTGCGCCATCATCCGCCAAATCGAAGCGGAGCATGAGCCGGTGGAGGTTATCCTGGCCGGGAGTGTGTACAAGGCTGGGGAAAGTATCATCGCGCCGCTGCGTGAAACGGTGCGGACGACCGCGCCGCTGGCAAAATTCATCCATCTGGATGCCCCGCCGGTTGCCGGAGGGGTGCTGATGGGCATGGACGTGTCGATGGGGCGCGAAGCCTATGCCAGGCGCGAAAAACTGCTCGAAACAACGCGCGCGCTTTCGGTTGGGACGGGGTGATGTTTTAGTATAGGATGACCCCTGCCTGGTTTTTTGCCAATTGCGCCCCGCAATTTTGGCAGAGCAGGCCGGCGTTCAGGCTGGTTTGCTCGCATTTTGGGCATTTCAAGGCATCGGTGAGTTCCTGCGTTTTCGGAGGGATGAATTTGCCCGGCTTGCGGGCTGTCACCCGGTCGAACCAGCGCCACCAGGGGATGATTTCGATTTGTTCGTACCCAATCGTTTCCATCATTTGCCTGAACTGTTCCACAGTCCGCACCTTGGACAAACGCCCCGAAGCCTGGGTGCCGCGCGAGGTGAGCAGCAACCCGCCCGGACGCAAAACCCGGTACAAATCGCGCAGCGGGGCTTCCATCTCAGGCATCACTTCCAGCGCCTCCACGCAGCAGACCAGGCCGAATGAATCATTCGGGAAGGGCAGCGGAAAATTCAAGTGACGAAGAAGCGTCACCCGGTCGCCGAACTCGTCCAACCGTTTGGCGGCCTGCTCCAACATCCCCACCGAGACATCGACGGCAATCACCCGGCCTCGGAAATCGGGTTCGCGGAGCAAGGCATAGGGCAGGCGCCCTGTCCCGGTTGCCAGGTCAAGAATCAGCGGGGAGGGGGTCTTTTGGAGTACCTTCAAGAGCGGCTGGGCGAGCATCTCCGCATCACGCGCCTGGCTTTCCTGCTTCCCCTGGTCATATTTCTTGGCCCAATGGTCATACAGCCAGCCCTGGACACGCGGCCCGAGGTGGGTTCCTTCGTAGAAGTAGATTTCGCGGTCGAGCAGGTAAAGCGCAATTGCGGCGACAACCACAATGCCGATTCCGATCATCCATTCCATTTCAGCCTCCAGGTTGGTCGGGCAGGAGAATTTCGGCCTGGCGAACGACGGTCATCCCATACCCGGAAAGGAACACGGTCAGCCCGGCCAGGCCGGCCAAAACGAGCATAAACGAGAGTCCCAGCCAATCGCCCAGGCAGCCGGACGCGAACACGCCGAGCAGGTACGGGATTTGTACCAGCAGGTGACGGGCCGAAAAGACGCGCCCCTGCACATCGGCTTCCACTTTGGAGAGCCACAGCGCCAGGTTGCCGCCCTCGACGAATGGCTCGAAAAACGAAAAGAAAAAACTGCCAATGGCCCACAGCAGCAGGGTGGAACCCAGCCCCAGCCAGGTGATGCCCAGCAGGCAGGCCCCCGCGCCGCCGAGCAGGATGCTGTGAATGCGCCGTTTGGGGCCGCCCCACAGGCTGAGCGCCGTCCCGCCCGCCAGGCCGCCGACCGCGCCGACCGATTGGACGCTTGCCAGGGACCTCTCGCTGTTGCCGGTGCGGCTAAGAATCATCGGGGCCATGAGCGTCGTGCCAATGGCAAGGAAGAAGTTGGCCGCCATGAATAAGATGACCAGCCCGCGCAAACTGGCGCGCTGGCGGATGTAGCGAAAGCCGAAGCCGGTCTCTTGCCAGAACGAGCCGCGGCTTTGCGCCCCAACGTTGCTGGCGGCAGGCTGTGGGACGCGAATCAGGAGCAGGGAGGTGAACGCCGCGCCAAAAGTCAGCAGGTCGAGGGTCATGATGCCAGTAACGCCAATGCGCGGGAGCAAAACGGCGGCCAGGAGCGGCGCGAAGATGGTCGAGATGGCCGGGGCCAGGCCGAGCATTCCTTCGGCGCGCATGTATTGTTCCCTGGGCAGCATGGTCGTGACCGCCGCGTTGTAGGCCGGGTACTGGAAGGCGGTGAAAAAACCGGCCAGCAAACTGATGAGGTACACGTGCCAGATTTCCAGTTTATCAGAGAGGAACAAGAGCAGGGCGGCCAGCGTGCCGAGCGCAGCGCCCAGGTCGCTGAACAGCATCACCAGTTTGCGGTTCCAGCGGTCAACGAAGGTCCCGGCGATGGGCGTGAGCAATACCGTTGGCAGGAAGGCGAAAAAACTGATGGTCGCCAGGGTGGAGGCTTGTTCTGTCTTTTGCCAGGCCCAGAGGGTAAAGGCAAACCAGGTCATGGCGCTGCCGAGCAGGGAGATGACCTGCCCCAGCCACAGGACGGTGAAATGGCGCATTCCGGGAGGGTGGGAGGGTGTCACGTCAGGACTCTTCTAAAATAGTCGGCGGCATGGGGTTGGCGTTGCGCTTCACGCCCCAGCGTTCCTGCGTCTGCTGGTGGATGTTCCAGATGTCTTCTTCGCTCAAGTTGCGCGTGACGACCGCCGGGAAGGCTTCCTCGAAATACGAATAGGGTGGGCGGTTATCGAGATTGGCGGAATGATAATCGAGCCTGTTCTCCATTTCATGCAGGCGGGTGATTTCGGTGTTGGGATGATAGGTCAGGATGTTGGGGCTGGCAATCATCAGCAAGTCTTCGGCCAGCAGTTCTTCTACCTTGTCAATCGTCTCGCGGATGGTTTCGGATGTTTCACCATCCAGCCCGAACAAGACCGACGACCCGACCCGGATGCCCGCGTAGCGCGCGGTTCCCAATGCCATGCGCACGCGCTGGTCCCAGGGCAGTTGGCGATTGATATTTTCTTGTTCTAACGGAATTTGTGGTTTGCTATTTCCTGCCCGGACGTAAACGTCCGGGCTATCACGCAGCGTCCGATAAATCGGACTTTTTAGCCCTGTTCACAGGGCGCTGCCACCTGGCCCGGTGATTCATCACCAGGCAAAGCCGTAAAACCACAA
>DAOTZM010000123.1:0-2093 GCA_034434035.1 Anaerolineales bacterium
AAACCTGGGGATAAAAATGATATATTGACCATGCCGCTTCTGGATTCGCGTCGAACGCCCTCCCTGACCATCGAACCGGTCTCGATACGCGGCAAACCCAGCCGCTGCTCGACCTCCTTCCAGGTTTACCTTAAACATTCCTGATTCTGCTGTTCTTTGTGGTTGCTTTGATGTTCCCTCGCAATACCCTTGCGGGCACGCGAGCCGCCAAGAACGCCAGGTTTTCGACCTTTTTTTGCGTCTTTGCGGCTTTGCGTGAACCTTTTTTCATCGCAGATTTCAGAAACCGCAAAGTCCGTCAGAACCAGAATTTTTCGTGAAGATTTGTGGAGATTGGTGGATTCCAAACCGGTTATAATTCGTCAGGCGAACCCTGCTTCGCGCCACAGAAAGGAGAGCGTATGCGACGTATCTTTGGCTTCTTAATCGGATTGTTCGTGGGCTGGCTGGTTGGTTCCAGCCTGGCCCTGTTGTTTGCCCCCGAAAGCGGCGAGCAATTGCGCGGCGAACTGCGCGCCCGCTCCAATCGTTTCTTCGGCGAAATCAAATCCGCCGCCGAAACGCGCCGCCAGGAACTGGAAAAACAACTGGCCGAACTGCGCGCCCCGCGCCCGCCCGCCGCATCAGATTAGTCTTTCGTACAACCCGGCCACCCGCGCCATGTTGCGCGCGTATTCCGCCCGCTCTGCGATGATAGCCGCATTCTTCTCAGCGGCCTGTCGGCGCAGGGCGGCGTCGTTTAACCCGCGCAGGATGGCCGCTGCCAGGGCTTGCGGGTCAGCGGGGTTCACCAGCAGGCCGTTTTCGCCCGGCTTAATCCACTCGCGAATAGACTCCAGGTCGCCCGCCACCGGCAGGCAGCCGCAGGCCATCGCCTCCAACAGGGTATTGGGCGTGCCATCGTGGGTGGCAGGCGAGACGGCGACCTGCGCCGCGCGGAAGAGTTCCGCCATTTGGGCGTGGGGCCGCGCCGGGAGCAGTTCCACCGCCGACTCCAGGCCCAGCCGCGCCACCGTTTCGAGGGCCTCCCGCACCCCGGCCATGCTCGCGCAGGCGAAGCGCGCCTCGGGACGTTCCCTCAGCACCAGCGGGATGGCCGCGAAAAACGCATCGCTGCGGATGTAGGCCCGCAGCCCGCGCGGATTGACCACCAGCGGGGCGGTTTGCGGCAACTGGGGCGGGTAAAACACGTCCGTTCGGATTCCGCCGTTGCCCGGCGTGACCAACGTGGGGCGGTTGGGGTCGAAGCCCATCTGTTTGCCCAGCCGGATGTCGCGCTGGCAGTCGGCGTGCAGTGCGTCGGCTGCCTTGAGAGTCCATTCAGTGTAGTGACGCATCAGCGGGGCAGCGGGAGCATGGAGGGTGAAATCGTTGCCCCAAACCGAAACAACCAACGGCGCGAGGCCAGCCGCATCGGCGGCCAACATGCCCTCGTAGGGAATCCGCATGGCGTGGACGATATCGGGCTGGACCTGTTCGATGAACCGGCGCAAGCGGCGGGACGCGCGGAAAACCGTCAGCGGGCCAAGCCACTGCCGAATAACGGTACGCAGTTTCAGGGTCGAAGCGCCCCACATCCCACGCTTGGGAGTGGAACCCGCTTCGGGAGCGGTTTTCAGGCCAGAGAAGGCAACCGGCACGATTTCCATCCCGCTTAAAGACAGTTCGGGGCGGCAGGGGAAGGTGGAGGCGAGGAAAACGTCATCGCCGCGTTCGACGAAGTATCGAATCCAGTTCAGGGTAATTGGGGAGCGGCCATCGGCCACGAAGAGCAGGCGCATGGTCGAAATATACCACTTGCGCCCGTTTTTTGCTTGACATTCATCCCCCGGTCAGTTAGAATATTTTTCGCTCGTTTTGTGGGCCTGTAGCGCAGTTGGGAGCGCGCCTCAATCGCACTGAGGAGGCCAGGGGTTCGAATCCCCTCAGGTCCACCTGGTGAAGAAAACCCCCGCCTGAATAAGGCGGGGGTTTTTGATTGAATTTGGCTGATTCTGCTGGAATTTGTGGTTTTACGGCTTTGCCCGGTGATGAATCACCGGGCCAGGTGGCAGCGCCCTGTGAACAGGGCTAAAAAGTCCGATTTATCGGAC
>DAOTZM010000124.1:0-14234 GCA_034434035.1 Anaerolineales bacterium
GTTCGGCTCTCCGACCATTACGCACGATGGCGTTTCGGTTGCCAAAGAAATCGAACTTTCTGACCCCTTTGAAAACATGGGCGCGCAACTGCTGAAGGAAGCCGCCTCCAAGACCAATGACATCGCTGGTGACGGCACCACCACCAGCACCGTGCTGGCGCACGCCATCGTAACTGAAGGCCTGAAGGCCCTGGCCGCCGGTTACAACGCGATGATGCTCAAACGCGGCATCGAAGTTGCGACCGACAAGGTTGTGGAAGCCCTGCGCAAGAGCGCGGTCAGCATTAACACCAAGGAAGAAATCGCTTCGGTTGCCACCAACTCGGCTGCTGATACTGAAATCGGCAACCTGATTGCGGACGTGATGGACAAGGTCGGCAAAGACGGCGTCATTACCGTCGAGGAAAGCAAATCCCTCCAGTTCGAAACCGAATACGTGGAAGGGATGCAGTTCGACCGCGGTTACATTTCGCCCTATTTCATCACCGACGCCGAGCACATGGAAGCGGTGATTTCCGAACCCTATATCCTGATTAACGAGAAGAAGATTTCGGCTGCCCAGGATATCGTCCCGATTCTCGAAAAACTGGTACAGATTGGCAAGCGCGACCTGGTCATCATCGCCGAAGACATCGACGGCGAAGCGCTGGCGACCCTGGTGCTGAACAAACTGCGCGGTATGCTCAACGTGCTGGCCGTCAAAGCCCCCGGCTTCGGCGACCGCCGCAAGGCCATGCTGCAAGACATCGCCATCCTGACCGGCGGCACCGTCATCAGCGAAGAGACTGGCCGCAAGCTCGAAACCACCACCCTGCAAGACCTGGGCCGCGCCGACAAAGTGTCCGCCGACAAGGACAACACCACCATCATCGGCGGCAAGGGCGATGAGAAACTCATCAAGGCCCGCGTCGAGCAGATTCGCGTCGAAATCGACAAAAGCACCAGCGATTACGACCGCGAAAAACTCCAGGAACGGGTTGCCAAACTGGCGGGCGGCGTTGCCATCATCCGCGTTGGCGCTGCCACCGAGACCGAGCTGAAGGAAAAGAAGCACCGCGTCGAAGACGCCCTCTCGGCTGCCCGCGCGGCTGTCGAAGAAGGTATCGTGGCCGGCGGCGAAATCTCGCTCATCAATGCCGCCAGCGTGCTGGATGAACTCAAGCCCGAAAACGATGACGTGAAAGTTGCGATTAACATCGTCCGCAAAGCGCTTGAGGCCCCCATCCGCAAATTGGCTGCCAACGCCGGGCAGGATGGCTCCGTCATCATCGACGGCGTCCGCCGCGAAGCCGCTGCCAAGAAGAACAAGAACATCGGCTACGACGTGCTGACCGGTGAATATACCGACATGATTAAGGCTGGCATCATCGACCCGGTCAAGGTTGTGCGCGGCGCGCTCGAAAACGCCGCCTCCATCTCGGCCATGATGCTGACCACCGAAGTGTTGATTACCGACGTTCCCGAAAAAGACAAGGCTCCGGCCATGCCTCCGGGCGGCGGGATGGACTACTAAACCGCTCTCGAATTTCCTCCCCCGAACCCGGGGGAGGTTTTTTAACCTTGACACCGCCCCCATTTTGACGATAATTACCCCCAACAGGCGAGCCTTTCCAACGGCATGGACCGGGGAAAGTAGATTGGCAGCAGTTGCCAGAGATGCGCAGGCGGTCATCGGGACCACCGCTGAGACTGCGCTCAACCCACCCCAATCGAAGTTCCCCCGCGAGCCGCTCCGGTGAACGCAGCGTAAGATATTATCTTGCGCCACAAATAGTCAGAGCCGTGTTCCCTACGTTACCGGGGAAGCCGATATTCGAATATCGATGTTCGACCGTCAGGCTAAAGTGACTGCTTTGGCAGTAATTTGGGTGGTACCGCGAGACTCTCCCTCTCGTCCCAATTTGGGCGGGAGGGTTTTTGTTGGGAGCGATGCTCGATACTCGAACATCGAATATCGAGTATCGAATAACGAACATTGGAGGTTGCTATGCTCGAAAAATTAGCGCAAATCGAGAAAGAATCGCTCGAGTCGCTGGCGAAACTCGAGGACGAAGCGGCGCTCGAGGCCTGGCGGGTGGCGAACATTGGCCGCTCGTCGCCGGTGATGAGTGTCTTTAGCCAGATGGGGGCACTCTCCAAAGAAGAACGCCCGCTCGTGGGTCAGCGCGCCAACCAGGTCAAGGCCGCGCTCGAACAGGCCTTTGCCGAAAAACGGGAAGCCGTCAAGCAGGCGGCGCTGGCGCGTTCGCTCGCCACCGAAACACTGGATGTGACCCTGCCTGGGCGTCCCTTCCGGCATGGACGCCTGCACCCGGCCACCCAAAACCTGCGGCGCGTGCTGGATATCCTGGCCGAGATGGGCTTCCAGGTTTACACCGCGCGCGATGTCGAAAGCGATGAGTACAACTTCCAGCTGCTCAACATTCCGCCGCACCATCCCGCCCGCGAAATGCAGGACACCTTCTACATCGACACTGGCGAAACCGACGATGCCCAGAAACAGGTCCTGCGGACGCACACCTCGCCCGGCCAGGTTCGCGCCATGCGCGAGTTTTCTGCTGCCAATCCGCATAATCCGCCCCCGATTCGGATTGCCCTGCCCGGCATGTGCTACCGCTTCGAGCAGATTACCGCCCGCTCCGAGGTGCAGTTCTACCAGGTGGAGGGGCTGGTCGTCGGCGAGAACATCACCCTCGGCGACCTGAAAGGGACGCTCTCCGAGTTTGCCCGGCGCATGTTTGGCCGCCATGTCAAAACCCGCTTCCGCGCCGACCATTTCCCCTTCACCGAACCGAGCGCCGAAATGGACGTGGAATGTTATGTCTGCGGCGGGGCGGGCTGCCCGGTTTGCAAGAAATCGGGCTGGCTCGAAATCCTGGGCTGCGGCATGGTGCACCCGACTGTATTGGCGAATGGCGGTTACGACCCGGCCCGCTATTCCGGCTTCGCCTTCGGCATGGGTCCCGAACGCCAGTTAATGCTGCGCCACAAGATTAACGACATTCGCTACTTCTGGGGCAACGATATTCGTTTCCTGGAACAATTTTAGGGAGCGATGCTCGATATTCGATACTCGATACTCGATATTCGATACTCGATATTCGATACTCGATACTCGATACTCGATACTCGATACTCGATATTCGATACTCGAATAACGAATATCGAATAAGGAGAAATCATGAGTATTAGCGGACTCGAAAAATTGGATGTTTGGAAGAACTCGCTGGTATTTGCCGTCCGGGTTCATAAAGAGGTGATTCCGCTGCTGCCTGCTGAAGAAAAATGGAGCCTTGCCCAGCAAATTCGCCGCTCAGCGCAGAGTATCCCGGCCAATATCGCCGAGGGGCATGGACGTTTTTACTACCAGGATAATGTCCGCTTTTGCTACATTGCTCGCGGCTCCCTTGAAGAAACGCTCAGTCACATCGCTTTTGCTCGAAAAGTGGAATACATTCCACCTGCTTTGTACCAGGGTCTTGCCAATGATGGCGAAGAACTGACCAGGCTCATCAACGGTTACATCGGTTTCCTGAAACAAAGCAAACGCGGGGCAAATGAACCCGGCGCAACTTATGCTGTCCGCGAGTTATCATCAGATTACATCATCGAGAATGAAACACCCGCGCTATCAGACTCAAATAACGAATAACGAGTATCGGATACTCGAATATTCGGAGGAGGCATCTTATGAAACTACCCCTTTCCTGGCTGCAAGATTTCGTAGACATATCCGGTCTCGAGGCCGTTGAGATTGCCCGTCTGTTGACGATGGCTGGCATGGAGGTGGAAGACATTCAAATCGTCGGACTGCCCCTGCCCAGCCGCGACGACCATGGTTTCAAAGTCTCAGGCATTGCCTGGGACAGGGAAAAAATCGTCGTGGCCGAAATCAGCGCGGTCAACCCGCATCCCAACGCCGACCGGCTGACGCTGTGCGAACTGTTCGATGGGCAGGTTTGGCACATCGTCCTGACCGGCGCGCCGAACCTGTATCCCTACAAAGGCCTGGGCAAACTCGAAAAGCCGATTAAAGTCGCCTACGCCAAAGAGGGCGCGCAGATTTACGACGGTCACGCCGAAGGCCAGGTGCTGACCACCCTCAAACGCGCCAAAATTCGCGGCGTAGAATCCTACTCGATGGTCTGTTCCGAAAAGGAACTCGGCATCAGCGAGGAACACGAAGGCGTGATTTTCCTGGACAACGACGCCCCAGTTGGCGCGCCGCTGGCCGACTACATGGGCGACGCGGTGCTGGAGGTCAAAATCAACCCCAACATGGCGCGCAACGCCAATGTGCTGGGAATCGCCCGCGAAGTGGCGGCCCTGACCGGGCGCGAACTAAAGAAGCCCAATTACCAATCCCCAGTGACCGGCGAAAGTGTTGAGGGCAAGGTCAAAATCGAAATCGCCAACCCCGCGCTCAACCCGCGCTTCACTCTGGCCCTGATTCGGGATGTCGAAATCAAGCCCAGCCCCTACTGGGCGCAGCGCCGCCTGCGCGCCGCTGGAATGCGCCCCATCAACAATATTGTCGACGCCACCAACTACACCATGCTCGAAATCGGCGAGCCGCTGCACGCTTTTGATTATGACGTGCTTGTGGGGCGGGTTGCTAACCCGTCCGAACCAGTTGTCATTTCTACCCGCACTGCCCAACCCGGCGAAAAACTCAAAACCCTCGACGGCATCGAACGGACACTGACCGAATCCAACGTCCTGGTCTGCGATTCGGCTGGCCCGCTCTCGATTGCAGGCGTGATGGGCGGCGCGGAAAGCGAAGTCGGCGAGAACACCAAAAACATCCTGCTTGAAGCCGCCGCCTGGAACTTCATCAACATCCGCCGCACCGCCAACCAGCACAACCTGCCCTCCGAAGCATCCTACCGCTTCTCGCGCGGCGTGCATCCCGATGTGGCGATGGAAGGCCTCAAGCGCTGCCTGTATTGGATGGCCGAATGGAGCGGCGGCGAAGTTGCCCCCGGTATCGTCGATAACTATCCCCTGCCGCCCAAAACGCCGGTCGTCGAAGTTCGTGAAAGCGATATTCGCCGTGCGTTGGGCATCGAGATTCCTCTAGAAAAAGCAAAAGAATTGCTTGAACGGCTAGAATTTGCTTGCGATATTCGAAAATTCGATAATTCGGCATGTGAAGAAAATTCGAATACTCGAATAACGAATAGCAGATATCTGCGCGTCACTGCCCCCCGCTTCCGCATGGACATCGGCGAAGGCGTGGTCGGCAAGGCCGATGTGATGGAAGAAATTGCCCGGCTGTACGGCTACGACAACATCCCCGAAACGCTGATGGCCGACCCGCTCCCGCCGCAGCGCGGCAACCCCTCGCTGGAGGCCGAAGAGCGCGCGCGCGACCTGATGGTCTCGCTCGGCTTGCAGGAAATCATCACCCACCGCATGACCGCGCCCGAAATCGAAGAAAAACTGCTGCCCGGTGGGACAGGTCTCCGACCTGTCCAGCAGGAAGAAAAACCCTTGCCGGGCGGGATACAATACGTCCAACTCGCCAACCCCATTGCCCCCGAAAAGCGCGTATTACGCCGCTCGCTGCTCAGCTCGGTGCTGAATGTCGTCGAGCGCAACGCCCGCCTGCGCGAAACGCTGGCCCTGTTCGAGGTCGGCTCGGTCTACATTCCCAAAGCGGGTGACCTGCCCGACGAACCGCGCCGCCTGGCCTTCGCCCTCACCGGCAAACGCTACGAAAGCGCCTGGGACGCCAAAGTGGGCGTCAGGCTCGATTTCTATGACATCAAAGGGATTGTCGAAGCCCTGATGGAGGCCCTGCGCCTCGACGTGACCTACGTCCCGGCGGAACACCCCTCCTTCCACCCCGGAAAGTGCGCTTCCGTTTTGTTGAATGGTACTCCCCTGGGAGTTTTCGGCGAACTGCACCCGCTCGTCGCCGAAAACTATGACTTTGTTTCCCCCGTCCTGGCGGCAGAGTTCGACCTCGAAGCGGTGCTGGCGGCGCTCCCGGCTGGCTATCCCATCCGCCCGGTCAGCGAGTTTCCGCCTGTGCTGGAAGATATTGCCGTCATCGTCGATGAAGCCCTGCCCGCCGACCGGGTCGAAGCCCTCATCAAGCAGACCGGCGGCAAAATGCTGGCCTCCGTCCGCTTGTTCGATGTTTTCCGCTCCGAGCAAATTGGGGCAGGCAAGAAGTCGCTCGCCTACGCGCTCACCTACCAGTCACTCGAAAGCACGCTGACCGATAAAGACGCGGCCAGCCTCCGCAACCGCATCGTCCGACGGCTGGAGAATGAGTTGGGCGCGAAACTGCGCAGTTGATGGAGACAGTCAGGCAGGGCAACCTGCCTGACTGTTTTTAGATGTCAATCTGAATGTGAGATAATTACCCCATGCGCCCATTTGATTTACCCCTGCTTCGCCGCGCCATCGCCCTGGCCGCCCGCGCCCGGCAGCATGGCAACCATCCCTTCGGGGCCTTGCTGGCCGATGAAAACGGGCAAATCCTGCTCGAAGCCGAAAACACCGTCATCACCGAAGGCGACGCCACCGGCCACGCCGAGACCAACCTGGCGCGGCTTGCCTCGCGTCAGTTTTCGCCTGAACCCCCCTCGTCTCCCCCCATTTTCGCTGAACTGCGCGAAAACAGGGGGATGGAATGGGGGAAGGTCACGCTCTATACCAGCACCGAACCCTGCCCAATGTGCGCCGGGGCCATCTTCTGGAGCGGAATCGGGCGCGTCGTCTATGCCTTGGGCCAAGAGGGACTCTACGCCCTGACCGGCGATTCGCCAGAGTCGCTCAAACTGCCCTGCCGCGAGGTCTTCGCGCGCGGCGGACGCCCGGTCGAAGTCCTCGGCCCGCTGCTCGAAGACGAAGCCGCCCGCGTCCATGAGGGCTTTTGGGAGTCCCATCCCCCGCCGGGGAGGCGGAGGGTGAGGGCTGAATAGTTACCGTAAATCACCAACCCAAAATCCAAAATCGCATCCCCATCACCGCTTTGGGGGAAAGGGGTTTTTATTGTTATGCGACCTGTTGCGGTATATAATGAATCTGGAGAACGAAACGCCCCTATCTCTCTCCCCAGAAGGTGGATTATGAAGAGAATCATCTTACTCACCCTTACCCTTTTGCTTGCCGCTTGCGGCAGCGTCGTGACCGAGCCGACGGTTACGCCCGTCGATGTCAACGCCATCCAAACCGCTGTCGTGGAAACCATCATGGCCCAGGCGACCCAAACCGCCCGGGCCGTCCCTGGCAACACGCCGGAACCCAGCCCGCAGCCGACCGAGACCCCCAACCTGCCCCCAACCGAAACGCCAACCCCCGAAGCCACGCCAACCCAGGGCTTGTGCGATGACGCCGTCTTTGTCGCGGATGTCTCAGTTCCCGACGGTATGCAAATGAACCCCGGCCAGGAATTCGTCAAGACCTGGCGGGTCAGGAATACCGGGACCTGTACCTGGACGCGCGGCTACCAAATCATGTGGTCGTATGGCGATAACCGCATGGGTGGGCAGGCAACCGCGCTCACCGGCGATGTGCTGCCCGGCGCCGAAGCGGATATTTCGCTCACCCTCAAAGCCCCCCTCACTCCCGGAACCTACAGCGGCTACTGGATTTTACGCAACAACAATGGCTTCACCTTCGGCAAACCGCTTTTCGTCATCATCACCGTTCCATGAGTCCTGTCGAACTCGCCGGCGCCATCAAAGAGCATGCCCGCCAGTTGGGATTTCCCCTGGCGGGTATTACTACGCCCGAACCGCCCGCCCATTTCGAAGTTTACCAACGCTGGCTGGATGCGGGGAATCACGGACCGATGACCTATCTCGCAGAGGAACGCGCCCTCGCGCGCCGCGCCGACCCGCGCCAAATCCTGCCCGAATGCCGCTCCATCCTCGTCCTGGGCATTCCCTATAGCAACCCTGCCTCGGCAGAATCCGAATCGCGAATCGCGAATCACGAATTACCAAGTACCAATTACGGTCGAATCGCCGCCTACGCCTGGGGTAACGATTATCACCTCGTCCTGCCCCCGCGCCTCGAAGCCCTTGTCCGTTTCATCGAGGAACAGGTCGGGCATTCTGTTCCCAACCGTTGGTACACCGATACCGGCCCCCTCCTGGAGCGCGACCTGGCCCAGCGCGCCGGGCTGGGGTGGATTGGCAAAAACACCTGTCTCATCTCGCCTCGAAACGGTTCCTGCTTCCTGCTGGCCGAAATCCTGCTCGGACTCAACCTGCCGCCCGACCGGCCTTTTACCAGCGACCAGTGTGGCTCCTGTACCCGCTGCATCGAGGCCTGCCCCACGCATTGCATCCAGCCCAATCGCACAATCGATGCCCGGCGCTGCATCTCGTACCTGACCATCGAAAATAAGGCCGAAATCCCGCTCGAATTGCGTCCGCAGGTTGGCAACTGGGTCTTTGGCTGTGACATCTGCCAGGCAGTCTGCCCCTGGAACATTCGCTTTGCCCACCGACACGGCGACCCGGCCTTCGCGCCGCGCGAGGGGCTGCCCCTGCCGGTCCTGGCGCAAGAACTGGCGCTGACCCCCGAAGGATTCAACCAAAAATTCAAAGACAGTCCGCTCAAGCGCGCCAAACGGCGCGGGTATTTGCGCAACATTGCCGTCGCTGCCGGGAACGCGCGGGATGTGGACTCCCTGCCAGCGTTGGAAACAGCCCAAAGCGAGGCAGAACCGCTTATTCGTGAGCACGCCGAATGGGCGGCCAGGCAAATCAACGGGTAAAATACTCCAAAATCTGGAGATTTTGGAGTCCAAATGCAAAAACTTCTCATTGCCACCAGTAACAAAGGGAAAGTGAAAGAAATTCGGGCCCTGCTCGATGGGTTGGGTGTGGAACTGGTTACGCCCAAAGAGATTGGGTTGGATATTGAAGTCGTAGAAGATGGCAGCACTTACGAAGAAAACGCCGGAAAAAAAGCGCGCGCCTACAGCCAGGCCAGCGGACTCGTCGCCCTGGCAGACGATTCCGGGCTGGAAGTGGACGCCCTGGGCGGCGAGCCGGGTCTGTATTCCGCGCGCTATTCTGGCAAGCCGGGCGCATCCGACGCCGACCGGCGCGCTTTCCTGTTGGAAAAACTGACCGATAAACCGCGCCCCTGGACAGCGCATTTCCACGCGACCGTCGCGGTGGCAACGCCCGATGGCCTGGCGCAGTTTGCAGAGGGGAATTGCTATGGGGAAATCATCCCCGAAGAGCGAGGCACGGGCGGATTCGGGTACGACCCGATTTTTTTCATCCCAAACATGAACTGCACGATGGCAGAACTCTCGATGGACGAAAAAAACCGCCTGAGTCATCGCGCCCTGGCGGTCGAACATGCCCTGCCTTTCTTGCAAAAACTCTGGTTCTGACGGACTTTGTGGTTTCTGAAATCTGCGATGAAAAAAGGTTCACGCAAAGACGCAAAAAAGGTCGAAAATGTCGTTCTTGGCGGCTCGCGTGCCCGCAAGGGCATTGCGAGGGAACATCAAAACCACCACAGCACATACCTTCGCGCGGGAAACGTGTATTCCGATACGACAATGCCCCTCACCATCCAGACATTGCCACATTTCCTCATCATAAGCACATTGGGGTAAAAGAGCATCTCGCCCCAACCGACCAGCCGACATTAAGCCAGATATTGGCGGAAATTGAAGCCTGGCTGGGAAAGTAAAAGACGCAATTTAAAGCCATGCCCCAAATCACACCCCAACTCTCCATCCCCGATGAAGAAATCCAGTTGGAGTTCATCCGCGCCGGGGGGCCGGGCGGACAGAACGTCAACAAAGCAGCGACGGCCGTGCAGTTGCGCTTCGATGTGAACAACTCCCCCTCCCTGGCCGCAGATGTCAAAGAACGGCTGGTGAAACTGGCCGGTACAAAAGTGACAGCCGAGGGAGTTCTCATCATCGAAGCCAAAAACCACCGCACCCAGGAGCAAAACCGGGCCGAGGCCATCCTGCGCCTGACTGCCCTCATCCAGCAAGCGTTAGAAAAACCCAAAGCGCGTAAAAAGACAAAGCCCGGCGTGGCTGCCAGCGCAGCGCGCGTCTTCGAGAAAAAACGGCGCGGGGCAATCAAGAAAATCCGCCAATACAACCCAGACGAGTGGGAGTAAATCTCAACTGCCTATTCGGCCGATATTCGAGCCAAATCACGCAGACTTTTCACAGAGCAAGTCCACCAAAAACCGCAGCCCCAACGTATACGAGCGCCAGCCCAGGCCGCTGATTTTTCCCCGGCACACCGCCGAAAGCAGCGATGCGTGCCGAAACTCCTCGCGCGCGTACACATTTGAGATGTGGACTTCGACCACCGGCAGGCCAATCGCCGCTATCGCATCGCGCAGAGCGACCGAGGTGTGGGTGTACCCGCCGGGATTGAACACCACGCCAGCGGCCCAGGTGCGCGCTTCGTGCAGCGCGTCAATCAGCGCGCCTTCGTGATTCGACTGGAAACAGCGCACTTCCACGCCCAACTCCTGGCCGAGCGACATGCAGCGCGCATTGATGTCGTCCAACGTCCGGGTTCCGTAAACTCCCGGCTCGCGCGTCCCGAGCAGGTTCAGGTTGGGGCCATGTAAAACCAGGATTGCGCTCATTTCCCCTCCGCAAAGACCATCTCCAGGTTTTCGAGTTTGACTCCCACCTGCATCTGGCCGATTTCTTCGGGCAAGGCAAAATGGACGACGCCCGACTCGCGCTTCTTGTCATGCCGCATGGCCGCCATCAGCACTTCGCGCGGCAACTCCGCCGGGATTTCAGTGGGCAGCCCCAGGCTCGCAAGCGTCGCCGCAATCCGGTCAGAGAGTCCCTTCGAGCAAACCCACAACTTCTCGGCCAATTTGGCTTCGACGACCATGCCCATCGCCACCGCCTCGCCATGCCGGATACTGTACGCCGAGACTGTCTCGATGGCGTGTCCGACGGTATGCCCAAAGTTCAAAGCCGCGCGAATGCCTTTTTCATAAGGGTCGGCCTCGATAATTTGCACCTTGACCGCCATGGCGCGCTGGACAATTTGCACCATGTCATCTTTGACAGCCTCCAGGCCGCCCGAACACAGGGTAAACAGGGCCGGGTCGGCGATGACGCCATGCTTGACGACCTCCGCCAACCCGGAGCGCAGTTCAGCGTCTTCCAGGGTCGCGAGCATGTACGGGTTGGCAAACACCAGCCGGGGCGGGTAAAACGCGCCGACCAGGTTCTTGCCTTCGGGCAGGTCGAAACCGGTCTTGCCGCCCATCGAAGCATCCACCATCGCCAGCAGGGTGCTGGGCAGCGCCACCCAATTCATGCCGCGCATAAAGGTCGAAGCGGCGAACCCGGCCAGGTCGCCCGCCACGCCCCCGCCCAGGGCCAGGATGGTGCTTTTGCGGTCCAGCCCAAGTCCCAAGAATTTACGCCACAGTTCCATCACCGTGTCGATGTTTTTATGCCCCTCCCCGGCGGGAATCGTGACCAGCGCAGACTGAATACCCGCGCGGCGCAGCAACTTACTAATCCGCTCGGCATACAACGGCGCGACGTTCTCATCGCTGACAATGACCGCCGGGCCATTCAAGCCGCGCTGGCGAAGCAAATCACCCAATCCATCGAACCCGCCTGGCTGGACGATGACATCATAGGGCTGGCCCATCCCGCCCACCCGAAAACGTCCCACCATGACCTGGATGTGCCAGGCAATATCTTCAGGAGCAAGGCCGTCTGTGGCTACGCGCAAATCATAAGAGCGATAGTGGTCCGAACGGCGTTCCATCAGCCGGGCGAGTTTGCCGGGCATATCATCGGCCAAGAGCGGGCGTTCGTTTGTATCCTGCGCAATCCGCTGCTGGAGCGTCTCGATTTCTGCTGTGAGCGAAACAACCACGCCTTTCGATTCGGCGTGAGAGCGGTTTTGGGCGCGCAGCAACGCCCCGCCCCCCAAGGCGATGACGCGCGACGGGCCTTTGGTCACGCGCCGCAGGGTCGTGCCTTCGAGGTCGCGGAAACCCGATTCGCCCCATTCCGCTATAATCTGCGGGATGGACTGGCCGGTGAACGCCACAATTTCAGCGTCGAGGTCAATAAATTCCATGTCGAGGCTGGCTGCCAGCACGCGCCCAACGCTGCTTTTGCCGGAACCAGGGGGGCCGTAGAGAAAAATATGATTCATATCCTTGCCGCCGCTGCGTGATGTCGTGCGTATAAATTTATCACGTTTTTGGCCGGGTGTCATGCTTCCCACCAGATATGTTCGAAATTATCCATCGGCAAATCTGTTAACCTCGCCTGGCGCAAGGTCTCGAAGCGCGGTTTCATCTCCGCCAGCGAATCGCCGCCCAGTTTTTCGAGCAGGGCATCCGTCAGGACGAACGCCACCATCGCTTCCAAAATCGGCACGGCGCGCGGCACAGGGCAAAAATCGGAGCGTTCGTATTTCGTCGGCCCCTCCTGCCCGGCCGCCAGGTCCACCGTCATCTGCGGGGTCAGCGTGGTCGCAATCGGCTTCATCGCCGCGCGGATGACCAGCGGCTGGCCGTTGGAAATGCCGCCCTCGGTGCCGCCGGCGCGGTTGGTAAGACGTGTCAGGTGTTTGGTGTCAGTCGTCAGGTGGATGGAATCATGAGCCTGGGTGCCGGGCAGGCGAGCGTTCTCGAAGGCCGCGCCAATTTCCACGCCTTTCATGGCCTGGACGCTCATCACGGCCATCGCCAGGCGGGCTTCCAAACGCCTGTCCCACTGGGCGTAACTGCCCAGCCCTGCCGGAACGTTCAGCGCGACAATCTCCAGCACCCCGCCCAGGGTGTCTTTATTTTGGATAATTTGATGGATTCTCGCCCTCATGCGTTCCGCGGCGATGGAATCGGGGCAGCGCACGTCAGAGTTTTCCGCCGCCTCGAACCGGGCTGGATACGGCATTCCGTTAAAATCGGCTTCCACCTCGCCGATAGATTTGACATACCCGCCGACGACCATTCCAAACTGCCCAAGCAGGTGCTTGCAGACGGCGCCCGCCGCCACCCGCATGGTCGTCTCGCGCGCCGAGGAACGTTCCAGCGTGGGACGCAGGTCGCGGTAGCCGTATTTGACCGCGCCCGTCAAATCGGCGTGACCCGGCCGGGGCGTGGTGAGCGGCGGGATGGGCTTACCCTTCCATTTGACGTGGTCGGCGTTTTCGACCAACAGCGCAAGCGGCGCGCCGGTCGTCTCACCGCCCATCACCCCGCCCAAAATCTGGACGGTATCGCGTTCGATTTTCATCCGTCCGCCCGATCCGTAACCCTGCTGGCGGCGCGCCAGTTCGCGGTTGATGATTTCGGCATGGAGCGGCAGCCCGGCGGGAATGCCGTCGAGGATGGCCGTGAGTGAGGGGCCGTGTGATTCTCCAGCGGTGAGGAAGCGCAGCATAAAGTCTCCAGTTATCAGTAATCAGTTATCAGTTATCAGTAATCAGTAATCAGTTATCAGTGAACAGTGAACAGGGGCAGTTATCAGTGAACAGTTATCAGTGAACAGTGAACAGGGGGCAGTTAGTGGTTGTCAGGGGTCAGCGGCCAGCAAAAAAATGGCTACACGCTAATTTCCGCTTCCCACCACCCGCCAAAGAGTCTCTCGCGGCGGCTGGCAGCCGGTCCAGATTTCAAAAGCGAGGGCGGCTTGTTCGATAAGCATTCCCAGCCCGGTGAGGGCGGGCAGGCCGGCGGCGCGCGCTTGGCGGACGAGGCGCGTTTCGCGGGGATTATAGACCAGGTCGTAAACCGCCGCCCCAGCCGGGAAGGGAATCCCTGCGGGCCAGGGGCAAGTATCGACAGCCGGGGTCATGCCGAGGGGCGTGGTATTCACCAGCAGGTCTCCTCGCCAGCCTGCCACCGCGTTCAAAGCAAACCCTTTAATCTGGCTACACGCTGTTTGCAGGGCTTCCGCCAGGGTCGCGGCCTGTTCGGGGCGGCGGGCGGCGATTGTGACCTGCCAGCCAGAGTTGACGAGGGCGTAAACTACTGCCCGGGCCGAACCGCCTGCGCCGAGGACGATTGCAGAGGGTTGATATTCGATATTCGATATTCGATATTCGGTATTCGATATTCGATATTCGGTATTCGAGGTTCGAAGATCGAATAGCGACTTCCGAATTTCCAATAACCGATTCAAATCTGACAAAAAACCCGGCGCGTCGGTGTTGTCGCCGATTAAGCGGCCGTTGCGCAGCGAAATGGTGTTCACCGCGCCGATGGATTGCGCCGTTTCGGTCAGG